>JAAZXC010000014.1 GCA_014240365.1 Acidimicrobiales bacterium | reverse complement strand
ATCGGGAAGAACAACATCTCGGGTGAACCGGCAGCGATCTCGGTCAGGACCGGAACCATGTCGGTGTCGCCCTTGTTCACAGCCGTGAACCCGGTGATCGTGCCACCACCAGCCTCGAACGCATCAGCAAAAGCCTGCGCAAGACCCTGGGTGTACGGGTCACCGTCATGGATCGCAGCAGCGGTCGACACGCCGAGCACGTCAATGGCGAAGTTCGCTGCAGCAGCACCCTGGTAGAGGTCGTTGTGCGCCGTGCGGTAGTAGCCCGGGTTGTAGTTCGGACCAGCCGTACCAGCAAGGTCGCTGGTGAGTGCCGGAGACGTGTTCGAACCCGAGATCATCACCATGCCGGCCTCAGAAACGAGAGGCGAAGCAGCCGTAGCCGCACCAGAACAACTGGTACCGATAATGCCTACGACATCCTCGTCGGCAACGATTGTCTGGGCCGCAGCCTGACCACCATCAGCCGAACAGAGGTCATCAAGACCGGTGCCTATCGTGACGTCATGGCCACCAATGGGCCCGTAGTCACGAACAGCGAGCTCGACACCACGCTGGTTCGGAATACCAAGGAACGCCACATCACCGGAAATGGCGTTCAACGAACGAATCTGGATCTCCTCGCCGGGACCAACCTCGACGGTCCCGAGGGAACCATCACCAAGATGGTCCTCGACCGTCGCCACAGCCTCAGGGGCCGGAGCAGCAGTCGTCGCAGGAGCAGCAGGAGCAGCGGTCGTCGCAGCAGGAGCAGCGGTCGTCGCCGCAGGAGCGGCCTCATCGGCATCGTCGGAGCCACAGGCTCCGGCGATCAGTGAGAAGCCCAAAAGCAGCGCGAGTGGAACGCGCGCACATCGAAACATTGTCATTTTCCTCCATTTGGCGAACACCGGTCCATGCCGTCAGTTCGGCGACCGGTTCGGTGGCCCTCGACCACCAGCGCACCACGCTAAGCGCGAATGGGACGTCTGTCACATGAATCTTCCCTACAGGCCCATACGTCACCCTTTCGTAATGCGGCCAGGCCCTCCCGTATCATGGGAAATGATCGTCTCAAACGGCAGGCTGGAGAACAGTACGACTACCCACGACACCGGCCCTGTATGTCCCCCGCAGGTGACCGTCGTAGTGTTCAGCCATGTCGGACCATCACGCGAACGGGCCAGACCTCCCACCCGAAGGTCGGCCACCCCAAGGCCTCCTAGCCACGGCATACGACCTGGAAACCGGCGAGGAGACCCTCGCCCACTACCAGCGCTGGGCCGCCACCTACGACCAGGAGATCGGCGTCGACAACGAGTACGCCCAGCCGGCCCGATGCGCCGCCGCCCTGGATGAGGTGGCCGACCGCTCAGGGAGCGTCCTGGACGTCGGCTGTGGCACCGGGCTCTCGGGCATCGCCCTGCGAGATGTCGGCTTCGCCGACCTGGACGGCTGCGACTTCTCGCCACCCATGCTGGAACGCGCAGCCGGGACCGGGGTCTACAGGCGGCTCTTCGAAGCCGACCTGAACGCCGGACTGGGTATTCAAGACGGGACATACGACCATGCCGTGGCCGTGGGCGTGTTCTCGTTCGCCCACATCCGACCCGATGCCCTGCGCAGCGTCATCCGGGCCGTGCGACCGGGCGGGGCCGTGGTGGTGGGCCTGAACGACCACTTCTGGGACGTAGGCACGTTCCCCGCTGAGCTGGATGCCATCGAAGCCGACGGCCTGGCGTCCGTAGTGTCGCGTGAGCACGGTGAGCACCTACCCGGGGCCGACATCATGGGCTGGGTGGTCGTCCTGGTCAGGAGTGGGCGTGCTGCTGCCATCCGAATCGACCCTTGATGCACAGGTGTCCGTGGGTGACCGAGTGGTCCGACGGTGATGTCACCTTCACAATGCGGTCGTCCTGGGTGTGCAGCTCGAGGTTGCATCCCACACCACAGAACGAGCAGACGGTGGTGGTGACCTCCTGGATGTCCTCGTCCCAGGTACCGGCCAGGCGCATGTCGTGTTCCGTCTTGAATGTCAGGGCTCCGGTAGGGCAGACGCCGATGCAGTTGCCGCAGTAGACGCAGGCCGAGTCGGGCAGGGTGACATCGTGCTCGGTGGAGATGTGGGCATCGAAGCCCCTGCCTGCCGTGGCGATCGCGAAGGTCTGCTGCGCATCGTCGCCACAGGCCTCGACGCACTTGTAGCAGAGGATGCAACGTTCATAGTCCCGAACGTAGAGGTCGTCCTGGACCTTCACCGGTTGGGCCACGGTGGCGATCTCCGAACGCTTCCCCATCCGTTCCGGACGTGCCCCGTAGTGCTCCATCCATTCGTGGACCTCGCGGTCGGCCCGATCCATCTCAACGGAAGAGGCGAGCAGTTCGTAGACCATCCGCCGACTGGTCCTGACCCGTTCGGAGTCCGTGGCGATGACCATGCCATCCTCCACCGGTCGAGAGCACGACGGCACGAGCACACGTGAGCCCTCGACCTCCACGACACAGACGCGACAGACGTTGACCGGAGTCAGGTTCTCGGCCCAGCAGAGCGTCGGGGTGTCGATTCCCTCACGGCGGCAGGCATCCAGGATCGTCGAGCCCTTGGGAACCCTCACGGCCTCACCGTCAAGGGTGATCTCCACCAATGTGGTCGGAACCGCTACCGGCGTGTCGTTCACTGCCCTCCCCCTTCAATCCCTTCAGCGATTACGGCCAGGAGCCCCATGTCCAGGGCACTCCTCACGGCACCGGACGCAGTCTGGCCCAGGCCACAGATCGAGGCGTCCTTCATCACGGCTGCCAGGTCGTCGAGCAGTTCCCGCTCGTCGTCGAGGACGGCGCCGCGACCCAGGCGGACCAGGACCTCCTCCTGGCGAACAGTTCCGACCCTGCACGGCACGCACTGGCCGCACGACTCGTCACGGAAGAACTCGGCTATCCGGCGCACGGTCTCGACCATGTCGTCGGACTCGTCGAACACCATGATCACGCCCGACCCCAGCGATACACCAGCTTCCCGCGTGGCCTCCAGGGTCAACGGGAGGTCCAGGGACTCCGGCCCCACGAAGCTCCCGGCCGCACCACCCAGCAGCACGGTCCGCAACCGGCTTCCATCCGTAAGGCCGCCGGCCAGATCGATCAGGTCGCCCAGCGTCGCTCCGAACTCGACCTCATAGGTACCAGGACGGTTCACCCGGCCTGAGAGGCAGAAGAGCTTGGTGCCCGGTGAGCGCTCGGTACCCACCGCCGCGTAGGCGGCGCTGCCGGCCAGCACGACGGACAGCACGTTGACGAGCGTCTCCACGTTGTTGATGGCCGTCGGCTCTCCGAAGAGCCCGTGCGTGGTCGGGAAAGGCGGCTTGTTGCGCGGCTCGCCACGGAAGCCCTCAACCGAGTTGAACAGCGCCGTCTCCTCACCGCATATGTACGCACCGGCGCCGCTACGGAGGGAGATGTCGAAGCGTCGACCGGAGCCGGCGACATCGTCGCCCAGCAGCCCGGCACTACGGGCCGCTGAGATGGCACCGGAGAGACGTTCGATCGCCACGGGGTACTCGCCGCGGATGTACAGCCAGCCCTGCTCGGCACCGATCGCCAGGCCTGCCACCGTCATGGCCTCCACCAGGGAGAAGGGATCACCCTCCATGATCACCCGGTCCTTGAAGGTTCCGGGCTCGGACTCGTCCGCGTTGCACACGAGATGACGCGGGCGCCCCTCCTGGTCGGCGACGCCCCGCCACTTGATGCCGGTCGGAAAGGCCGCTCCACCGCGTCCGGAGAGACCGGAGGCGGTCACCTCGGCAATGACCTGATCGCCGCCGAGGGCCACCGAGGCCTCGAGTGCCTGATAGCCGCCGCTGGCCCTGTATTCCTCGAGGCTGGTGGGATCCACCACGCCGACACGTGCCAAAAGGCGAAG
This sequence comes from Acidimicrobiales bacterium, assembly GCA_014240365.1. Taxonomy (GTDB): domain Bacteria; phylum Actinomycetota; class Acidimicrobiia; order Acidimicrobiales; family MedAcidi-G1; genus UBA9410. Next base: position 31,725 of record JAAZXC010000014.1, on the reverse strand, counting down.
GCCGGGGTCGCCCTCCTGGGGAACCGTCACCGACGGGGTCGAGACGCCCGAGTCGATGGCCACGGCCACATCGGCCACCCTCACGGTTCCACCGTCGGTGGCGGTGACCGTCAGGTCCGGCCGGCCCATGCGCTGGACCATCACCGCCGGAGCCCGCTCGCACTGGCCCAGACACGGGCTGGCCTTCACATTGTGGCCCCCGGTCCGCAGGTCGTCGATCAGGCCCAATGCCCCTACGAGGCGACAGGCGATGTCGTCGCACACGTGGATCGTGTCGTCGGCGGCCGGCGGCTCATGGGTGAACAGGTGGTAGAAGGTCGCCACGCCGTAGGCCTCGGCCGGTGGCACCTCAAGGACTCGGCAGGCATGGTCGAGCCCTCCGGGGCTGATCCAACCGGCGGCACGTTGAAGAGCGTGGAGTGCGGGCAGCAGGAGGTGCCGGCGCTCACGGGCGCGGGCACGACCGCCGGTCACGAGCCGTTCGGACACCCGGATCGTGACCGGACCCCAGTCGGATATGGCCTCGTCGACCGCCATCTTCTCGGCATCGGTGGCCTCGTCGACGGCGCTGAAGTAGAGGTCAGGCACCTGCCCCGACCCTCTCGTCAAGTTCCGCCCGGTCGTCCTCGTCCAGTCGGTCGATGCGGATCGCCGCCGCCTTGAACTCAGCGGTCCCCGACTTCGGGTCAACGGCGTCGCTGGTGATCTGGTTCACGTCGGCCAGTTCGGGGAAGTGGAAGGTCGTGTGACAGAGGCCCACAGCCAACTCCAGCTCGATTCCGATCGTCATCCGGATGGCGCCGCGCCGCGAGGAGACAAGCACACGCTCGCCAGCCACGACACCCAGGGCTGCCGCATCCACAACCGACACCTGGAGGGCCTCCCCGCTGCGAATCGGCGATGAGTACCCGCTGGTCTGGACACCTGTGTTGTACGAGTCCAGTGCCCTGACGGTCGTGAGACGCAACGGGAATTCCTCGCTAAGCACGTCCAGCGGCGGACGGTCCTCCACGCACGAGAAGGGGGCCCGTCGGCCCTGGACCGGCCGTTCCCATAGACGACCATGCAGGAAAGGGCTCCCCGGATGGTCCTCGGTCGGACAGGGCCACTGGATCCCGCCCTCCGCCTCGAGACGCTCCCACGACATCCCGCCGTGCATTGGTGACACGGTCCTGAGTTCCTCCCAGAATTCCTCGGCCGTCGGGTTCCCCCAGGCGTCGTCGCCCATGAGGGCGGCCAGGTCGTTGATGATCCCGATCTCCTGACGGGCCTGACCGGGAGGTGGCACGGCTGCGCGCATTCGCTGGACCCGACGCTCGCTGTTGGTGGCAGTGCCGTCGGACTCTGCCCATCCAAGGGCGGCGGGCAGGACCACGTCGGCCATCTTTGCCGTCCGGGTCATGAAAACGTCCTGTACGACCAGCATGTCGAGCTTCTCCAACATGGCCCGTGCGTGCTTGACGTCTGCCTCCGAGTCTGCTGGGTTCTCGCCGATGACGTACACGGCCTTCAACTCGTCGCGCTCCATGGCCTCGAACATCTGGGTGAGGTTCCAGCCGTTCTTCGGAGGGATCTCGCAATCCCATGCCGCCTCGAACTTCGCCCGAACCTCGTCGTCCTCCACGTCCTGGAACCCGGTCAACTTGTTGGGTAGGGCACCCATGTCGCCGCCACCCTGCACGTTGTTCTGGCCGCGCAGGGGAACAAGGCCCGAACCCCAGCGGCCCACGTGTCCGGTGAGCAACGCCAGGTTGCAGAGGGACTGGACGTTGTCGACGCCCGTGTGGTGCTCGGTGATGCCCAGCGTCCAGCAGATCTGGGCTGTGGGTGCGGTGGCGTAGCCGTGTGCCAGGTCCCGGATCGCCTCGGCCGGCACGCCGGTCACCTCAGCGGTGTGCTCCAGAGTCCACGGTTCCACGAATGCCACGAACTCCTCGTAGCCGGTGGTGGCATTGCGGATGAACTCGTCATCGGTGAGACCCGCTGCGATGATCTCACGGGCCACGCCGTTCGCCAGACCGATGTCGGTTCCGACGTTCAGGCCCAGCCACGAGTCGGTGAACTTAGCTGTGCTGGTCCGTCGTGGATCAATGGTCCACGAGCGGGCACCATTGTCGATGCCCTTGATCACGTGGTGGAAGAAGATCGGGTGGGCGTTACGGGCGTTCGTGCCCCACATGACGACGGCGTCCACATTCTCGACCTCCACATACGAGGAGGTACCGCCACCCGCTCCGAAGACTGTCGCCAGACCGACGACGCTGGGAGCGTGTCAAGTTCGGTTGCAGCTGTCGATGTTGTTGGAACCGATGACCCTGCGGGTGAACCGCTGTGCGGCGTAATTCACCTCGTTGGTGGTCTTCGAACAGCTGAACATGCCGAAGGCCGTAGGTCCGTGTGCGTCGAGCACCGAGCGGAACCCGTCGGCGGCCCGTTGGAGGGCCTCCTCCCAGGTCGCCTCGCGGAGAACTCCGTCATCGCGGACCATCGGCGTCGTGAGGCGCTGGCTCATGTGTCCCCCATAAATGGTGTCAGATCGGACCTCGTCGTCCGACCATTGCGACCAGCCCCCTTCAGGGGCGCTCGTCGGCCCCGAACCTAGCGCGGTTTGCAGACATACGGATTTCCCCCTGGGAAATCATGCCCCCTGCCAGTAGGGATCGCGTTTCTCGGCGAAGGCACGGGGGCCCTCCTTCGCGTCCTCCGACACGAGCATGCGTTCATAGGCCTCGAGGTCGCCGGATCGGAGGTGCCCGAAGGCCTCGCCCAGGGATAGGTGGCGGGTGGCCCGGTCGATGGCCATCACCGCCTCCACCGCCAGCGGTGCGGCAGATGCGATCCGGCTGGCCAGTTCCATAGCGGCATCCTCCAGATCGGCGGCGGCCCCGACCTGGTTCACCAGACCCCAGCGCTCGGCCTCGGACGCGTCCAACCTCCTACCGCCATAGAGCACCTCGTTGGCGATCGCGTGCGGGAGCATCCGGGGCAGGCGGATGGCACCCGCATCCGGGATGATCCCCAGACCCGTCTCCGGCAGGAAGAACCGGGCATGGTCGGCGGCCACGACGAACTCCGCTGCCATGGCGATCTCGAATCCACCACCGACGGCCATTCCGTTCACCGCACAGACCACCGGCTTGCCGCGCCCCGGCAGCTCGCAGAACCCTCCGAATCCGCCCTCGCCGTAGTCGGCCTCGAAGTCCTCACCGGCAGCGGCCGCCCCGAGGTCCCATCCGGCTGAGAAGAACCGCTCTCCGGCACCCGTGAATACCGCCACCCTCAGGGACGGATCGTCCCTGAACCCTGCGAACACCGAGCCCAGCTCGCGACTGGTTGCCGCGTCGATGGCATTGGCCTTCGGGCGGTCCAGCACCACCGACAGGACGCCTCCGTCCACCCTGGTGTGCACCCTCGGGCCGGAGGCGGCGGCGGTCTGGTTCGCGTCTGTCTCAGCGTCGGCATCGTTGGCTTCGTTCATACGGGTGTCCTCCTCACGGGTCAGTCCACCACGGTTGCAAGGGCGTCGACCGTGATCGCTCCGACCGGGCGGGCCAGCACCGGATTGCACTCCAGCTCCACCAGGTCGGGGCGCATCTCCACCACCCCGGCAATCCCGAGGATGGTCGCCACAAGCGCATCCAGGTCGGCTGGCGGCTTCCCCCGGTGTCCCTCGATCAGCGGCCACCCGGCCAGGCTCCTAAGGGCGACGATCACCTCGGCGGCATCCACTGGGAGCAGCAGGCTGGTGGTGTCGCCCAGCAGCTCCACCAGCGTGCCGCCGATTCCCAGCGTGAGGAGCCAGCCCACCGGCGGCTCCCGCCGGATGCTGACCAGCAACTCGACGACGGCGTCGTCGACGAAGTCCTCGACCAGCACCTCGGCGTCGTCGGCAAGGTCCATGGCATCCAGAGCGGCGCCCACCTCGGAGGCACCGGCCAGCCCTACAGCCACCCGGCCGGCCTCGGTCTTGTGCGCCGTCCCGATGGCCTTCACCACGACCCGCCCAGCCAGGGACCCACAGGCCGCCACGGCATCGACGGCTGGAACGACGAAGCCACGTGGAACGGGCACCCCCGCCGCCTCCAGGAGGCCGCCGGCCTCCACCTCGTAGAGGGTCCGCAGGCCGTCGCGATCGAACGGCGCAACCGCCAGCAGCGGAGATCGGGTCCGCCGGCTGCCCCACCACGCCGACGCCTCCAGTGCCCTCAGCGCCTCACCGATGCCACGGATGGCGACCATGCCGGCCTCATCGGTCGCCGCCTCCACCTCCGGGGGGAGGTTCTCGGCCATCGATGCCACCACCACCCCGGGCACCCCGGTGTCTCGGCAGGCTTCTGCAAAGGCGCCCAGGGTCGGCCACCATCCGGAGTCGTCGAGACCCGCCGACGGGAAGTCGAGTACGAGCATCGCCGCATCCAGCGGCCCGTCCATCACCGCCGTGAAGGTGGCCCTGAGACGCCCGGGGTCGCCCCAGATGAAGGTGTGGTAGTCGAGCGGGTTGGAGACCGACACCAGCTCGGAGAGCGTGCCGGCGATGCGGGCACCATGCCCCTCGTCGAACGCCGGAAAGTCCAGGTCCAAGGACTCGGCCCGGTCGGCGACCACCGATGCCTCGCCCCCCGAACAGCTCATCGAGACCAGCCGCCGCCCCGGGATGCCACCGAGGCGGTCCAGGACGGCCAGCGTGTCCAGCAGCTCCGGGATCGATTCGACCTGTCGAACGCCGAGGCGCTCGAAGAGAACCCGGTAGGCGGTGGCGTCACCGACCATCGAGGAGGTGTGCGAGACGGCGATCCGGGCACCCAGGGTCGAGGAACCCGTCTTCAGGACGACCACCGGCACGTCGGCTTCCGATGCCCGCCTGCAGACGGCCTCGAACCTGGGGACGTCGCCGAGGGCCTCCATGTGCAGGCCGATCGCCGACACCGACGGGTCGCCGACGAGGGCCTCGATGCACTCCTCGATGCCGACGTCCGCCTGATTGCCGACGGTCAGCACGTGGCTTATCGGCATCCGGCGACTCTGCATCGTGAGGTTCAGGGCGATGTTGCCGCTCTGTGTCACGAAGGCCACCCCCCGCCGGCATCGCCGTAGGCCCTGCTGGTCAGGCCACAGGGCCGCCCCCACCGTCGCAGCCACCGTGCCGTAGCAGTTCGGGCCCAGCACAGGCATCGACCCGGCCGCCGCCACCAGGTCGGTCTGGAGGTCGATGCCGACCCCGCCCACCTCGGCGAAGCCCGATGCGTAGCAGACGGCGGCGCCTGCACCTACGGCCGCAAGGGCGGCCACCACCTCGATCGTCTCGTGCCGGTTGACCGCCACCAGAGCGGCGTCCGGTGACCCCGGCAGCTCCGCGATGCTCGGGACGGTCGCGTGGCCGGCCAGCTCCGACCGGGTCGGGTGGACCGGCCAGAGTTCGCCTTCGAACCCGAGCGCAAGGCACTGCTGTATGGCCAGCTCGGCCGGACGACCTCCCACCACGGCGATCGACGTCGGAGCCAGGAGTCGGGCCAGTCGGTGCATGCGGTCCTGACCCCCTGCCGTCGACCGGTTCAGGCGCCCAGAGGGCGGAGCATCTCGCGGCTCAGAATGTGCCGCTGGATCTCACTGGTGCCATCCCAGATGCGATCCACCCGAGCATCCCTCCAGATCCGCTCCAGGGGAAGTTCCTTCATGAGGCCCATGCCGCCCAGGATCTGGATGGCCTCGTCGGAAACGAACTGCAGCATCTCGGTTGAGGAGATCTTCGCCATCGCAGCGTCACCGTCGGACATGGTGCCCCGGTCCATCAGCCAGGCCGCCCGGTAGGTCATCAGTTCGGCGGCGATCATGGCAGTGCGCATGTCGGCCAACTTGAACGAGACGCCCTGGAACTTCCCGATCTTCTGGCCGAACTGCTCCCGGGAGGCCGCCCAGTCCAGCGCCACCGACATCGCCCTGTCCGCCCTCCCCAGGCACACCGATGCCACCTGGAGGCGAGTGGACCCCAGCCATTCGTTGGCCACGTCAAAACCCCGGTCCTGCTCGCCCAGCACCTTTGACGCCGGCACCCGGCAGTCGTCGAAGTTCAGGATCAGGTTGTGGTACCCGCGGTTCGAGACCGACTCGTAGCCCGGGGCCAGCTCGAGGCCCGGCGTGTCGTGGTCGACCAGGAAGGAGGTGATGAGCTTCTTCGGCCCCCGGGGCGTCTCCTCCTCGCCGGTTGCAGCGAAGAGAATGGTGTAGTCGGCCAGGTCGGCGTGGCTTATGAAGTGCTTGGTGCCGTTTATGACGAAGTCGTCGCCGTCGCGAACCGCCCTACATGACATGCCCCGCACATCGGAGCCTGCGTCCGGCTCGCTCATCGCCAGGCAGTCAACCCGTTCGCCACGGATCGTCGGGAGCAGGTACTCCTCGATCTGGTCGCCCGTGCAGGCCTGCAGGATGTTGGAGGGCCTGGCCACCACGTAGTGGAGCGCGTACGACGTCCAGCCGAAGGCCCGGTCGACCAGCGCCATCGTGAGGTTGTCCAGACCACCACCACCCAGGTCAACCGGCATGTTGGCCGCGTAGATGCCGGCGGCCAGAGACCGCTCTCGGATCTCGGCCACCAGCTCAGGGCGCATGTCGCCGAGCCGTTCCACCTCGTCCTCGTGGGGAACCAGCTCGCGCTCGACGAATGACCGGACCGTCTCGACGATCATCTCCTGCTCGTCTGTCAGGGCGAAGTCCATGGTGTGCTCCGTGGGTCGGGGACCGGCTGGGCGGTCAGGTGAGGCCCATGACCCGCCCCACCTGTGGTGGGACCGGCAGGTCGGCATGGACGGCGGCGATAGCGGCAAGGGTTGAGGCCGGGCCCGGCAGGATCGGCGCCGTGGAACCGGTCCCGGTGTCCACGTGGAGCAGCATCTGCTCGGTGGTGCACAGCAGTTCGCCGGTTCCAGCGTGGCGCATGGCATGGAAGAGATGGAGGCGTTTGGCGTCGACGCCGAGTATCTGTGTCGTGAAGCGCAGCGGATCCCCCAGCGATGCCTCCTTCACATAATTGAGGTGGGTCTCCACCGTGAACAACGAGTATCCAGCAGCGCGGTACTCCTCGTCGATCCCGATGTACCGGAACAACTTGTCGCTGGCCCAGCCGAAAGCGGTCAGGAAGGCCCACTCCGACATATGGCCGTTGTAGTCGACCCAGTCCGGCTCGACCGGCGCCTCGTACAGGGCCAGCGGCGCCGATACCGGGTCACCAGCAGCCCACGCGGTGATGCCGGAGGCTTCGTGGATACGAGCCTCGCGCTCGGCAATGAGACGACCGGCACCCAGTTCCAGTGGGCGCAGCGAGCGCATCACACCGATCAGGTAGTCGTCCCTGAGGCGTTCCAACTGCTCAACCGACCGACCGTCGGCCTGTGCCTCGCAACCGTCCGCCATGGCCTCGACCAGACCGTCGGTCAGCTCGGGTGCCACCAGCTTCGTCCACGGGAGCTTCAGGGCCGGCCCGAACTGGCTGAGCATGTGGCGCATGCCGCCTTCGCCTCCGGCCAGGTGGAACGTGAGGTTGGTGCCCATGCCGGCCCACCTCAGCCCAGGGCCGTAGCTCACGGCATCGTCGAGTTCGCCCGTGGTCGCCACACCGTCGTTGACGAGATGGAGCACCTCGCGCCACAGGGCCTCCTGGAGACGGTCCGAGAGATAGCCCTCGATCTCGGTACGTACCACCAGCGGGTACATCACCAGGTCGTCATAGTGGGCAACCGCGACGTCCATGGCCGCCTGAGAGGTCTGCACACCGGCAACGACCTCGACCAGCGGCAGAAGGTAGACGGGGTTGAACGGATGACCTATGAGGATCCGTTCCGGGTGCCGGCAACCATCCTGGAGCCGTGTAGGCAGCAGGCCTGACGAGCTGGAGGCGATCACCACCTCGGGGCCCGAATGGTCCGCCAGGGTGCGCATCAACGGCCGCTTTACATCCTCATTCTCCGGTGCGTTCTCCTGGATCCAGTCCGCTCGGGCTGCCAGTTCCTCGACGGTTTCCATCCAGGTGATCCGGGCTGGATCGGCGCCCGGGAACAGCCCCAGCCTGAGAGCCGACGGCCATGCCCTCGACACGGCGGAGCGAAGCCGCTCCTGGGCTCCAGGTGCCGGGTCCCAGGCCAGCACGTCATGGCCACGGGCCAGGGCCCGTACGGCCCAGCCGGCACCGATCACCCCGGTGCCCACAACCCCGATCGTGCGAGTCTGCATCACTGGCACGGACCCTTCAGCTCGGAGTCCGGATCATCCGATCGCAAGCAGCCGGCGCGCATCGGCCGGCGACTGGATACGGGCGCCCATCAGCTCGACGAGCGTCACGGCCTTCGCCACCAGTTGGGCGTTGGTGGCCATCACCCCGCGTTCCAGGTAGAGGTTGTCCTCCAACCCGACCCTCACGTGGCCTCCCAGCATCACCGACTGGGTGACCATGGGCATCTGCATGGCGCCCAGACCGAACGACGTGAACTCGGCCTCGGCGGGCAGACGGTTCACCATTGCCTGGAGGATCCCGACGTCGAGCGGCGTGCCGTACGGGATCGACAGGCAGAGCTGGATCCAGTACGGGGGGTCGATCAGTCCCTCGGCGATCATCGTCTCGGCGAACCACAGGTTTCCGGTATCGAAGACCTCCAGCTCGGGACGCACGCCCAGCTCGCGGACCCGTGCCGCCATGATCCTGAGCATCGACGGTGTGGAGACATACACCTCATTGTCGTCACCGAAGTTCAGCGAACCACAGTCCATGGAGCAGATGTCCGGACGGATCGCCTCCACATGGGCCAGGCGTTCGAGGCCACCCACAAGGTCGGTGCCGGGCTGCCATGACATCGGGTCGTCATCCGGTCCAACGTTGAGGTCGCCGCCCATACCGGCGGTCAGGTTGATGATGACCTCGTCGTCCTTCTCCCGGATCCTCTCCACCACCTCCTGGTAGAGGGCGACCGTCCTGGTCCCCTTTCCGGATTCGAGGTCCCGGACGTGGCAGTGCACGATGGCCGCACCTGCGGCGGCAGCGTCCAGAGCTGAAGCTGCGATCTGTTCAGGCGTGACCGGCACGTGCTCGCTGCGCCGGGTCGTGTCACCGGAGCCGGTAACGGCACACGAGATGATCACCTCGCGGTTCATGGCTCGGGTCATTGCCCATCCCCTGACTCCCCGCCAACGGCAGGGTGACCTGGCCCGATCGAACTTGTCGCGGACCGCCCATTGTGCTCCGGCATGGCCATACGTAGTCTTTCCAGCGGCCGAGAGCCATCCCAGACCCGCGCAGGTTACCCCGCCGTCCGCACCAGAGGTGCCGGCGTCGGCGTGCCGAAGGAGTTCCCATGAAGATCCTGTTTGCCGATGCACTTCCCGACTCCTACGTCGACCTCCTCCGCCAGGCCGGAGACGAGTGCATCGTCTCTCCCGAGCTGGACGCCGACGACATACCCGATGTAATCAAAGGCGTCGACGTCCTGGTCGTACGCAGCACCAAGGTGACCGCGGCGACCATTGACAGGTCCGACAACCTGGGCCTCATTGTCCGTGCCGGCGCCGGCACCAACACCATTGACTGCAATGCCGCAGCCGGCTCCGGCATCTACGTATGCAATGTGCCCGGCACCAACTCGGTGGCCGTCGCCGAGCTGACCCTCGGCCTCCTGCTGGCCCTCGACCGGCACATCCCGGCAGCCGCCAACGACCTACGAAACGGCATCTGGAACAAGAAGGACTACTCGAAGGCCGATGGCCTGATGGGCAGGACCTTCGGCATCATCGGCGTGGGCGAGATCGGCCTCGCCGTCGCCGAGCGGGTCCGCTCGTTCGGCATGGCCGTGATCGCCGAACGCAAGGCCGGTCGGCGGCCCGACATCGAGGCGCGCATCCGCTCCGTCGGCATCCGCCTGGTCGACGACCTGGATGCGATCCTCGCCGAGTCCGACATCGTGTCGATCCACGTGCCCGGCGGTGAACGGACCGTGAACCTCGTGGACGCCGACTTCCTCGGAAAGATGAAGCCGAATTCGATCCTCCTGAACACCAGCCGTGGAGAGGTGGTCGACGAACAGGCCCTCCTGGACGCAATCGAATCGAAGGGCATCAGGGCGGGCCTGGACGTGTTCAGGGACGAACCGGACAGCAGCGTCGGCGAGTTCGCCTCCAGGCTGGCGGCACACCCGATGGTCGTAGGCACCCACCACATCGGTGCCTCCACCCAGCAGGCCCAGGACGCCACCTCGGCGGGCGCCATCGATGTCATCGAGGCCTACCGGGCCGGTGATCCGACGAACTGCGTGAACGTGGTCCGGACACGGGTGGGAACGTCCACCATCACAATTCGCCACTTCGATCGGGTTGGCGTACTGGCGGCAGCGTTGGCGGTGCTCAGGAAAGCCGACATAAACGTCCAGACCATGGCAAACAGGGTCTTTGAGGGCTCGAACGCGGCGATGGCAATCATTGATGTATCCGGAGAGGTGACCTCCGAGGTCACCACACAGTTGGCTGCCCTGGACAACGTGATCCAGATCCAGACCCGGGGCCGCGACCAGTGACCGTCCTGCGGGGCTTTCCGGGCCCGGTGATCGGCACCGAGTGGGCTGACAGCGTCACCACCGGCCCCTACGACGCCTACACACCGAAGCAGCGGGCTGCACTCGCCGAAGCCAATCCGTACAGCTTCCTGCACGTGACGCGCTCCCAGGAGGACGTGCCGGCAGACAAGCAGGACGACATCGACGGCCTCATTGCCGGGTGCGCCACCTCCATGCAACGCATCTACGACGCCGGCGCCTACGTGGAACACGGGGAACCATCGCTGTTCCTGTACCGGATGGAGGTGGGCGACCACTCCCAGACCGGGATCCTGGGTGTGGTCCCTGTGACCGATCCCGACGACCGGCGGATCCTTCGCCACGAGTCGGTCCGGCCGGGTCGGGCCGACCTCCTGACCCGTCACCTCCTGGAGGTCGGCATGTCATCCAGCCCGATCTCGCTCACCTACCGGACCGACGAGGCACTGGATTCCGTGATCGCGTCGTGCACCGCCGGCCAGCCGATCCTCGAATCCACCAGCGAAGGCGTCCACCAGACGGTCTGGGCCGTGGCCGGCGGAGACGCCGATGCCCTGATCGGCGCCATGGGCGACAGGACCCTCTACGTGACTGACGGCCACCACCGGTTGGCCGCAGCCGAGGAGGCCCGGAACCGGGTGGCTCCCACGCACCCGGACCATCCCCTGCAGTGGACAGAGGCCGTGCTGTTCCCGGATGCCCAGATGCTGGTTCTGCCTTTCCACCGCCGGGTGGGTGATCGGGCCGGGCGCAGTGCCGCCACGATCATCGAGGCACTCTCGGAATGCGGACCCCTGCAGCCCAGGGCGGACGCCGAGGACGCCAGGCCCACGGGACCCGGCACGGTCGGCGTCTACGTGGGTGGCCAGTGGTTCTCCCTGGAGCTCCCGGCGGCGACCGGTTCACGGGCGGTGGACCGCCTCGACGTGTCCCGCCTACAGGACGGCGTCCTGGCGCCGACGTTCGGCATCACCGACCCGGGCAGCGATCCGATGATCGACTACATACCGGAGCCGGTCGGCCTCACAGCCCTGGTCCGGAGGTGTGACGCCGACGACCGGGTCGGCTTCGTCGTGCACGCCACGTCGGTCGGCGAGTTGATGGCCGTGGCCGACGACAACGACCTGATGCCACCCAAGTCCTCCTACTTCGAGCCCAAGCCCCGTTCCGGCGTGTTCGTCCGACGCCTCGACCGCGAGGGTCCCACCGGTACCACCTCGCGGTGACCGGCGGGGCGTGACCAGAGACCCATGACCGGACCTGAGGTACAGCGGGCGGTACTGCAGTTCCCCATGGACGGCGAACGTGTCTGGCTCTCGTTCGACTCGCCGCGCCGGACCATCGTGGCGGACGAACTGAGTGAGGTGCCGGCTGCGATGGAGGCCGCGGAACGGGCCGCTGCCGATGGCAGCTGGGTGGTCGGCATGGTCTCCTACGACGCAGGACCGGCCTTCGACCACGCCGTCCGGGCGGCCCGCGTGCCGCGGTGCCCGCTGGTGTCATTCGGGGTGTTCGATGCTCCGAGACCAGCCACCGGCGGTCCGGATGGCCAGCCGTCGGCCACCGGTGGCTACCACGTCGGCCCCTGGACGCCCAACCGCTCAAAGACCGCCTACCTGACGTCGGTACGGACTGTGCGCGAGCTCATCGCCGCCGGCGAGACCTACCAGGTCAACTACACGATCCGACTCCGGTCGCCCTTCAGCGGAGACCCACTGGGGATGTTCGGGGACCTGATCCGGGCCCAGCAGGCCGACCACGGGGCGTACCTGGACCTGGGTGACCGTGCAGTCTGCTCAGCCTCACCGGAGCTGTTCTTCCGGAAGGAGGGACGCCGCCTCACCTCACGCCCGATGAAGGGCACGATCGGCCGCCACCAGGATCCCGAGTTCGACCGGCTGGCGGCGGCCCACCTGGCGCGTTCCGAAAAGGACCTGGCCGAGAACACGATGATCGTGGACATGGTGCGCAACGACCTCGGCCGGATCGCCGAGTGCGGCACGGTCCGGGTGCCTGCTCTCCACACGGTGGAGACGTATCCCACACTCCACACGATGACCTCGACCGTCGTGGCCGACTCCGACGCCGGGCTGGCCGAGGTGTTCCTGGCGCTGTTCCCCGCTGCGTCGATCACCGGGGCACCGAAGGTCCGCACCAGCGAGATCATCGAGGCACTCGAAGGCGACGGCCGGGGCATCTACACCGGTGCCATTGGAGCCATTGCACCGGACGGGACAATGGAGTTCAACATCGCCATCCGGACGATCTGGATCGACCGGGACCTCGGAACCGCTGAGTACGGGGTCGGCGGCGGCATCGTCTGGGACTCGAATCCGGACGAGGAGTGGACCGAGGTGGAGCACAAGAGCCGGGTGCTGGGACGGGCCCGATCCGACTTCCGACTCCTCGAGACGATGGCGTGGACCCCGGATGGAGGGGTCGCCCTCCGGAGCCGTCACGTGGACCGCATGGCCGCCTCGGCCGACCACTTCGGGTTCGAGTTCGACGCTGGGGCGGTGGACGCGCTGCTTGACGGCGTGGATGCAGACGGACCCCGCCGCCTCCGACTCCTGGGCGCGCCCGACGGTGGGGTGGAACTCCAGGTCGCCGAGGCGCCGGAACCCACCACCGGGGCATGGGACGTTCCGATCGACCTGGAACCTGTGACCAGCGGGCACGAGTTCCTGTTCCACAAGACGACCCTGCGCGAGGTCTACGACGATGCCAGGGCCCGATTCCCCGAAGCCCCGGACGTCCTGCTCTGGAACGAGGTCGGCGAGCTCACCGAGACAACCATCGGGAACCTGGTCGTGCGCCTCGACGGTCGGCTCGTGACCCCGCCGGTCTCATGCGGTCTGCTCCCGGGCACGTTCCGTGCCCAACTCCTTGCCGATGGCGAGGTGGTCGAGCAGGTGGTCCGGCGTGGCGACCTGGGCCGGGCCGACGGGGTATGGATGGTCAACTCCGTCAGGGGCTGGGTCCCGATCAGCCTCGTCTACGCCGGATCTCGTCGATAACCGCCGGTATGACCAGGTGCAGGTCACCGATCACTGCGTGACCAGCGCGGGCGACCATGTTGGCCTCGCTGTCGGTGTTGATGGCCAGGATGTTCTTGGCCGCCATGGCTCCAACCCAGTGCTGGATGGCGCCGGAGATGCCGCTGGCGATGTAGATGTCCGGGGCGATCCTGGTGCCGGTCTGCCCGACCTGGTCACTGTGCGGACGCCACCCGTTGTTGGTCACCGCACGCGAGCACCCGACGACGCCGCCGAGTAGTCCGGCCAGTTCCTCCAGCGGGCCGAAGGCCTCGGCGGAACCCACGCCACGGCCCCCTCCCACCACCACCGGTGCGGTCGACAGGGTCACGCCCCTGGTGAGGACCACCCGGTCGGCCACGATGGTGTGGGCGAGCGCCGCATCCAGGTCGGGTCTGAAATCGACAACCACCCCGGATGCCGGGGCATCGGCCAGGGCGGACTCCACCGCATGGTGGGCGACGGTCACGAGCACCACCTCGGCGGTCAGGCTGATGTCCTCGAGCAGCGATCCACCCCACTGCACGCGTGTCATCGTCCAGTCGCCGGCACCGGGCTCCACAGACCTGCAGTTGGCGACGAACGGATGGTCGAGGCGGGCCGCCACATGGGCCATGACCTCGTTGCCACGGTCCGTGCCACAGGCGAGCACCACCTTGGCGCCGCTTGACCGCACCAGCTGCGTGACCGTCTCACCCCAGGCCTCGGGACCGAAGTCGACGAGCAGTTCGTGTGAGGCCACGTGGACGGTCGACGCCCCATGGGCTGCGAGGTCCACAGCGGCGCTCTCGGCACCCTCGCCGACGACCACGGCCGCCATCTCCAGCCCGGCCGAGGCAGCCAGGGGGCGCCCGAAGGCGAGAGCCTCCAGCGACGCCTCGGCAAGGGCCCCACGATCGTGGTCGCATACCACCAGAAGGCTCATGTGAGCAGCCCCAGTTCCTCCAGCAGGTCGACTACCGCTGGAGCGGCCTCCGGACCGGTCCCCAGGATCACCGTCTCGCTCACGGTCTCGACCGGACGGTGCAGCCGTACACGGACCTGGCCGCCGACAGTCGGTGAGCGCTCGTCAACGACCACCTCGGCCTTCTTGGAAGCCAATCGGCCCTTCATCGTCGGATAGCGGGGCAGGTTGATCCCCTCCTTGACGCCGAGGACCGCCGGCATGGGCAGGTTGTAGACCTCGAAGCCGCCGTCAACCTCCCGGCGGGCCGTCGCCACGCCATCTGCGATGTCGACTCCCTTTATGCCGTTGACCACCGGCCGGCCGAGGGCGTGGGCCACCCGGACCCCGACCTGGAAGCCACCGGCATCGGCTGACTCGTTCCCGAAGAGGATCAGGTCGAACGCTCCGTCGACAGATTCGACGTCGGCAATGGCACCAGCCAGGGCTGCTGCCGTGCGCTGTGGGTCCCAGTCCACCTCTTGGATCGGAACCAGGACGAAGTGGTTCGCTCCGACGCTGGCGGCGTAGCGCAGCTGTTCCTCGGCCTCGGGCGGCCCAAGCGTCATGACGGTGACCTCGCCGCCGTGTTCGGCAACGAGAGTGACCGCCTCCTCCACGGCGCATTCCTCGTGAGGGCTTGTGGTGAAGCCCAGATGGGCCGAGTCGACCCCCATGGCGTCGGCGGTGACGTTGATGCGGGCACCCGGGGCGGGCACCCGCTTCACGCAGACCAGGATTCTCATGCCTTCAGCCGGGTGTCGGCGGGGTCGAACACGGCGCCGCTGCCGGCCACCTTCACCGGGAACAGCTCGTTCATGTACATGACCTGGAGGTCGGTTCCCGGCGTGCACAGTTCGAGGGGCAGGTAGGACATGAGCAGGTGCCTACCCACCGAAGGTCCGTAGCCGGCCGAAGTGACCCGACTCACACGGCCGTGGCTGTCAGTGATCCGACCACCGTCGAGGGTCAGGATCGGCTCGTTGCCGCCCATCATGTGGCGCTTCCGGCCCTGGCTGTCGGTCTGATCCTCGACGGTCAGGGTGCACATGAGCACCTCCGGGTCGCCCGCGGCGCGGGCAGCGAGGTAGGCGTCCCTGCCAATGAAGTCAGCCGCCTTCACCCTCGGTCGGGCCAGCCCGGCCTCGAGCGGGTTGTATTCGCTCTCCAGCTCGGCGCCCATCAGGCGGTAGCCCTTCTCTAGGCGTCCAGACGAGCCGTACACGCCACCGCCGGTCGGGCGGATTCCCATGTCGGCACCAGCTTCCATTAGGGCATCCCACAACTTCGGGCCGTCATCCCAGCGGGCGTATATCTCCCAGCCGGTGTCGCCCACGTACGAGATCCTGAACAACTGGCAGGGAACTCCGGCCACATCGGCATCGAGGATCGAGCCGTATGGGGAGCCCTCCTGACTGAGGTCCTGACCGGTCAGCTGCGACAGCACCGCCGGGGCATTGGGGCCCCAGAGTCCCAGCGTGGTGAGCTGCTTCGTGATGTTCGAGAAGGTCACCGAACCATCGGTCGGCATGTGACGCCGTGTCCAGAACTCGTCGCGGCCACCATCGAATACGCCGGTGACGATTCGCATGCGGTCCTCGCCCAGGCGCATCATCGTGAGGTCGGAGTGGAAGCCACCGTCGGGGGTCAGCCACGGCGTATATATCGAGCGGCCAACCGGCACGTCGACCTTGTTGACGGCCAGGCGGTCGGCGTACTCCACGGCACCCGGACCCTCCAGTTCGTATATCTGGAAGGCACTCAGGTCGACGACGCCACAGTTCTCACGCAGGTTGAGGTGCTCACCGATGGTTATGGGGCTCCACCACCTGTTGTCCCACTCGACCTCACGCTCCGAGAGGTCATAGCGCTCCGCCAGATCGGCGTTGCACCCGTACCACTGGGGCCGCTCCCAGGTGCGAGCCTGGAAGAACTCGGCTCCCAGGTCCTCCTGACGAGAGAAGTAGGGGCCGACCTGGAGGTTGCGTTGCCCGTCCCACTGCTCGGCCGGGTGGACGATGCCGTAGGTCTTGATGAAGTGCTCGTCGGCACGCGACCAGATGTGCTCCTCGGTCCGCTCGTCGTCGTAGAAGCGGGCGATGTCGGCTCCGTGCACATCGATCACCCGGGGGTAGCCGTAGGTCATCCATTCGGCGACGACCTGGGCCATTCCGGGGCCCTCCTTGACCCATACGGCGGCGGCCGACCAGAGGTTGCGGACCTCGGTCGTCTCCCCCAGGCAGGGCATGGTGTCCGGCGTGAGCGACAGGAGACCGTTGATGGCGTACCTGATCTCAGCATCGCCCAGCATGTCCATCAGCTCGATGGCCGACTCCATCTGCGGGTCGAAGTCGTCATCGGTGAACGGCAGTTCGGTCGGCGAGAGGGCCGCTTCCTGGTTGGACGGAATCTCGTCCGGGTGGTGCAGGATCGCCCGGTGGCCGTACGAGCCGACCTCCATGGAACCGGCCGATTGGCGCTCGTAGCAGAAGGTGTCCATGTCCCGGACGATCGGGTAGCCGATCTCGTTGTTGGTCTCGGCGAGGATGTCCATGGGGCCGACGTCGGCCATCTGGTGGACGGCGGGGACCAGCGGGATGGTGGCGCCGGCCATGTTGGCGATCCGGTTGGACCAGACGCCACAGGCGATGACGACGTAGTCGGCCGCAATGGTGCCTTTGTCCGTGACGACCGACGACACCGTGGTCACCCCGCCTTCGCCTTCGATGGTCTCCACGTCGAGGACCTCGGTGTTGGCGAAAACCTGGCAGCCGGCCGTCTCGACGGCCTCCCTGCGCATCGTGGTGCCTGTCTCGAGCGAGTCCACCACCGAGACGGTCGGGCAGTAGAAGCCACCCAGGATGACATCCTCGTTGATGAACGGCACCAGCTCCTTCACCTCTGCCGGCGTGAGCAGGTGCGCCTCGATGCCCCATGCCCTGGCTGACGTCATCCGGCGATCCAGCTCACGCATCCGGTCCTCGGTGCGGGCCACCTCTATGCCCCCGCAGTCCACGGAGAGGTTCGCATCCCGGTACTGGTTGGCGCTCTGCTCACCGAGCAGCGCCATCTCCTTGTTGTGGTCCACCGGGAAGATGAAGTTCGAGGCGTGGCCAGTGGAACCGCCGGGGTTGGGCAGGGGGCCCTTGTCCAGAAGGACCATGTCGGTCCAGCCGAGACGGGCCAGGTGGCCGACAAGACAGTTGCCGACGATGCCTGCTCCGATCACGACGACGTTGGCGCGAGTCGGGAAGTCACTCATTCGATTGTTCTCCTGGAGCGCAGCCGGGACGGCTCGTGGAGACATTCCCGGGGCGGTTGGGGCTGGCCCTTCGGCGATCGCCGCAGAGCGGCGTGATCCTACCGACGACCCCCACCGGATGCTGACGGACCCGGTGGACGAAATCTCGGGTGGCGACCCTCGGCCCGGCCAGGCCGAGCCGAGCCGAGCCGAGCCGAGCCGAGCCGAGAGCACTAGTTTCGCCACCAACGACCGACGGACCCCTCCCGGCGACCGACGGCCGTCCCCACTCTGAGGAAAGGTGGACACCGGGTGGCAGACCAGCAGCGGGTGCTCATCACCGGTGGTACCTCCGGGATCGGGCGCGCCATGGCCGAGGCCTTCGTGGCCGACGGCGCCCGGGTGCACGTCGCCGACATCGCCGGCGAGCCTCCGGAGGGCTGTGGCCTGAGCACCCTCGATGTGTCTGACGCCGACGCCGTTGACGAGTTGTTCGTAGACGTGGCGGCGACGTTGGGGGGCCTCGACGTGCTCTGCGCCAACGTCGGCATCGCCGGCCCCGTCGGCCCTATCGAGGACCTCGAGGTCGAGGGATGGGACCTGACGATGGCGGTGAACGTGCGCAGCGCCTTCCTGTGCTGTCGACTTGCGGTGCCGATCCTGCGTGAGGCAGGTGGCGGCTCGATCCTGTTGACCTCGTCGACGGCCGGGGTGACCGGGTTCCCGATGCGATCTCCCTACGCCGCATCCAAGTACGCCGTGATCGGGCTGTCAGACACGCTTGCCATGGAGGTGGGCGAGTTCGGCATCCGGGTTAACACCTTGTGTCCCGGCTCGGTCGACGGCGACCGTATGCAGCGTGTGATCGCGGCCGAGTCCGCGGTCACCGGGGTACCGGTGGCGGAACTCCGCGACGCCTACGAGAAGCAGGTGTCCATGCGGACCTTCGTGGAAGGTCGCGACATCGCTGCCATGGCGGTCTTCCTGGCCTCACCTGCAGCCCGATACGTGAACGGCCAGACCATTGCCGTCGACGGCGGCCTGGAGACCCTTCGCAACACCTGGCGGAGCTGACCCCACCCGTCCTACTCCGGGTCCGGTGGGGTCAGGCCACGTGGCCGAGGGCAGCCGAGATGGCCTGGGCGGTGGACCGCACCCGGCCGGAGATGACGTCCCGTAGCGCCTCGTCCGGGAAGCGGTAGGTGGGCCCGTGGCTGTGGAGGGCCCCGACCACCACACCGGATGCGTTGAACAACGGTGCGGCCACCGAGCTGATCCCTTCGGCGAACTCCTCCTCCATCCACGACACGTCCTCGTCCCGAATCCGTTCGATGCGTTCCCGGATGCGTCGCGGATCGGTCACCGACCCGGGCGTGTACCGATCCAGTTTCCTGGACAGGTAGCGGTCAATGGCCTCGTCGGGCCAGTGGGCGAGGACCACCATGCCTGACGGCACGACGTGCATGGGCAGGCTGACACCCGTCCAGTCCCTCACCTGGACGGGGTTGGCGCAGTTCACCTGGCCTATGTAGTGGACGTCGTAGCCGGCGGGGATGGAGAGTCCGACCGCCTCGGCCACCTGCTCCACAAGGTCGACCATGTGGGGCTGGCCGACGGCGAAGAGACTCTGGTTGGGGTCGATGCTGCCTGCCATGGTCACGATGGCCGATCCGATGCGGTAGCCGTTGTCGTCCACCAGTCGCTCGACGGCCCCGAGGCGCTCGAGGGTGGTCAACAACCTGGCCACCGTGCTGGTCGGGAGATCGAGGCGCCGCGAGAGGTCGCTTATGCCCCCCGGGTCACTGGCCACCTCTTCGAGGATCTGGAATGCACGGTCGATGCTCTGAACCGTCTGCACTGTCAGACTCCCTTGTTGTCCGGATCTCAGGTATATCCCACATTGTGGGCTTTAGTTCCCAAAGTGTGGACAGACCGACGCTCGATCTGTAGAGTTCCCATCATACGGGTGCTTCCCACTCCATGGGAACCGATTGTTGGTTCTTCTGGCTGGCGTTGCGTCAGTCCCGTGCAGCCCACAGGGCGTCCAAAGGCTCAAGCAGGCCGCCGACGGTGGTCCCCGATTCGCAACGGAGCGCATCATGGCTGAAGAGAACCCCATCGACGACGAGATCATCCTGGCGGACCTGCCGGACGACGAGCTCACCGCCCAGATGCACGACGATCTCTACGACGGCCTGGCCGATGAGATCACGGAGGGCACCAACCTGCTGCTCGGGCGCGGCTGGGACCCCAACCGGGTCCTGAACGACGCCCTCGTAGAGGGAATGCGGATCGTGGGCATCGACTTCCGCGACGGCATCCTCTTCGTTCCCGAGGTCCTCCTGGCCGCCAACGCCATGAAGGCCGGCATGGCCATCCTGCGGCCCCTCCTGGCCGAGACCGGCGCCAAGCCCATTGGCAAGGTCGTCATCGGCACCGTCAAGGGCGACATCCACGACATCGGCAAGAACCTGGTCGCAATGATGCTCGAGGGCGCCGGCTTCGAGGTGATCAACCTCGGCATCAACACCGACGTCGAGGAGTTCCTCGGAGCACTGGACGAGCACAAGCCGGACATCCTCGGGATGTCGGCCCTCCTGACCACGACGATGCCGTACATGAAGGTCGTCATCGACACCCTGGTGGAGAAGAGCCTCCGCGGTGACTACATAGTGCTCGTGGGCGGCGCACCGCTGAACGACGAGTTCGGTGAGGCCATCGGTGCCGATGCCTACTGCCGTGACGCCGCCGTGGCCGCAGAGACCGCCTCCAGCCTCATCGCCGAGCGGCGCGCCGCAGCAGCCTGAACCGCTCCAGATGACCAACCCACCCGGCGCCCCAACGGCACCGGGCGGTCGCACCCTCGTCGTCGCCTGTGGTGCGCTCGCCCGCGAACTACTCCAGGTCGTACAGGCCAACGGCCTCGACCACGTTGACGTGGAATGCCTTCCCGCCTCGTACCACAACACCCCCGACGTGATCCCCGACGCCGTCGCCGAGCGCGTTCGTGCCGCAGCGGGACGCTACGACAGGATCTTCGTGGGCTACGGAGACTGCGGCACGGGAGGACGCCTCGACGCCGTATGCGCGGAACTGGGCGTGGAACGCCTGCCGGGTGACCACTGCTACGAGTTCTTCACCGGCTCCTCGGCATTCGCCCAGCTGCACGCCGAGGAACTGGGCACCTTCTTCCTCACCGACTACCTGGTGAAGCACTTCGACCGCCTGGTCGTGAAGGCCTTCTGGCTGGACACACACCCGGAGCTGCTGCCCCAGGTGTTCGCCAACTACCGACGCCTCGTCTACCTGGCCCAATCAGATGACCCAGAGCTCGTCGAGAGGGCCAGGGCCGCCGCTGTGCGACTCGGCCTGGACTTCGAGCTTCGACGCACGGGCCTCGGCAACCTGGAGGCAAGCATCGTCCGGCTGGGCCTACCCGCCGTTGCCTCCACCGGTCGGGAGCCCGCCGCAGCCGACCTGGTTACCGTCGGATCCGGTACCGGTTACACGAGGAGCGCCTGAACCCATGGCAGCGAAGCTCGTCACCATCTACTGGCGCGATATCCCCGCACAGGTAACCGCCCAGCAGGGCAGGACCAGGGAGAAGGCGCTGCTCGACGCACGCTTCCAGCACGCCATAGACCGCGCAGCCATGGTGGCCGGGATGGAGGACTCCGACTCGTACATCACCCAATGGCGCCGCGTCAGCACTCCATGCCCGGCCGACATGGCAGCAGCCGTGGCAGAAGAGACCGCCCGCCTCGACGGGTCCTACCCGAAGGACCGGCTCGAGCGCCTGGTGCGTTCGGGTGGCGTCGAGGACTGAGTCAACCCACCCAGAGACCGTCACAGCCGACGGTCCCCCACCAGAGAGCACGATCCAGATGACCGACACAATCCTGAGTTCCGCCACCCGTGAAGTGGCTATCGGCTTCGGAAGACCGTTCGTGATGATCGGCGAGCGGATCAACCCGACCGGCCGCAGGCTCCTCGCCGAGGAGATGAAGGCCGGCGACTTCAGTCGGGTGGAGGCCGATGCCATTGCCCAGGTCCAGGCAGGCGCTCTCATGCTGGACGTCAACGCCGGCATCCCGCTGGCCGACGAGCCCGCCCTCCTGGCCCGGGCCATCCAGCTCGTCCAGGCAGTGACCGACGTTCCCCTCTCCATCGACTCGTCGATCATCGAGGCCCTGGAGGCAGGCCTGGCCGTCTACCAGGGCAAGCCCCTGGTCAACTCGGTGACCGGCGAGGAGGAGGTCCTGGAGCGGGTCCTTCCTCTGGTGGCCCGGGCGGGCGCGGCGGTGGTCGCCATCTCCAACGATGAGACCGGCATATCGGAGGACCCCGACGTCCGATTCGCCGTGGCGAAGAGGATCGTCGAACGGGCCGCCGACCATGGCATACCGGCTGCGGACGTCGTGGTCGATCCACTGGTCATGCCCATTGGCGCCATGGGTTCCGCCGGGCGCCAGGTGTTCGCCCTGATGCGGCGCCTACGCGAAGAGCTGAAGGTGAACACCACCTGCGGCGCCTCAAACGTGAGCTTCGGCCTGCCCAACCGTCATGCGATCACCGGCACCTTCCTGGCCATGGCGATCAGCCACGGCATGACGTCGGCGATCATGAGCCCGCTCCACCCTGAGGTGAAGACCGCCATCCAGGCCGCCGACGTCATGACCGGCGCCGATCGCGACTGCGCCGCCTGGATCCGGGCCAATCGGGACCCCAACGCTGCCCTGGGTGCCCGCGGACAGCGCGAGGGCCGTCGCCACCGTACGGTCGCCTGAGGCTGGCCCCGACCAGCCCTGGAGCCAGGACCTTCCAATGAGCACCGATGACCAACCTGACAAACACCTCGTGGTGTTCACGCCGTCAGGTCGGCGCGGCCAGATAGCCGTCGGGACGACGCTTCTGGATGCCGCCAGACAACTGGGCGTCGACCTGGACTCGGTGTGTGGGGGCCGTGGGATATGCGGGCGTTGCCAGGTGGAGCCGACCTTCGGCGACTTCGCCAAGCACGGCATGACCGTCGCCGCCGACCACGTATCGCCCCGCAGCAAGGTAGAGGACTCCTACCGGGGCCGTCGGCCGCTGGACGGGTCCCACCGACTGTCCTGCGCGGCAACGGTCTGCGGCGACCTCGTGGTCGACGTACCGGCCGGAAGCCAGGTCCACCGACAAGTGGTCCGCAAGGAGTTGGACCTCGGCGACCTGGAACTGGATCCCGTCGTGGTCCTTCGCCTGGTCGAGGTGCCCGAGCCGACCCTGGACGAGTCGATCGGCGAGGTGCGACGCCTGGTCGAGGCCCTGGACGACCAGTGGGGCATGACGGGAATATCGGTCGCCGCCGGGATCGTCGCCGAACTCCAGGCGGCACTTACCAGCGGGAAGCGCACCATCACCGTGGCGATCCGCGACGGGAACCTCGTGGTGGCAGCGTGGCCCGGCCTCCGGGACCGTGCCCTCGGCGTGGCTGTCGACGTCGGGTCCACGACCATTGCCGGCCACCTCTGCGACCTGGCCACCGGCACGGTCCTGGCGACGACCGGCGCCATGAACCCCCAGATCCGGTTCGGCGAGGACCTGATGAGCCGGGTCTCCTACGTGATGATGAACCCGGGCGGCGAGGTGGCCCTCACCAACGCCGTGCGCGAGACCCTGGACAGCCTGCTGGGTGAGCTCTGCGTGCAGGCCGGTGCCGAGCGCGACGAGGTGCTCGAATTGGTCCTCGTGGGAAACCCGGTCATGCACCACCTGTTCCTGGGCTACGACCCCACCCCCCTGGGTGGTGCGCCGTTCGCCCTTGCCGTCGACGGGGCACTCGACCTGGCGGCCAGCGACCTGGACCTGAACGCCCATGCCTCCACCCGCGTCCATGTTCTGCCGTGCATAGCCGGCCACGTCGGAGCCGACACCGCCGCTGTGATCCTGGCCACCCGGCCACACGAGGCCGACGACGTGTACCTGGTGGTGGACGTCGGCACCAACGCCGAGATCGTGCTTGCCGGCGGCGGCCGCATCCTGGCTGCATCGAGTCCCACCGGACCTGCATTCGAGGGCGCGCAGATCAGCGCCGGGCAGCGGGCCACAGTGGGAGCCATCGAGCGGGTCCGGATCGATCCGGCCACCAGCCAACCCAGGATCCGCGTGATCGGGGTGGAGCCGTGGTCCGACGAGGAGGGCTTCGCCGAAGGGACCGCCTCCACCGGGGTGACCGGCATCTGCGGATCAGGCATCATCGAGGTCGTGGCCGAGCTCTGGCTGGCTGGCCTCATGACCGCCGACGGCGTGATCGGCGGGGACGGCACCAGGCCGTCGGACCGCATAGAAGCCGACGGTAGGACCTTCTCCTACCTTCTCCACGATCCGGGCGACGGTGGCGAACGGCTCCTCGTGACCCAGAACGACATACGGGCGATACAACTGGCCAAAGCAGCCCTCTACGCCGGGATCCGACTACTCATGGACCACCTGGAGGTGGATCACATCGACAGGATCGGGCTGGCGGGGGCCTTCGGCAGCCACATCGACACGGTGCGCGCGACGGTGCTGGGCCTGGTCCCGGACTGCGACCCCGACCAGGTCTCCAGCGTGGGCAACGCCGCCGGGGCCGGCGCCGTCATCGCCCTGCTATCGCGCCGGGCCCGAACTGGAATCCAGGACGTGGTTGGCCGGATCGAGAAGATCGAGACAGCCCTCGAACCCTCCTTCCAGGCGCACTTCGTGGACGCCATGGCCATCCCCCATCGCACCGCCGAATACCCCGGGTTGACGAGACGCATCACACTCCCGCAGCGACCCGCCATATCCACAACCGGACCGCAACGGTCCGGACGACGCCGTCGCGGAGCCGCAACGGGAGAGGAAATCCAGCCATGAGCGATGCACCACGAGGCCGCCGCAGCGGCGGTCGCGCAGCCCGACAGGCACTCAGGGCCGAAACCTCGACCGAGGTTCGCGGGTTCCTGACCCGGACCATGGCCCCCTTCGAGGTGCTGTCCGTCGAGGGGCTCGAGATCATCGAGCACAATGCCGACACGATCCTCGCCGAGATGGGCATCGACTTCCGCGACTACCCGTCGGCCCTCACCCTGATGGCCGATGCCGGGGCCGACGTGGACGGCGAACGGGTCCGGTTCCCACGCGGCATGTGCCGCCAGATCATCCAGGCCTCGGCCCCGGCCGTCTACACCCAGCACGCCCGCAATCCGGAGCGCAGCGTCCAGGTGGGCGGCGACGCCACCGTGCTGGTCCCCGCATACGGCTCACCGTTCATACGCAACCTCGACGAAGGCCGCCGGTACGCCACAATCGAGGACTTCCGCAACTTCGTGAAGTTGGCCTACCTCAGCCCGGGGCTCCACCACTCCGGCGGCACGATCGTCGAACCCGTCGACATTTCGGTGTCCAAGAGGCACCTGGACATGGTGTATTCCCACCTGCGTTACAGCGACAAGCCGTTCATGGGGTCGGTCACCGCCGCCGAGCGGGCCCAGGACTCCATTGACCTGGCCGGTTTCGTATTCGGTGAGGAGTTCGTACGGCACAACACCGTGATGACGAGCCTCATAAACGCCTCCTCGCCCATGGCCTGGGACGCCACCATGCTGGGGTCCGCCGAGGCGTACGCCCGATCCAACCAGGCCACCATGATCAGTCCCTTCATCCTGGCCGGAGCAATGGCACCCGTGACGGTGGCCGGCGTCGCCGCGCAGACCCTGGCCGAGGCCCTCGCAGGCATGACGTTCGTGCAGCTGGTGAACCCCGGGGCGCCGGTGGTTTTCGGTTCGTTCGCCAGCTCGATGTCGATGCAGACCGGGGCGCCGACATTCGGAACACCGGAACCGGCCCTGGTCCTCTACACGGTCGCAGCCCTTGCCCGCCGCCTCGGCGTGCCGTTCCGTTCAGGCGGAAACCTCTGCGCCTCCAAGGTGCCCGACGCCCAGGCGGCCTCGGAGTCAATGGCCACGTTCATCCCGTCGCTCATGGCCGGCGTGAACTTCATGCTCCACTCAGCCGGCTGGCTGGAGGGAGGCCTCACCATGGGCTACGAGAAGTTCATCATCGACGCCGACCAGTGCAGCCTGGCCGCCACGTTCGTGGACGGCGTGGACATGTCGGAGAACGGGCAGGCCATGGAAGCCATTGGCGAGGTGAACCCCGGTGGACACTTCCTCGGCACGGCCCACACGCTGGCCAACTTCGAGACGGCCTTCGCCCGATCCGAGGTGGCCAACAACGACTCCTTCGAACAGTGGGAGGAGGACGGGAGCCTCGACGCCGCCCAACGGGCCAACGGCATCTGGAAGAAGATGCTGGACGACTACGAGGCGCCACCGCTGGACGAATCGGCCGACGAGGCGATGCTGGACTTCATCGCCCGCCGCAAGGAGGTCATTCCCGAGGAGTTCGGCTGACCGGAGGCCCAGCCGATGGATTCACTGGGATTGGTGATCCTTTCCGCACAGTAGATCCACGGTCCTCGACTGACTACACTCGCGGGGTCCGCGGGCCTGTCATTGCACCGAACACCGGCACCCGGACGATCGGCCAACATCCAATCCAGAAAAGCCATTACGGAAAAGCAAGAACCCGGCCCGCTGCGAACGAGCACGGACCGACAGAAACCAACAAGAGAACAGAGAAGAGAACAATGTCGTTCCCCTCAGACCTCGAAATCGCCCGCGCCGCCAACCTGCGCCCGCTGGCCGACGTCGCAGCCGACGCAGGAATCCCGGCCGACTGCCTTGAGCCGTATGGCGAGGGCGCAGCCAAGATCAAGCTGAGCGCCATCGAGCGGATGTCGGACCTGCCCAAGGCCCGCTACGTCGTGGTCTCGGCAATCACCCCGACCCCCCTGGGCGAGGGCAAGACCACCACCACCGTCGGTCTCGGAATGGGCTTCAGCCACATTGGCAAGAAGGCCACCATTGCCATCCGCCAGCCATCAATGGGCCCGACCTTCGGCATCAAGGGTGGGGCCGCCGGTGGCGGCTACAGCCAGGTCGTTCCGATGGAGTTGTTCAACCTCCACCTGACCGGCGACATGCACGCTGTGACAGCGGCCCACAACATGTGCTCCGCGATGCTCGACGCCCACCTGTTCCACGGCAACGAGCTGGACCTCGACCTCCACAACATCACGTGGCGCCGGGTCATGGACATCAACGAACGCGCCCTCCGCAACATCGTCGTCGGTCTCGGCGGCCGCCTCGACGGCATCCCTCGCGAAACGGGCTTCGACATCACCGCAGCCTCCGAGGTGATGGCCGCCCTGGCGCTGTGCACCTCGCTCGCCGACCTCCGGGTCCGCATGGGTCGCATCGTCGTCGGCTACGACTCATCGGGCACCCCGATCACCGCCGAGGACCTCGGAGTGGCCGGCTCGATGACGGTCATCCTGAAGGAGGCCATCAAGCCGAACCTCATGCAGACCCTGGAGGGCACCCCGGCACTCGTCCACTGCGGTCCATTCGGAAACATCGCCACCGGCAACTCGTCGATCATCGCCGACCAGATCGGGATCCACACCGGAGACTTCCTCCTCACCGAGGCCGGCTTCGGTGCCGACATGGGAGCCGAGCGCTTCTTCAACATCAAGTGCCGCTACTCGGGCATCGCCCCGGATGCCGCCGTGCTGGTAGCCACAGTGCGCGGCCTCAAGGCCCACTCCGGCAACCACAAGATCGTGGCCGGCAGGCCGCTGCCCGAGGCGCTCCTGGCGGAGAACCCCGACGAGGTACATCAGGGCGGAGACAACCTCCGCAAGCAGCTGGAGAACATGCAGGTCCACGGCGTGTCACCGGTCGTGGCCATAAACGTATTCCCGGGTGACCACGACATCGATATCCAGGCCATCAAGGAGATTGCCGAGGAGTTCAACGCCCGCTCGGCTATCACCACCCACTTCGCCGATGGCGGCTCAGGTGCCGCCGAGCTGGCCCATGCAGTGGCTGAGGCCGCCGAGGAGCCCAGCGAGTTCAAGGTCCTGTACCCGGACGAGATGTCCATCCGGGACAAGATCAGGACGGTGGCCGACAAGGTGTACGGCGCCGACGGCGTGGACTTCTCGCCGCAGGCCGAGAAGCAGATCGACGCCCACGAGGCCAACGGCTTCGGCAACCTGCCCGTCTGCATTGCCAAGACCCACCTGTCGATCAGCTCCAACGCTGCACTCAAGGGTGCTCCCACCGGCTGGACACTGCCCGTGCGCGAGGTCCGGGCATCGATCGGCGCCGGCTTCGTCTACCCGATCTGCGGCGACATGCGGACAATGCCGGGCCTGGGATCCAAGCCGGGAGCCATGGGCATCGACATCGACGAGAATGGCGAGATAGTCGGCCTCAGCTGAGGCTCCCTGCAACCCACCGGGAGGCACCATGAGTACCCGCAACAAGCCCGACCACGCAGTACAGAAGCGCCTGCTCGAGGACATCACTTACGAGCTGATACCGCTCAAAAACCTCGCCGACCAGTCCATGTTCCTGCCGGCCGGTTCAACGGTGTCGGTGACCTGCTCGCCGGCCAAGACCGTCGACGACACCCTCGACATCTGCGCCCACTACAGCGCACAGGGCTTCACAGTGATCCCGCACCTTGCGGCACGCATGGTGGACGACGAGGACCACGTCGAGAGAATCGTCCAGAGGATCAACCATCTGGGCATAAGGACTGTCTTCTGCATCGGTGGTGACGCCGATCCCCGGGGACCGTTCATCGACACGGCCGGGTTCCTCCGGTCGTTCCTGGATCGTGGGCCGGAGATCGACATGGTCGGTGTCGGGTCGTATCCGGATGGACACTCCACCATCCCGGACCAGGCATTGGTGGACGGCCTCGTCGAGAAGCAGGAGATGATCCGCGAGGCGGGCCTCAAGGGCTACATGGCCACCCAGATGTGCTTCGACGCCTCGACCATCGCCGACTGGCTGAAGGGTCGCCGCGCCGCCGGGGTGGACCTGCCATGCCAACTCGGGGTACCCGGGGCGATCGACCGGGCCAGGCTGCTGGCCATCTCCGTCCGACTGGGAATCGGGCACTCGGCCCGGTACCTGAAGAAGAACTCCGCATCGGTGATGCGCCTCCTCTCCCCGGGTGGCTACAACCCGAGCAAGCTCATTGGTCCGCTCTCAGGAGTGGCAGTCGAACTCGACATAACGGGAATCCACTGCTTCACCTTCAACGCCGTGGACACCACCGAGGACTGGCGCCTGAAGGCCCTGCAGAAGCTCGTCTAGCTCCGGGCTGGCAGCGGACACCCGCCCTCGGGCAGGATCTCTGGCGTGTCGCCCGGCTCCCACCCTCACCTGCTGTCTCCCATTCGAGTGGGGACGCTGGAACTCCGCAACCGCATCGTCCTGCCCGCAATGGACCAGAACAACTGCGACGACGGGCTGATCACCGACGAAACCGTTGCCCACTACGAGGAACGGGCCCAAGGCGGTGCGGGGCTCCTGATCCTGGAGACCTCCGCCGTGGCCTACCCCCACGGGGCGACGTCGCGTCACCAACCTTCGCTGTCACACGATGGCGTGATCGACGGGCTGGCTCGACTGGCCGACGCTGTCCATGCCCATGGCTCCCGGATGGTCGTCCAGGTGAACCACCACGGACGGATCTCCGGTGTGGACACCGCCGAGGGTCGGCCCTCGCTGGTCCCGAGCCTGCCGGTCCCGGAGGTGGACGTCTCGGAGATCATGGTCGACACGACCATGGACGAGCTCATGGGAATGGCGACCCTGACCGGCGGGAAGATGCCCACATACGAGGAGGCCTCGGCCGAGACGCTCGACGAGGTGGTCGAAAGGTTCGCCGACGCCTCGGAGCGTGTCCAGGCCGCCGGACTGGACGGCGTGGAGGTGCACGCCGGCCACGGATACCTGCTGGCGACGTTCCTGTCGCCAGCCTGGAACCGCCGCACCGACCGATACGGCGGATCCACCGATGGCCGGGCCCGCCTCCTCGTCGAGGTCGTCACGGCAATCCGCAACCGGTGCGGACCTGATTTCACGATTCTGGTCCGGCTGGACGGTCGGGACTACGCCATGGCCAACGGCATCACCCCGGAACTGGCCGCCCGCTACGCCGCTATGGCCGTCGGAGCCGGAGCCGATGCCATCCACGTGACCGCCTACTCCACCACCGCCGGCGGCCCGGGTTTCACCGACGGGCCACTTCCATGGCTGGAATGCCAGTACGAGGATCTGGCACGCTCCGTGAAGGCCGCCGTGGACGTTCCCGTCATTGCCGTGGGCCGCATCGGTCCCGACGACGGCGAACGGATCCTGGTGGGCGGCGGCGCCGACCTGATCGCCATGGGTCGCCAGCTCCTGGCGGACCCCGACCTGCCCCTGCGACTCGCCGCCGGTCGCCCCGACCTCGTACGGCCATGCATCAACTGCTTCGTCTGTGTCGCCCAGAACTTCTGGTCCGCCAGGCCGGTCTGTGCCGTCAACGCCCGTCTGGGCCACTACGACGACCCGCCAGCGGGACCCGCCGACTTCCGTCGCCATATCGTGGTGGTGGGTGGCGGACCCGGCGGCATGGAGGCCGCCCGGGTGGCCGCCGAACGCGGCCACCGTGTGACCCTCCTGGAGAAGTCCCGCCGGTTGGGCGGCACGGCCCTCTTCTCCGCACTGACCACCCCGATGAACGGTGAGCTGGTCCGCTACCTGACGGCGTCGCTGGCCGAGCTCGACGTGGACATCAGGACCGGAACCACGGCGACGCCGGAGATGGTGGCGGGCCTCCACCCGAATGCCGTGGTCGTCGCCACCGGCGCCGTGCGCAGCAGACCTGACGTACCCGGGGCACAGCTCCCACACGTCCTTTCCGGCGACGACCTGCGAGGCCTGCTCACCGGTGAAGGCGACCTCGGTGGGAGACGACCCCGAACCGCTGTACGTCTCGTCCTCCTCTGTGGCCGACTCCTGGGCCTGACAGCCGACATGAGCCGTGTCAGGTCGCTGTCGCGGCGGTGGATGCCCGTAGGGCGCCGGATCGTGGTTGTGGGCGGCGGGCTGGTCGGCGTGGAACTAGCCGAATTCCTGGCCGAGCGTCGCCGAGCGGTGACCGTGCTCGAGGAGGGAGATGACCTGGCTACGGAGATGGCCCACCCTCGACGGTGGCGAACCCTCCACGAAGCACGCCGCCGCGGGGTGGTCTTCCGGACCGGAGCGATGATCACAGCCATCACAGCCAGCCACGTCGAGTTCCGGCTGGGCAACGAGACCCATACGGTGGCGGCCGACACGGTGGTGCTGGCAGGTGGGATCCAGCCTGACGCATCTCTCGGCGAGCTGATCCGGGAAACCACCGGCCTCGACGTGGACGTCATCGGCGACGCAGCAACGACCGGGTACATCCAGGGCGCCATCCGCTCCGGCAACCAGGTGGCCAACGCCCTGTGACCACGCACTCCGACCCGTCTCGTCGCGGCAGAACACGACTGGATAGCGTCCCGCCCATGAACAGCAAGGTGGCCGCTCCGTCGTGGAATCCGTTCGACCCGGACTTCCTCCTCGACCCGTACCCGCACTACGAGCGCCTCCGGGATGAGGACCCGGTCCACCGCACTCCGATGGGCATCCTCATCGTCTCGCGCTACGAGGACGTGAACCAGATCCTGCGCGACCCGGCCACCTCGGTGCAACGCTTCGAGACGTCGGACATGACCCCGGAGCACATGCTCCCGCTGCGCGACAGGCAGATGGAACGCGCCCCGTCCATCCTCGGACTGGACCCACCCGACCACACGCGTCTTCGCAAGCTGGTGCAGCGGACCTTCACGCCCCGGGCCATCAGCCGGATGCGTGAACAGACCACGGCCATCGTGGACGATCTCCTCGACGAGCTCTCCGGTCGTGACGAAATCGACCTCATTGCCGACTACGCCTTCGTCATTCCGTTCGCAGTCATCCACACCATGCTGGGCCTGCC
>JAAZXC010000149.1 GCA_014240365.1 Acidimicrobiales bacterium | reverse complement strand
GCGGGCTTCATCGGCTCCCACCTCGCCGACCGGCTTCTCGAACGTGGCGACCAGGTCCTCCTTCTCGACGATCTGTCGACGGGGCGGCTCTCCAACATCGAGCACCTGCAGGGCAACCCGGACGCCGAGTTCGTCCTCGGGTCGATCCTGAACGCCGACCTCGTGGACCACGTCGTCTCCCGGGTCGACGCCATCTACCACCTGGCGGCGGCGGTCGGGGTGAACCTGATCGTCGAGAAGCCCCTCGAGAGCCTGGTGACCAACATCCGGGGGACCGAGACGGTCGTCGAGAAGGCACACAAGTACGGCAAGCGGGTCCTGGTGGCCTCCACGTCGGAGATCTACGGTAAGGACACCTCGGACCGGCTCTCCGAGGATGACGACCGGATCCTCGGATCGCCGTTGAAGAGTCGATGGTCGTATTCCGAGGCTAAGGCCATCGACGAGATCCTCGCCTACACCTACTGGCGCGAGAAGGGGCTCGAGACGGTCATCGTCCGCCTATTCAACACGGTCGGCCCGAGGCAGACCGGGAGCTACG
Organism: Acidimicrobiales bacterium; assembly: GCA_014240365.1. Taxonomy (GTDB): domain Bacteria; phylum Actinomycetota; class Acidimicrobiia; order Acidimicrobiales; family MedAcidi-G1; genus UBA9410. The sequence goes on along the minus strand of JAAZXC010000149.1, from coordinate 665 downwards.
GCATGGTCATTCCCCGGTTCGTGACCCAGGCCATTCGAGGGGAACCCATCACGGTGTTCGGTGACGGCCGCCAGACCAGGTGTTTCTGCTCCGTCCAGGACGTGGTGGGTGGGATCCTGGCCCTCTCTGAGCATCCCGATGCGCTGGGAAGGGTCTTCAATCTGGGAGGGACCGAGGAGATCTCGATGGCCGACCTGGCCGAGCGGATCGTCCATCTGGCAGGTTCGTCGAGCATCATCGAGTTCATTCCATACGACGTGGCCTACGAGGAGGGTTTCGAGGACATGGAGCGCCGCGTGCCCGACACCACGCGGGCGCACGATCTCGTGGGATTCGCGCCGACCTCGGGTCTGGATGACATCATCGTGGCGGTGATCGCAGACCAGCAACGCTAGGTGGGGCCATGACGGGAATCTGGTGGGATTACCTGCTGGTGTTCGGCGCGTCGGCGGTCCTCTGCATGGTCCTCACACCGGTGGCGATGGTCGTCGCAGTCAGGGTCGGGCTGCTGGACCGACCCGGTGGGCACAAGAGCCACGAATCGCCGGTTCCGTATCTGGGCGGCGTGGCCATCGTGGTCGCCTTCTCGGCCTCGGTGATGGCGGCGACGCTGATCGATCCGCCGGTGAGCGGACGTCACGAGTTGGTGGTCGTCCTGTTGCTGG
>JAAZXC010000148.1 GCA_014240365.1 Acidimicrobiales bacterium | reverse complement strand
CGCCGCCTTTGCCTTGGCCGACTCCACCCGTGCTGCCTGCTCCGCTGCCGCCCTCGCCGCCTCCTCCGCCGCCGCCATCGCCTCCTCCGCCCTCGCCGCTCCCACCCCCAGGAGCTTCGATCGCGCCTCGGCGGGAAGGCCCATGGCCTCCACGAGAGCCCGGATCACCTCCCGGCGCTGGTCGGCGAGGCCCGGGAACGACTGATCGGCGTCGGCCCAACCGGGACCGTCGCCACCGTCGGCCTTTCCCTCCGACGGCGGCAGGAGGATCAGCGGGGCTGGCACCAGCCGACGGTACCCTCGCCGCCGTGACCGACCCGTCAACCGACCCGACCACAAGCGACGCTCCACCTGCCCCTGTGGATGCAGCCGACATCGACGATGCCGAGCTGGATGCCCTCGAGGCCGACCTGGCCACCATCGAGGTGGCGATGGAGCGCGTCGACAGCGGTGACCTGGAGGGCTACGAGTCAGCGGCCACCCGCCTTGACGAGGCTTCGCCCGAGGCATCGGACTAGAGCAGGTTGGGGACTGTCCCGTCCGGCACCAGGTCAATTCTGGGTCCGGCGGTCAGGTCGTCTCCGGAGAGTTCGAACCAGCGGGCGCCCAGGTTGGGTAGGCGCCTCCACGGTTCCCCGCAGGCCTCCTCGAGGGCGTAGACGACACCGCCGTGCGATACGACGAGCACCTCGCCGTCTCCCAGCCGTTCGGAGATCCGCCCCAGTGCCGCGAGCACCCGGGCCAGCATGGCGTCGCCAGGTTCATAGCCGGGAGGCCGGAGGCCGTCATCCAGGAAGCCCGGCCACCCGTCCTGTATCTGGGGTCGTGTCAGGCCCTGCCACTCTCCGGCGTCGCGTTCCATCAGGTCCGTATCGGTGAGCACTGGGCCGATGCCTAGGTGCTCGGCAACGATGGTCGCCGTCTCGGCGGCCCGAAGCAGCGGTGAGGCGACCACAGCGTCGAATGCACCGAGCGCTCCGGCGGCGACCTTCGCCTGACGACGGCCCTCGTCGGTCAGCGGTGGGTCGGCCCTGCCCTGCCAGCGTCCAGCGGCGTTCCACTCGGACTGGCCGTGGCGGATGACGAGCATGCGTGTCATGGGAGTCGACGGTACCGGCGCCGGACATGCCGATTGCGGCGCCGGCCGCCGGCCTTAGGACTCTGCGGGCCTCCTCCGTACAGGTCGACGAGCTGTCGGACCTCTTCAGCGCTGTTGGCCAGCAGGATGT
>JAAZXC010000147.1 GCA_014240365.1 Acidimicrobiales bacterium | reverse complement strand
CCCGTTCCCGGTGGATAGGGGCCTCCAGGAGGCCATCGAGGCTGAGCGTGACGTAATGGAACCTGTCCGGGCAGCTGCCGACCTCGTCCTGGACACCTCGGACCTGAACGTCCACGATCTGCGTGATCGGGTGTCGGCTCTCTACGGCGAGGTGGACGACCGCCCGATGCGCACGACGATCACCTCGTTTGGGTACAAGCACGGTCTCCCCAGGGATGCCGACCTCGTCTTCGACTGCCGGTTCCTCCCCAATCCGCACTGGATACCGGACCTGCGACCGTTGAACGGGCGAGACGGGCCGGTGAGCGAGTACGTGCTCAGCCATGACGCCACCCAGGACTTCCTGGACCAGTTGGACGACATGCTGGCCGTGCTGATGCCCTCGTACGTGGCTGAGGGCAAGTCGTACCTGTCGGTGGCCTTTGGCTGCACGGGCGGACGCCACAGGTCGGTGGCAGTTGCCGAGACGGTCGCCGAGATGCTCAGAGGCAGGGGCTTTGATCCGGTGGTCAGCCACCGCGACATCGAGCGGTGAACCATCCACGGCGAGTCTGCGCCCTTGGTGGAGGCCATGGTCTTGCAACCAGCCTCCGGGCCATCCGCACATATGCGGAGGAGATCACGGCGGTGGTCTCCATTGCCGACGACGGCGGCTCCAGCGGACGTATCAGGGCGGCGGAGGGCGGCCCGGCTCCCGGCGACCTGAGGCGATGCTTCGAGGCCCTGGGTGATGGTTCGATGCTCACGGCCGAACTGGGCTGGAGGTTCTCAGGGGGTGAGCTGGATGGGCACGCCCTCGGCAACCTGCTCATAGCGGGCCTTGTCGGCGCCGGCGACGACCTGGTTGCCGCACTGGACGAGGTAGGCCGCCTTGTCGGTGCCGTTGGACGTGTCCTGCCGGCGACGAGTCGGCCAGTGGACCTGGTTGCCGACACCGGCGATTGGGAGGTCGAAGGCCAGGTGGCGGTCCACCGGGCCGCCGGAATCGTGAGGCTCCGACTCGTGCCACCGGACGTGTCGTCGCCCCCCGAGGTGGTTGCGGCGATTTCCGGGTCGGACCATGTGGTGCTGGGCCCGGGTTCGTTCTACACGAGCGTGCTGGCAGCGACCCTCGCACCCGACGTATTGAAGGCACTGGCGGTTCGCTCGGGCCCGTTGGTCCTGGTGGCGAACCTCGTACGGGACGTCGAGTCGCCGGACCTGATCGCAGACCAGTTGGAGGTCCTGGAGGAGCATGGGGTCCGTCCTGATGTCGTCCTGGTGGATGCTGCGTTCGAGGGCGCTGTCTCCGACCGCTGTCCCGTCA
>JAAZXC010000146.1 GCA_014240365.1 Acidimicrobiales bacterium | reverse complement strand
TCAGCCGGAGCGGCCACTATGCCCTTGTGGTACTCCTGCAGGGTCCGTACAGCCAGCGGGAACCTGCGCCAGTCGGCCAGACCGCGGGCTGCGGCCAGGGCGGCGTTGGCTGTGGTGAGTAGCGGGATCCCCACGGCGCCGGCGGCGGCACGGATGTGTTCGCCATCGGAACGCGGACCGCGGCCACGCGGGCTGTTCACCACCATCTGGACCGATCCCGATCGGATCAGTTCCACTGCGTCGACCCCGTCCTCGCCCAACTTGGCAACCACGGTCGTCACGGGCACGCCGTTGGCCACGAGGTGCTCTGCGGTGCCGCTGGTGGCGGCAACCTCCAGGCCCAGGTCCACCAGACCGCTGGCGGCCTCCAGGCCAACGGCCTTGTCCCTGTCGGCCAGGGACATGAACACCGTCCCGGAGTCCGGCAGGGCCCCACCGGCCGCTATCTGGGACTTCGTGAACGCCAGCCCGGTGGTCAGGTCGATGCCCATGACCTCACCCGTGGAGCGCATCTCGGGGCCGAGCAGCGGATCGGCCTCGGGGAACCGGTCGAACGGCAGCACGGCCTCCTTGACGGCAACGTGGTCTCCCACGACCCGTTCGCACAGGAGCCCCTCGATGCGCAGCTCGTCCAGGGTGGCTCCCATCATCACCCGGCTGGCCACCTTGGCCAGCGGAACGCCGGTGGCCTTCGCCACGAACGGCACCGTCCTGGAGGCACGGGGGTTCGCCTCGATCACGTAGACCTCATCGTCCTTGACCGCGTACTGGACGTTGATCGGTCCACGTACGTCCAGGGCCTCGGCAATGGACCGGGTGTGCTGTTCGATCCGTTCAACCACGGCCGCCGAGAGATGCGGTGGAGGGATGACGCAGGCGCTGTCGCCGCTGTGCACACCGGCCTCCTCGACATGCTCCATGACCGCGCCGATGACGACCATGCCCAGGTGGTCCCTGATGGCGTCGACGTCCACCTCTGTGGCGTCCTCAAGGAACCTGTCCACCAGGACGGGACGCTCCACGCTGAGGCCCCCCTCGATCCCGAGGCTTCCGAAGCCGCTCAACTCCGCCATGGCCCGGGAAAGCTGGGCGTCGTCGTAGACGATCTCCATGCCCCGGCCCCCCAGCACGTACGAGGGGCGCACCAGCACGGGGTAGCCGACCTCCTCGGCAACGGCCAGTGCCCCGGCCGTGTCAACGGCGGTGCCGCCCGGAGGCTGCGGAATGCCCAGCTCGGAACACAGGACGCTCCACTGTTCACGGTCCTCGGCCCTGTCGATCGATTCGGGGCTGGTCCCGGCAATCAGGTCCGG
>JAAZXC010000145.1 GCA_014240365.1 Acidimicrobiales bacterium | reverse complement strand
GTCGCGGACCCTGGACGAACTGGACGAGTTGATCCGCGGCTCGTCCGACGACACCCTGGACACGGCCGACGTCGAGTTACTTACTCGCTCCATCCGGTTCGGTGACAAGACAGTGGCCGACGCCCTGGTGCCCCGGCTCGACATGGAGGCCCTGTCGGTGGACTCGCTGTCAGTCGAACTCCTCGCCCGGTCGGAGCAGACCGGGCACTCACGTTTTCCGGTCTTCGACGGCGACCTGGACCATGTGGTCGGGGTGGTGCACGTCAAGTCGCTGCTTTCCCGACCCGCCGAGACTCGAAACGGGGTGCCGCTCGGTGAGCTGATGGGTGACGTACTAGCCGTTCCAGAGACCCGCGACCTCGACGATCTCCTTGGCGACCTCCGCGAACACAGCCGTCACCTAGCCGTGGTGGTCGACGAGCACGGGGGTACGGCTGGCATCATCACCGTGGAAGACGTCCTGGAAGAGATCGTCGGCGAGATCGACGACGAGCACGACCATCCCGTGTCTCGGACTCAGGTCGACGGGAAGGCCGGCACGATGGTTTCCGGAAGTTCCAGCCTCGACGAAGTCCGGGATGCTGTCGGCCTACCCGTTCCCGACGGCCCCTACGAGACGTTGGCCGGGTTCGTACTCCACCGTCTAGGGAGATTGCCGGAGCCGGCGACCATCGTTGAGCTTGAGGGCTGGCGAATTGAGGTAATGGTGGTCGACGGACACAGGATCGCCAAGCTGCGGGTCCTGGCTCCCCCGGGGAGCGGCCGAACAGGGAGCTCACAGTGATCGCCGTTGGCCTACTGGCTGTAGCGGCACTGGTCGCCGTGAACGCGCTCTTCGTGGCTACCGAGTTTGCGCTCGTCGCGGCCCGCTCGACCGGCCTGGAGGAGGCGGCGGCTGCCGGGTCAAGGTCGGCACAGCGGGCACTGGCCGCTCGCCGGGACCTGCGCCTGCAGGTTTCCGGCGCCCAGCTCGGCATTACTGCCAGCAGCATCGCCTTGGGTGTGCTGGCTGAGCCGACAATCGGTCAGCTGCTGGAACCGGTGGCCGACGCTATCGGCCTGGCGTCGGGTGCGGCCTCGACAGTCACCTGGTTGGTGGCCATCGCAGTGGCAGCTGTCGTGCAGATGGTGCTGGGCGAGTTGGTGCCTAAGAACCTGGCCATCGCCGACCCCGAGAGGACCCTCCGGTGGACGATCCGGGCTCACGGCACCTTCGTGGCCCTCTTGCGGCCGGCCATTGTCGTGCTGGACCGTTTGGCGGCGCTGACCGTCCGACCATTTGGGTTCATACCGGTGGACGAGATCGAACGGGCCGTCGGGGCGCCGG
>JAAZXC010000144.1 GCA_014240365.1 Acidimicrobiales bacterium | reverse complement strand
GAGCGGACCATCGCCCTTGGGGGCGGCCCCCGTTACCACGACCACGACGGCGTGGCCGCCGCCATCGAGTTCGCTGGTGCGTGCGCCGAGCTCTACAAGTCCAAGCAGCCGACGGTGGTCAAGGGCTGCCCGATGGACGACGTGATGTCGGTCTGGATCGAGCGGGAACGCCAAGGGCCTGACGCCATGCACGGCCACGCCTTCGGCCTCGATGAGATCATCTCCGACAGCCTGCTGCTGCTGGACGGGGGCGCTGAGACCACCCGAACGGTCATCGCCCGCACGCTGGTGGAGTTGGCGGGCCGACCCGACCAGTGGGCGCTGTTGCGAGACGGCGCGGACCTGACCGTGGCCGTCGAGGAGTTCATACGCTGGGTGACGCCCATCCACAACATGTGTCGGGTAGCCACCACCGACGTCAAGATGCACGGCCACACGATTCGCACCGGCGACCAGCTGGTCCTCATGTACTCGTCGGCCAATCGGGACCCCTCCCACTTCGACGACCCCGAGTCGTTCGACGTGACCCGGCACCCGAACCACCACATCGCCTTCGGCTTCGGCACCCACTTCTGCCTCGGGGCGGCCCTGGCTCGCCTGGAGATTCGTTCGTTCTTCGAGGAGTTTGTGGCCCGGGTGGCCGAGGTCCGCCTCGCCCCGGGGACCACGCCGGTGGAGATGCCCAACTCGTTCGTCCACGGGCTGCGCGAAGCCCACCTGGAACTGGTCCCGGCCTGAGCCGACACCTTCCGGTCAGTCCCGGTCGTCGCCTCCTGGATCGTCTTTCGGCGAAACGTCCCCCGGCGGAACCAGGAGGTCCAGGATCCCTGGGAAGTTGGGGACCCCCCGCAGGGCCCGGTCCGCCCACGCGAAGGCCACCAGGCTGGCCAGCGTCCCGGCGGGCCAACCCACCAGGAAACGGATCAACACGTAGCCGCTGGCCGAAGTCTGGTTGAACAGCCAGATATCCCACGCCGAGGTCAGGAACTGGTAGAGGCCCAGGCCAACGGTGAGGTGGCCCATGACCCGGACGTACCGGGGGTGATCCCGGGTGGCGCGGTCGAAGGGAACTGCGAGGTGGGCGTAACGGGCCAGGAAGGGACGTCCGGCCACCACGGTGCCGATCAGGGCTGCCCCTATAGCTGCCTTGGTGCCGATGCCGATGCCGAAGTAGACGGCCTCGGAATCGGTGACGATGCCGATGACGGCCCGCACGACTAGGTAGGCCACGAGGATCGGGAGGTAGCGGCCGACCGCCTCGCCCCGCCGACGGCGACCTACGACGGCCTTGAGGCTCCACAGGGTGGCGCCAGCTACGCCCGCGGTTAGCCCCCAGGCGCGTTCCAGCCCGATGAACAGAGCAATAGGGAGAACCGAGTCCAGGACCCGAGTGCGATC
>JAAZXC010000143.1 GCA_014240365.1 Acidimicrobiales bacterium | reverse complement strand
GCCGATGTCGATCATCTCGACGCCCGGCAATTCGGCGAACGGGTAGAGATTGGCCACCACCAGATCGATGGGCACGATGCCCCGCGCTTCCAGTTCGGCCATGTGATCGGGGTCGGACCGGTCGGCGAGGATCCCGCCGTGGATCGCCGGGTGGAGTGTCTTGACCCGGCCGCCCAGCATCTCGGGGGCACCAGTGACCTGGGCGACCTCGGTGACGGGCAGGCCCTCGTCGACCAGGACCGAGGCCGTACCCCCGCTGGAAACCAGCTCCCAGCCCGCTTCGACCAACCCGCGTGCCAGGTCTGCGACACCGGTCTTGTCGTGGACAGATAGCAGGGCCCGCTTCGGTACGGGGCTCACGCCGAGGCTCCCTCGGGGGCGACGGCCTCCACGGGCGGTTCGCCGGCCAGGATCGATCGGATGGTGTCGACGTAGAGGCGTCGCTCCACCACCTTGATCCGCTCGTGGAGGGAGGCCTCGTCATCGTCGGGCAGCACGGGCACGGTCTCCTGGGCCAGGATCGGCCCGCTGTCCACCTCCAGGGTGGCCCGGTGCACCGTGCAGCCGCTCACCGTGGCACCGTCGGCCAGCGTGTCGGCCACGGCATGCCAGCCCGGGTAGGCGGGGAGCAGCGCTGGGTGGGTGTTCAGGATGCGACCTGCGTACCGGTCGTACACGGGTTGGCCCAAGACGGTCCCAAATCCAGCCATCGCCACCAGGGTGACGCCTCGCTCCTCCAAGAGGTCGGTCAGGCGCAACGTGTAGCCGTCGCGGTCGAAGTCGTCGTCGAAGCTGTCCCGGCAGACCACCACGGCCTCCACATCGTGTCCGGCCGCCTTCTCCATGGCAGGGCAGGGACGGTCTGAGACGACCAGGGTGATCGGCAGGCCAGCCTCAACCATGGCATCCAGGATGGACCCGGTCCCTGATACCAGCACCGCCAACGACATGCCGGCGACCGTACCAGCGGGCCACCGTGGCCCGACCGTGGGTTCGCCGGTCCGGAGGTGGCCCGGTCAGCCAGACGCGTAGCCGACAGGCCCCGATCCAACCTGATGCGTAGCCGGTTGGCTCCTAGAGTTCGGCGACGATGCCGGCCATCAGTTCCCCGGCCTCGGTGGGGTTCAAGCCCACCCGGACCCCTGCCTCGCGGAGGGCGTCCATCTTGGCCGCCGCCGTGCCCTTGCCGCCCGAGACGATGGCTCCGGCGTGTCCCATCTTCTTGCCGGGTGGGGCCGTCACGCCAGCCACATAAGCCGAGATGGGCTTGGTCATCCGGGTGGCGATGAACTCGGCGGCCTCTTCCTCGGCCGAGCCTCCGATCTCGCCGATCATCATCACAGCCTTTGTGTCGGGATCGGCTTCGAAGGCCGCCAGGCAGTCGATGAACGACGTGCCGGGCACG
>JAAZXC010000142.1 GCA_014240365.1 Acidimicrobiales bacterium | reverse complement strand
TCATCTTGATCCCGGCCGGGACCTTCTGCTCGGTCAGCGGAATGGTCTCCTTGACCACCTCGGTGGTCGTCGTGGTGGCTTCCGGCTCCGGTTCGGGTTCCTCCACGAGGCTGGTCTCCGACGCCGTGGCCTCGGCGGACGTTGGCGTGGCCTCCTCCGTGGTCTCCACGGCAGCAGGCGCCGCAGTGGTGGGTGCCACCGTCGTGGTCGGCGCCTCGGTGGTCGACACCACGATCACCGACGGCGCATCCTCAGCCAACAGGGTCACCGTCCGGGCCGAGTCATCGCCGCCTCCACCACAGCCGGCAACCAGTAGGCCCGACAGCATCAGGGCCGACAACTTCAGCGCAGGCGAGATCTCACGTACTCGGATCATCGGGTCACTCCTCGGTTTCGGCGGCCAGCGAGATCTCGCTGGCGCAGTCTCGAATGTCATCGGTAACGATCCCGCCGTCGGGACCCGTGAACTCGTCGCCCGGATTCAGGAGACCGTCCTCGTCGGGCCGCAGGTCACTGACCGACCAGCCCAGCCTCCGGAGGCAGTCCACCAGGGCGATGAAGTCCTCGTTCTCCTGGCGGATCTCCTCGGGCGAAAGGCCCGAACGGGAGGTCTCGTAGTCCTGATAGGCGTCGGAGATCCCGGTCCGGCTGTTGCAGAGCTGGAGCGCTTCGAGATAGGCGGGCTGGTTCACCAGCGCCTCGGGGCCCTGCGCGGCGTCCGGGAACCCGATCCACTCGTGGCCTTCCTCAGCCAGGCAGGCGTTGAACTCGTCCAGAGCGCTCATGAGCCGCACACCGGGGTGCACCCGCTCCTGCTCGGCCAGAGGAATCGTCTCCTTCACCACCTCGACCACCGTGGTCGTGGTGGCCGGCACCTGTCGGTCCTCTTGCCCAGCCGCTTCACCATCCGAGGTTCCGTCAGCGTCGGCTTCGTCCCCCTCCGTCGTCGAGGTCTCCGAGGCCGTCGCCTCGTAGGAGGACGACCCTGTTTCCGAGGGAACGGCGTCCGACGTAGAGGTGGCGGAGTCGGATGCCGGGGGTTCCGATGGGTCAGGGTTCGGAATACTCGTCGTCGCCGACGCGAATCCGGCGGGAACCACGATCTCCGTGGCCTGGTCAGCCGTCAGGACCACGACGGTCCGAACCCCATCAGCCGTGCCGCCGCCGGCGGTCGAACAGGCAGCAACGAGCAGGACCGACACGATAACCGCGGCCATCAGCACGGGCGTGGCGCGCCACCGATCGAGAGGTTCCATCAGGCGGCAAAGGCTACTGACCGGCCCGTGAGCCGCAGGTATCGGCCCGATGAGGACCTGATGATGCACGCCGCCACCGGACCCCGAGAGGGCTGGGTGGTCCCGGGTGCCCGTAGCCTCGCGAGGTGGCCGACTTCTTCCAGAACGGCGTGATCGCCACGCTGCACGACCTCGGGCGTCGACCGACCGCGGATCTGGAACAGGAACTGAAGTCGTGGAGTGCTGACCGGCCCATGTCGCTGGTCATCCCGTGCCTGGTGGCCGACCTCGACGGCGCGGCGCTGCAACGCATCGTCGACCAGTTGGCCGCCGTTCCCTATCTCGACGAGGTGGTGATCGGCCTGGATCGGGCCGACCGGGCCGACTTCGACCGGGCCCGTCGAATCTTCTCCCGACTTCCCCAGCACCACCGCATCCTCTGGA
>JAAZXC010000141.1 GCA_014240365.1 Acidimicrobiales bacterium | reverse complement strand
TTTAGCTCCACGTGACACCGCAGGTCAGCGACCTGCGGTGCTCTCGTTTTCAGGACACCTGGCCGGATTCCAGCGCCGCCACGCACCCGGGGTAGTTGGGCTGGTCGATGAGGACCTGGTTCACGACCGTGCTGCGGAGGTGGTCCACGAGCCCGTCGGCGTCCATGACAATGGTCCCGTCCCGCAGTCCTTCGGCCAGCAGGAACCTGAGTTCTCCTAACGGCAGGTCCACGCCCAGGAGGTTTCGCAGCCGCTCCGCCTCCAGGCGTCGGGCCTCGGCCCCGTATTCCACCTCTCGTCCCACGATGTCCAGGGAGTTGGCTGCCACACGGGCCAGGAACCCGGTCCGCCCGTCCATGGCCGGAACCACCTCGGACCGCAGGTACCCGCTGACGCTCTCCAGGAGCTCGTCGACCCGCGGCAGGTCCAGGCCGTCATCTCCACCTTCCCGGACGACGCCGACGACCGGACCGGGGATGAGCAGGTTCACACAGTCCACCTGGCACTCCGACGAGCGCCGCCCGATCGCTGCCCGTTCCACGCTGCGATCCGGACCGGACCGGTACTGGTCGGCCATCCCGAGGCAGCCGACCGACCACCAGAACGAGCCGAACACCTCCCAGAATCGGATGTGGTCCGGGTCCACGGGACGCCCGGACTCAGCCTCGTAGCCGGCGAAGAGGTCCTCGTAGGAGCCGAAGCCACCGACCGGCTGTTCCGGGTGGCCGAAACGCCAACTGGCGGTGCATAGCCAACCCAGGTCGCGCATCGGGTCCCCGATATGGGCGATTTCCCAGTCCAGTACGGCTGCCATGCCGCCCGGGGCGACGACCAGGTTGCCGTTACGGAAGTCGCCGTGGACCAGGGCCCGCTCCGGCTCCTGCGGCAGGTGGTCCAGGAGCCACCGGGCCGTGAAGTCGATCATCGGCTGGGGACTGCCGAACCCCTTGTAACGCTCCCAGGTCTGCCTCACCTCGTCAGCCGGGTCGACCTCGTTCAGGGCGTCGCGCAGGCCACTGGAGTCCACATCGATGGCGTGGATGCGGGCCAGAGCCAGTCCACACTCACGTGCCAGCCCCATCCGGGCAGCAGCCAGGTCGTCGGACCGGTTGATCCTCGAACCGAGGCTCTCGCCGTCGATCCACTCCATGACGAAGCCTTCTCCCAGCCGGTCCTCTGGCCTGAGGGCCATATGGACCTCAGGCCCGGGCACCCCTGCCTGACGGGCGAGGCCCATGAGGCGTGCCTCGACGGCCAGGCCGGGCCCGCTGAATCTGCGCTCGCCTACAGGGCCGACGCTTCGGCGTAACGCCAGGCTGCGCTCGCCGTCGGCCATGGCGACCCGCAGGCGGTAGGTCTCCTGGCTGGCTCCCCCGGACAACCGCTCCAGCGAGTGGAGGGCCACGAATCCGTCCATGCGCTCGAGCGCATCGGCCAGGAGGCTCTGGATCTCGTCGGTGTCAGGCATCTTCGGCGCTCAGTCCTGGACGACGCCCTTGGGGGCCCGCTGGGACATGAAACCGAACATGTAGCCGGCGATGCGACGTATCTGGATCTCCTCTGCGCCCTCGGTGATCCGGTAGCGCCGGTGATGCCGGTATATGTGTTCGAACGGACGGTGGCGTGAGTAGCCCAGCCCGCCATGCACCTGCATGGCCCGGTCGGCCGCATCGCAGCACAGT
>JAAZXC010000140.1 GCA_014240365.1 Acidimicrobiales bacterium | reverse complement strand
TACTGATTACCCATGATCTGGGGGTGGTCGCTGAAATGGCTGACAACGTAGCTGTCATGTATGCTGGCCAGGTGGTGGAATACACTGATGTTCATACGCTGTTTTCTACACCACGCCATCCCTACACCCGGGCCCTCCAGAGCTCAGCTCCAGTTCCAGATCCCGTGGTAGAGGCGACCCGGGTGAAGATCATCCTTGAGGGTGACATACCCAGCCCATCCAATCCTCCTCCCGGCTGTCCGTTCAACACCCGCTGCCCGGATGCTGTGGACCGTTGCCACGAGGAAATACCGGCGTGGCGCGAGGTCACTCCAGGACACGGCGTGGCCTGCCATCTGGCTCACGGCTGATCCGACGGACATCGGGGTGTCCACCAGTGGAGGGATCGACCTGAGGTGTCTATGATCCGGTCCTCATTTGTTCACATGGTCGGGAGCGGGATTCCTGCGGCCCGGTCGGAGGGGAAACCTGATATGAAGCGTTTGACAAGGGTGTTGGCGCTGACGCTGACGCTGACGATGGTTGCTGCTGGTTGTGGCAGCGACGACGATGCGGCCCCGTCTGCTCCTGCGACGACAGCTGCTCCGGCGACGACAGCTGCTCCGGCGACGACAGCTGCTCCGGGACGGCTGCTCCGGAGCCTGCTCCGGAGCCGGAGGAGGTTTCGAGTGGTGCTGGTGAGGGCGGTACTGTGACGCTCCTTTACTGGCAGGCCGCATCCACCCTCAACCCGTATCTTTCGGGTGGTTGGAAGGACCGGGACGCTGGTTCGGTCATCCTCGAGCCGTTGGCCGAGTTTGACGACCAGGGCGTCCTCGTTCCTGCGCTTGCCACCGAGATCCCGACGGTTGCCAACGGCGGTGTCGCCGAAGACCTGAAGTCGATCACCTGGCAGCTCCTTGAGGGTGTCCTGTGGTCCGACGGAACGCCGCTCACCTCCGACGACGTGGTGTTCAGTTGGGAGTACTGCTCTCACCCGGACACCGGATGTGCCAATGCGGGTTCCTATGAAGGCGTGACCTCGGTGGAGGCTGTCGACGATCTCACCATCACGGTGAACTTTGCTGAGGCGACACCGTTCCCGTACGTCCCCTTCGTGTCGAACTCGTTGCCGGTCATCCAGCGGGCTCAGTTCGGTAACTGCGTGGGCGCGGCTTCGGCCGAGTGCACCGACCAGAACTTCGCTCCGATCGGCACCGGTCCGTTCAAGATCGAGTCGTTCACCACGAACGACACCGCGGTATACGTGATCAACGAGAACTATCGCGGTGTTCCCGAGGGCAAGCCCTACTTCGGCAGGGTTGTCATCAAGGGCGGTGGCGACGCCCCGGCGACGGCCCGTTCGGTGCTGGAGCTCGGCGAGTCCGACTATGCCTGGAACCTTCAGGTCGAGCCGGAGATCCTCGCTGCCATGGTTGCCGCTGGAAAGGGCAAGGTCGTGTCGGCCTTCTCGACCATGGTCGAACGGATCATGGTCAACCAGACCAACCCGGACCCGGCACTCGGCGACGATCGCAGCGAGTACATGGACGGTGGCAACCCGCACCCGTTCCTGACCGACCCGGTGGTAGGTCGTGCGCTGTCGATCGCCATCGACCGCCAGACCCTGGTTGATGTCGGCTACGGCGACGCCGGTCGTCCCACGTGCAACGTGTGGCCCGCTCCGCAAGCCCAGAACTCCACGGCCAA
>JAAZXC010000013.1 GCA_014240365.1 Acidimicrobiales bacterium | reverse complement strand
CACAGCGGTGGTGCGGACCAGGTTGGACGGTCCGGGGCGCAACGTCGTGTCGGGCCGCCTGAACCTGGACGAGGTGGCGGACCTCACCGGCCTCCGGCTGCCACCGGGCCCGTACGAGACCCTCGCCGGCTTCGTCCTCCAACGCCTGGGTCGACTGCCTCAGCCGACGGCGATTGTCGAGCACGAAGGCTGGCGGATAGAGGTCGTGGCTGTGGAGGGCAGGCGGATCGCCACGCTCCGGATCGTCGTTCCTTCCGACGGCGGGGATTCGACATGATCCTGCTTTCACTGCTGGCGGTCTTAGCCCTCGTGGCCGTCAACGCGTTGTTCGTGGCAACGGAGTTCGCCCTCGTGGCGGCACGTCCGGCCAGCCTCGAGGCCGCGGCAGCCGAGGGTTCCGGATCGGCTGTCAGGGCGCTGGCCGCACGCCGCGACCTGAGGGTCCAGATGTCCGGGGCCCAACTTGGAATCACGGTGAGCAGCATCACCCTGGGCGTGCTGGCCGAACCGACGATCGGGCGCCATCTCGAGTCCCTGACCGATGCAGCGGGTCTGCCGTCCGGCGTGTCGTCCACGACGGCGCTGGCCCTGGCGATCGGGTTGGCCGCCGTATTCCAGATGCTTTTCGGTGAGCTGGTTCCGAAGAACTTCGCGATTGCCGATCCGGAACGCACGCTCCGCTGGACGGTCCGGCTGCACGGGGCGTTCGTGGCGGTACTGAGACCCGGAATCGTCGTGGTGGACCGGTTGGCCGCCATGGCGGTGCGGCCCTTCGGCCTCACGCCGGTAGATGAGATCCGTCGGGCGGTCGGAGCGCCGGGGCTCACCGTCCTGCTGGACGCCTCGCATGATGAAGGTCTGATCGAACGCTTCGAGCACGACCTGTTGACGGGCGTGCTGGATCTGGGGCGACAGACTGCGGCATCGGTGATGGTGGCCCGGGCATCGGTGGTGGTCGTGGACAGGCGGCTGGCGCTGGTTGAGGTGGAGGAGGTCATGGCCTCCAGCGGGCACACCCGACTCCCGGTGGTGGATCGACGCACCGGCGAGGTGGTGGGCATGGTGCACGCCAAGGACCTGCTCAGGCTCCCACCCGAGGCCCGGGACGAGCCGGTACCTCTGGAGTCGATTCGCAGCCTGCTGGTGCTGCATACGAGCCTCCTGCTGGACGACGTCCTGCAGGGCCTGCGGCGATCCCGAAGCCAGATGGCTGTGGTCGTGGATGGGTCGGGATCCTGGATCGGGATCCTGTCCATGGATGACGTTGTCGAGGAACTCGTTGGCGAGATCCCCGACGAGACCGACGACGGGGCCCAGTGACCGGAGCCATACCGACTTGTCACGGCCCGGATTCGGTCAGTGGGTAGAATCCGACGGTGTCCCGCCTCCCCGGCCTGATCGGCGCGTTCGTCGCGCTCCTTCTGGCCCTTCCCTCCACTGCAGTCGCCCAGGTGACGGACCGGTCCGTGGTCTTCACCAGCGACCCGTCGCGGGCACTGGTGATCGATCGGGATGCGGGACTGCTGCCCCTGATCGAGGCCGCCTCGGACGTGCTGCCCCTGGCCTTAGCCGGCCTGGCAGAGGCTGAGGTCCGCTATTCCTCGATGGCTGCTCTGCTCGCCTCGGCGCGGTCGCGACAGACGGCGGCGGTCGCTGCAATCCTGCAGGTGAACCGGATGGTTGCCGACGTCGTGAGGGACGCCGACCACATGCGATCCACCTACGACGATGTCTTCGATGGCCTCTCCGCGACCAGTCGAAGGCAGTTGAGGCTTGGCGCCCACACCCGCAGCAACCGTTCGGCGGTCATCCGCCAGGTGACGTCGGCTGCCTGGGTATGTCCGATAGGAGCCCGTACGAAGTTCCGCGACACCTGGGGGGATCTGCGTTCGGGGGGTCGTAGTCACGAGGGCGTGGACCTCGTCGGCAAGCGCCACGACCCGCTCCTGGCGCCGGTGGACGGTGTCGTCTCGTACCGGTGGGACAGTGTCGGGGGGCGATCCTTCGACCTGGTAGCCACCGACGGCGACTACTACTACGGGGCGCACCTCTCGGCCTACGGCAGGGAGGGTGAGGTGGAGGCCGGCGATGTGATCGGCTATATGGGCGACAGCGGCAACGCCCAGGGCGTCCACCTGCACTTCGAGTACCACCCGGGTGGAGGACAGAACGCCGTGAACCCGTATCCGCTGGTCGATGCACATTGCACGGACCGGGTGGGTATCAACGTCTCGCTCTACGACTGAGGTCGGGACCGGGTGCCGTGGTGCGCCGGGTCAGGCGCCTATGGCGTGGTAGCCCCCGTCGACGTGAACCATCTCACCGGTGGTGGCCGGGAACCAGTCCGACATGAGGGCCACACAGGCACGCGCTACCGGTTCCGAGTCGTTGACGTCCCAACCGAGGGGAGCCCGGGCGCCCCAGGCGTCCTCGAAGGCGGCGAAGCCGGGAATGCTCTTGGCTGCCATGGTCCGGATCGGCCCGGCGGCGATGATGTTCACCCGTATGTCGTCTTCGCCCAGCGAACGCGCCAGGTACCGGGAGGTCGATTCGAGGGCTGCCTTGGCGACACCCATCCAGTTGTAGGCGGGCCAGGCGAAGCGGGCGTCGAAGTCCAGCCCGACGATGGATCCGCCGTTGGTCATCAGCGGTGCGACCACCTCGGCCACCGTCTTGAGCGAGTAGGCGGAGATCTCCATGGCTACGGCCACGTCGGACCATTCGGCTGCCATGAAGTCCTCGCCCAGGCAGATCTCCGGGGCGAATCCGATGGCGTGTAGTGCACCGTCCACCCGACCCCAGGTCTCGGTCAGTCGTTGGCGTAGGGCGTCGGTCTGCTCGCGGGAGGTCACGTCGAACTCCAGCACCTCGGCCGGATTCGGCAACTTCCGCGCCGTTCGTTCGGTCAGGCGCAGGCCCCTGCCGGCCCCGGTGAGGATCACCTCGGCGCCCTCCTCCTGAGCCAACCGGGCCACGGAGAAGGCCAGGGACGCATCGGTGAGCACCCCGGTGATGAGCAGTCGCTTGCCATCGACGATTCCCACGTGCGTGCGCCTTTCGTAGTTGCCGGTTTTTCCGGTCGCTCGTTCGGTTCGCCGATCCTAGGGCCGGACCGGGTGCACGATCGTGGAGGGGATGGTCGGTATCGTCTGCGTCCCGGAAGGGGAACTCCCATACCCTCACAGGATGGATATGGGGATTCTTGGCACGGCCGGGCCGATGGGCCGATTTCCGGCGACGAACACGCAGACGATCCACGAGGAGGCCTGACCCGCCATGTCGGAACTCACGATCACCCTTCCTGACGGCTCCACGCGCAAGCTGCCCGAGGGCGCGACCGGCGCCGACCTTGCCGCCGACATCGGTCCGGGTCTGGCCAAGGCCGCTCTGGTGGTGACCGTCGACGGCGATGCCCGTGATCTCGACCGGGTCCTACCGGGCGGGTCCACGGTCTCGATCGTGACGGCGAGCAGCGATGACGGGCTCCACACGATCCGGCATTCGACGGCCCATGTGCTGGCCCAGGCCGTGCTGGACCTGTGGCCCGGCGCCACCTATGCCATCGGCCCACCGATCCAGGACGGCTTCTACTACGACTTCGAGCTGCCAGGTGGCGCCACCTTCAGCAACGAGGACCTGGAGGCGATCGAGGTGCGTATGCGCCTCGTCATCGATGCCGACCAGGCCTTCGAACGCCACGAGGCCGATGCGGCCGAGGCGCTGGAACTGTTCTCCGGGCATCCCTACAAGCGCGAGATCATCGAGCAGGTCACGTCCGGCGCCGCCACCGGCGAGCTGGCCGGTGAGGCATCGACCGATGGCTCGGTGACCTACTACCGCAACGGTGAAGGCTTCATAGACCTCTGCCTCGGCCCACACGTGCCGTCCACGGGGCGCCTCGGGCACTTCGCCCTCCAGAAGGTCGCCGGGGCCTACTGGCGTGGAGACGAGAAGCAGCCGATGCTCCAGCGGATCTACGGCACCGCCTGGGCGGACAAGAAGGCCCTCAAGGGGCACCTCCACCGACTGGTCGAGGCCGAGAAGCGTGACCACCGACGCCTTGCTGCCGAGCTCGACCTGGTGTCGTGGCCGGAGTCCCTCGGGCCCGGTCTGGCCGTCTGGCACCCGAAGGGGGCACTGGTCCGAAAGCTGATCGAGGACTACAGCCGAGACCGTCATGAGGTCGGCGGCTACGACTTCGCCTACAGCCCGCACATCGCCAAGGGGGTGCTCTGGGAGACGAGCGGCCACCTCGACTTCTACGCCGACGGCATGTTCCCGCCTATGGAGCTCGACGGAGCCACCTACTACCCGAAGCCGATGAACTGCCCGTTCCACGTGGCGATCTACCAGAGCGGCCAGCGGAGTTACCGGGACCTGCCCAGCCGACTCTTCGAGTTGGGCACCGTCTACCGCTACGAGCTCTCCGGTGTGATCCACGGCCTCATGCGTAGCCGGGGCTTCACACAGGACGACAGCCATATCTTCTGCACGCCCGAGCAGGTTCCCGACGAGCTGGCTTCGCTGCTGGAGTTCACCCTCAGCGTGCTGAGGGCGTTCGGCTTCGAGGACTTCCAGGCCAAGCTCTCGACCCGGCCTGAAGGCAAGGCGGTGGGGGAGGACGCCCTCTGGGAGATGGCGACCAACGGCCTGCGGTCCGCCCTGGAGTCGGCCGGCCTGGACTACGTGGTCGACGAGGGAGGCGGCGCCTTCTACGGACCGAAGATCGACGTCGACGTCACCGACGCCATCGGGCGTCCATGGCAGCTCTCCACCATCCAGTTGGACTTCAACCTCCCGGAGCGGTTCGGGCTGGAGTACGTGGGCGCCGATGGCGGTCGCCATCAACCCGTGATGATCCACCGGGCTCTCATGGGCTCCATCGAACGATTCTTCGGTGTGCTTCTGGAGCACTATGCAGGAGCCTTCCCGCTCTGGCTGGCTCCCGAGCAGGTCCGGGTCCTCCCTGTGGCCGAGGAGCATCAGGCCTATGCGGAGTCGGTTGTGGATCGCCTTTCGGTCGAGGGTTTCCGGGCGCAGCTGGCTCCGGCTGACGAACCGCTGGGTAAGCGCGTCCGTGCCGGCAAGGTGGCCAAGGTTCCCCACGTGCTGGTGGTCGGTGACGACGACAGGGACAACAACACGGTGGGTGACAATGCCCGCGGCGCCGAGGCGCCCGAGCGTGACCTGCCTCTCGACGAGTTCATCGGGCGGCTGGCCGTGGTGATGGAGGCGAAGTCCTGAGTCGCCTAGACCAACTCTGGGCCGGCTGGCGGCAGGCCTACGTGGCGGCGTTGGGCGACGGAGTCGGGCCCGGGGGGCCGGGCACCACGGTGCCCGATGGGTCCACCCTTTTCGAGGCGATCGAGCAGAGCGGTCTGGATGATTCCGAGACCTTCATTGTCCATCGGGGGGCAACCTGTTTCGCCCTGTTGAACGCCTACCCGTACACGAGCGGTCACCTGATGGTCCTGCCTCGACGCGCCGTGTCGACCCTGGCGGGGCTTACCGACAGGGAGCACGACGAACTCTGGGCGACGGTTCGTGATGCGGTTGCCGCTGTCGGGTCGGCGTTCTCTGCGGGTGGCGTGAACGTGGGTCTGAATCTGGGTGCGGCGGCCGGAGCCGGCGTACCCGGCCACCTCCACGTCCACGTGGTGCCGCGGTGGGCCGGTGACACGAACTTCACTACGACCACTGCGAATCTCCGGGTGCTTCCGGAGGCCCTGGGTGATTCGTGGCGACGCCTGTGTGAGGCCTGGCCCACCTGAGGTTCGCCTGTGGGGGCGAGGTGCGACCCGCCTGAGCGTCGCCCTCCGCCGGCAAGGCCCTACGATTGAGACTCGTTCTCAATCGTTCCGACCCTCAGCTGGTCGCCGATCCCGGTCGAGGTGACCGTAGGCATGGAGTTCCTGACCGATCCCTGGCAGTGGTGGGTGCAGCCGTTCATCGGCGATCCCATCCTGCAGCGTGCGGTACTCGCAGGCCTGCTCACCGTTCTCGTCACATCGGTGGTCGGCACCTGGGTGGTGCTGCGCGGAACCACCTACCTGGGTGAGGCCCTTGGCCACGGCATCCTGCCAGGCGTCGCTGGGGCCTACCTGCTGGGAGGCAACCCGACCGCCGGCGCGCTGATAGCCGCTGCAGCCATGGCCTTCGGCGTCCGGGGGATACAGCGACGTTCACCACTCCCCGGCGAATCCGCTATCGGCCTGCTCCTGGTCGGGATGATCGCCCTGACGGTCGTTCTGGTCGCAGCAGCCGACGGAATCGACGAGCACGACCTGCATGAGATGCTCTTCGGATCGCTACTGGACACCTCCGTGTCGGACGTGGTGCGACAGGCGGTGATCGTGGGTGTGGCGGTCCTGGTGGCCCTCGTGTTCCACCGCTCCCTGATGGTCCTCACCTTTGATGAGATCCAGGCGCGACTCATGGGGATGCGGCCACGGTTGACGGAGATGGCCTTCCTGCTGCTCGTGGCCCTGTCCGTCACCGCCTCGTTCAACGCTGTCGGCAGCCTTCTGGTCTTCGCCTTCCTGGTCGCCCCACCGTCAGCCGCCGCCATGCTCGTACGCCGGGTGCCGGCCATGATGGCCACGGCGGCACTCATAGGAACCGGATCGGTGCTCCTGGGCGCTCTGCTGGCCCACCACCTGCTCGGAACAGCGGGTCATCTGCACGGGGAATCACCCATCGGTGTGGGCCACACCTCGCCCGAGGAGGTCGCCATGCCGGCGACCATGGCCCTCGTCGCCGTAGCTGTCGTGTTGCTGGTGATGGTTGTGCGAGGCGTTCGTTCCGAACAGGAGGCCTGAGCCGTCCGGAACGGGCCCGGTCGGATCATGTGGGCCGACCGGTCGCAGGTCTCAGGGGGCCAGCCGACCGACCTGGGCATCGGTGAGATGCCCCGCCGAGTGCAGCCACGACATGGTCTCGACGAGGGTCGTCTCGAGTGGCGTCGCCGGGAAACCGAAAGCGTCGGCAGCGCTGCGCTGGTCGACCTCCTGAAGTCCGCCGACGGCCATGTTGGCGGTGGTCATTCGGGCGACCTCCCGGCCCAGCGGCATCCTGCGGCCGGTCGCTCGCCCGACCAGCTCGCAGAGGACACCAGTGAGGCTCAGCAGCGGTGCCGGAAAGTTGGAGATCCTTATCGAACGACCGGTCAGATCCGACACCATGCGCAGCATGTCGGCAGGTCCGACCAGGTGGCCGGCCAGAAGGTGCCTGGCCGGCGCCGGTCCGGCCGTGAGGGAACCAACACAGACGGCGGCGACATCCCTGACGTCGACCATGCCGAAGCAGGCCCCGGAAGGCATCGGAACCCTGGAGCGCTGCAGGCCCTCGAGCACCGTGGCCATGGAATCGCTCAGGTCCGGACTGGGATCCAGCGGACCGATGATCCCGCCGGGACAGACGACCACCACCGGTAGGCCGGCCTCCTGGTGGGCCACGGCCACGGCGTCGGCCTCGATCTTGCTCCCCGTGTAGGGCCCGCACTCCGGACCTGTCGGCGTGTCCGGGCCCAGAACCGTGAGGGACGCCGAGTACACGCCGAGGGATGAGACGTGGACCACCCGTTGGAGGCCGTGCTCGGCGGCGGCCTCCAGGAGAGTGGCGGTGGACGTCGGGTTCACCAGACGCATCTGGCGACCCTTACGGGGATCCAGGCTGAACACCGCACCTGCATGGAGCAGGGAATCGACCCCGTCCAAGGAGGCCCGGAGTGCCCCGTGGTCGGTCAGGTCGGCGACGACCACCTCGATGCCGTCGGGATCGAGGTCGTGGAGTACCACAGCGGCACGGACCTTGGCGGGGTTGCGGACGACGGCCCTTACCTCATGACCGGCGGCCACGGCCGCAGCCATGCAGTGGGAGCCGAGGAACCCCGAGGCCCCGGTGATCGCAACCTTCATGTACGCCTCCCCGGGCCGGTCCGCTGGCCAGTCGGCCGTCGGGTCGTGACGTTAGGTGCGGACCACGTCCCTGTCAGGATCCGGAGTCTGGGGGACCCTGATCATCTGGGCGGGGCGCACCCGTGATCTGCCCATCAGGGGCACAACGGCCACCTGTTAGCGTCCTACGGTCGTCGGGCCGACCTCCGGTCGTCCTGTGGAACCCAGGGGAAGTCATGCCGCACAGCGTCCGGGCCGTAGTTGCCCGAGCCAAGGGTGAGCCGGTAACCGTCGAGACCATCGTGGTCCCGGACCCCGGCCCGGATGAGGTCCTCGTGGCCGTCCAGGCCTGCGGGGTGTGCCACACGGACCTCCACTACCGGGAGGGTGCCATCAACGACGAGTTTCCCTTCCTGCTTGGCCACGAGGCTTCCGGCATCGTCGAAGAGGTCGGGGAAGGGGTCACGAACGTGGCACCCGGCGACTTCGTGATCCTGAACTGGCGTGCCGTCTGCGGCGAGTGCCGAGCCTGTCTGCGGGGCCGCCCCTGGTACTGCTTCGCCACCCACAACGCCACCCAGAAGATGACCCTCGACGGTGTGGAACTCTCGCCGGCGCTGGGCATCGGAGCCTTCGCCGAAAAGACCCTGGTCCACTCCGGTCAGGCAACGAAGGTAGACCCGGCGGCGCCGCCCGAGGTCGCTGGCCTCATTGGCTGCGGCGTCATGGCGGGTCTTGGAGCAGCCATGAATACCGGCAACGTGGGTCGTGGCGATTCAGTGGCCGTGTTCGGGTGCGGCGGCGTGGGTGATGCGGCGATCGCCGGTTCGCTCCTGGCCGGAGCCCACACGATCATCGCGGTGGACCTGGACGACCGGAAGCTCGCTATTGCGCGTGAGTTCGGGGCGACACACACGATCAACTCGTCGGCCGAGGACCCGGTGGAGGCCGTCAGGGCTCTGACCGGTGGCAACGGCGTGGACGTCGCCATCGAGGCCATTGGCCTGCCCGTGACCTACGAGCAGGCCTTCTACTCCAGGGACCTCGCGGGCACCGTCGTCCTGGTCGGGGTTCCCAACCCGGAGATGAGGATCGAGTTGCCGCTGATCGATGTGTTCGGACGCGGCGGGACGCTGAAGTCGTCGTGGTACGGCGACTGCCTGCCCAGTCGGGACTTCCCCATGCTCATCGACCTCTACCTGCAGGGCCGTCTGGACCTGGACCGATTCGTGAGCGAGACCATCTCGATCGACGACGTCGAAGAGGCCTTCCACGCCATGGAACGCGGCGAGGTGCTGCGTTCCGTCGTGGTCCTCTAGGCCCGCCGGTATGGGACTCAGGATCGAACACGTGGTCACCAGCGGGGTCTTCTCGCTGGACGGCGAGGACTTCGACGTGGACAACAACATCTGGCTGATCGGCGACGACCACGAGGTGGTGGTAATCGACGCCGCACACGACCACCGACCCATTGCCGAGGCGGTCGGGGGAAGGCGAACCCTCGGGGTGCTGTGCACTCACGGCCACAATGACCACATCAACGCCGCCGTCGAGCTGGCCGACGCCGTCGACGCCCCGATCTGGTTGCATCCCGACGACGGGATGCTCTGGGACGTCGTCCACCCCGACAGGCGCATAGACGACCCCCTCCGCGACGGTCTGACGATCACCGTGGGTGGCGACGACATGACGATCCTGCACACGCCGGGCCACTCGCCGGGCGGTTGCTGCATCCACGTGCCGAGCCTCGGCACGGTGTTCAGCGGCGACACCCTCTTCCATGGCGGCCCCGGCGCCACGGGCCGTTCCTTCTCCGACCTCGGGATCCTGGTCGACAGCATCCGGTCCCGCCTGTTCGTCCTGGACGGCGCCACGACCGTGCATACCGGTCACGGCGACTCGACCACGATCGGCGATGAGGCACGACGGCTTCCGAAGGACGAACTCTGACTCGTCGGACCCGGACAGATGGTCCACCAGGCGCCCTTATGTCCGGCTCCGGCTCAGCCGAAGCCGAGTGTCCCGGGAGCCTCGCTGATGAACCGCAGTACGTCGGCGGACCGCTCGGGATCCGGAACGCCTCCGACGTCGCGAAAGTCGCGGACGAGGATGAGGCGGTCAACGCCCAGGTCCTCGTAACGGCGGACCAGGTCGCGGTCTACGGGCTCCGACGGCGTGACGCTGACCTGGATGCGCCCCAGGTGGGGGGGTCGGTCAAGGTCAGCCAACCCGCGGTCCATGGCCTCGATCGCGGATCGGGTGGAGTCCAGTGTTGTGAGGAATCCATACCACCCGTTGCCACGCAGCACTGCTCGTCGGAAGGTGGCCGACGAACCTCCGCCGACGTGGATCGGGGGGCCATCCGGGCCGACCGGCCGGGGATGGGCCTCCACGCCATGCCACGACGTGAACCGTCCCTCGAACTCCAGGTCACCACGCCACATGGCTCGCAGCGCATCGATGTGTTCATCCATGCGGGCGCCACGTTGGGCGAACGGCACCCCCACGGCATCGAACTCAGCTGGTACATAGCCGACACCGAACCCGGCCTCCAGACGGCCGCCGGAGAGCACGTCGATCGAGGCGAGTTCCTTGGCGAGGATGACAGGGTTGCGTTGGGGGAGGATCACGATGCCGGTACCCAGGCGCAGCGTCGTGGTGTGTGCCGAAAGGTGGGCGAGGGCCGCCACCTGATCCACGAAGTGGGTGTCGGGCCGGACCGGTGAGGGTGGACGCTGCGGGCTGCTCACGACGACGTGTTCGCCGGTCCATATCGACTCCCAGCCGGCGGCCTCGGCGGTTGTGGCCGCCTCGACCATCGTTGCCGGGTCGGCCAGCACCCCGGCGTTGACGCCGAAGAATCCGAAGTCCATGTCAGGCATCGCGTCCGACGGCGCTCCGGAAGGCCTCCACGGCATGCCCGAGCAGGTCGGCTGCCTCCTCCGGTTCCGGGGAGAGGCGTAGCGCCAGCCGGCAGTCGGTGACCCCGGATTCCACCAGGTCGGAAATCCCCGCCATGGTCGATTCCAGGTCGAGCGCCCCATCGGAGTCCTGCACCATCCGGACCGGGCCCTGGACCTCGAAGCCGTCATGCTCCAGGCCCATTTCGCCCAGCAGGGAGTGCATACGGGTGATGCCGCCTGCGACGTCGGCCCGGTCCTCGCCCCACGGGATCCATCCCATACCGAAGCGTGCGAGACGTCTGGCGGTGCGCCGGTTGACCGTGCCGCTCACCCAGATGGGCACGCTGCCCGAGACCGGTTTCGGCATGGCGTGTACCGCATCGAACGACAGGCCGTCTCCGGAGTAGGAGGCCCTCGGCTCGTTCCAGAGGGCCTGGCAGACCTCCAGAGTCTGGTCCAGGAGGGGCCCCCGTCCGCTGAAGTCGAGGCCCGCCGCCTCGTACTCGGCAGCCTGCCAACCGACGCCTACGCCCAGGTCGAGGCGCCCACCGGACAGGACGTCCAGTGTGGCCGTGGTCTTTGCCAGGACGACAGGCCGGCGTAGCGCCGCCAACAGGATTCCGGTCTGGAGGCGGATCCGTGTCGTCTGGGCGGCCAGCCAGGTGAGCGTCGTCAACGGCTCGAGCCACAGGCCGTCCGGCCCGGTCGGCTGGCGTCCCCCGACCGTGCCTCCCTTGGCCGGGTTGGCGTAGTCGGCCAGGTCCTCTCCGAAGACGACGTGGTCGGACACGGCGAGGCGATCTACCCCGACACGGTCGGCGGCGACGGCGTGGTCGCTCAGGACCTGCCAGTTGCCGGGGTCGGTGGCGGCGAAGTTGATGACCTGGATGGACAGGTGGGGGAGCGGCATCAGCGACGGAACCTCCGTAGGGCCCCGTGGCGTCGGTGGCGTAGTACTTCTGAGCGTTCAGCCGGTGTGACCGGGGACCAGCGGTCGTCCAGACGGGCGGGCAGGTCGTTCAATGGCACCAGCTCGAGGGTGGGGACGGGGCCGGCGTCGTTTCTGAGGCGGTCGCAGAAGGTGTTCCGGGCAGAGCGGGGCGCCTCCGGGTCGGTGTCAGGTCGGAGGTCACCCATGTACAGACTCTGCCAGCCGTCGATCGCCAGCGTGCTACCGGCGCCGACGTAGGGAGTTGGCGGGGCGTGGGCCGCTACCTTCTGGTCATGGCTCGCTTCCGATTGTTGGACCGTCTGCGCCGACCGGCTGAGGTCGTCCGGGAACACACCGTGTTCGTATTCTCCGGCGGCTCTGTCCGGGGGGCTGCCCAGGCCGGAATGCTGCGGGTGCTGTTGGAAAACGACATCGTCCCAGACGAGATAGTCGGCGTGTCGGCCGGTGCACTCAACGGCGTCTACCTGGCACACGACCCCACGATCGATCAGGTCGGGCGGCTGGAGGACCTCTGGCGCGACGTCGCAGAGAATGCCCCCATCCGGGGCAACCTCGTACGCAACGTGGCGTCGATCCTGCGGGGACGGTCCAGCTTCGACTCGGGTGACCGACTCCGGGCGCTGATCGACGAGCACGTGCCGATGGAGGACCTGGCCGAGGTGTCCGTCCCCTGCCATGTGGGGACCACCGACGCCGCCACGGGACAGGTGACCTGGTGGACCAGTGGACCGGTCGTGGACCTCCTGTGTGCTTCGACGGCGGTACCCGGCGTGCTGCCGGTGGTCGAGCTGGCTGACGGCACCCGGCACATCGACGGGGGAGTGGTGTGCAACATCCCGCTGCGCAAGGCGGTCTCGCTGGCCCCCACCCGCCTTGTCGTCCTGGATGTGGCCGCCAAGTTCGCACCGGCGGGAAAGCAGACGGCACTGTCGCTGATGATGGTCGGGGTCCGCGCCGCCGCCGCCGAGCTGATCCGTCAGCAGTGGCTGGACGTACCGACCGACCTGGACGTGCTGCACGTGGAACTTCCGACCGTCGACGACGCCCCTGACTTCGAGTTCGGACTCGTTCCCGAGTTGCTGGTGGCCGGCATGGAGGCCGCCGAGGCGGCCCTTGCCGAGAGGTCGGCTAGGGGCTGACGGACACCAGCGTCGGGACATCGGCTCTGAAGGTCGATGCGTCAGCTGTTGCCGTTGCGCCGTCGTAGCCGGTGGTCATCACCTCGCCGGTCACGTCTGCCGGGAGGCCGGATCCGTCCCAGAGCACGTAGGTGATGGTCCCGTCCGGTAGGTCGAACCGGGTCGATGAGGGGGACAACCGCAAGGCGCTCGAGAACCCTCCGATGCTGCGGGCGAGGAGTTCGAAGGCGGCGTCGGACTCGGGTCCCGGACCACCTGTCGGATCGTGCGGACCCACGTTGAAGATCCGGTCTGCACCATCGGCCAGGGCCGAGGCGAATCCTGTGAAGGTGTCGCGTGCCAGTTGGTCGCCGGTGGGCGCCCTCTGGCCGAAGAACTCGGGCCTCGTCGGGAGGAGCGCCTCGGTGACCCAGAAGGGGATGTCGGCGTGACCGTATGAATCCAGGAATTCCCGGTATGGGGCGCTGAAGAAAGATGAATCCGAACCAATGGAATGGATGTTGCCGATGTCGAACGACCCTCCGGCTTCCAGCAGCACAGGCCGCCAGAAATCGGTGAACTCAGGCTGCATGCCGGCCTGGCCTCCGGTGAGGACCAGGGCTTCGGGGTCTGCGGCACGGATGGTGGATGCACTGGTCGCAAGGAGATCGAGGTAGTCGGCGGAGGTCCCCTGGAAGAAGTAGCCGTGACCGCCCTGCATGGCTGGCTCGTTGGCTATCTCCCAGTGGCGTATCGGGTATGCCAGCCCGGGCATGTCATCCACCCCGTCGCCGTCGTAGCGCTCGACGAGGGCGGTGAGCCAGTCCCGGTATGCCGCAGCGTCACAGGGAGCGAAGAGCCGTCTCGGGAGTTCCCGGAGGACCGGATGGATTTTCGGTTCGTCGCCGTGGCAGGACTTCTGGTCCCAGGAATTGAAGGGCCACACCGTGGCGAGCACCGCAAGGCGGTCCGTCTGCCAGGCCATCACGTTCCAGTCCACCATCTTCCAGTCGTAGGTGCCCCGGGATCGTTCGATATCGGACCAGAGGAATACCCCGGGGTGGGGGCGGATCCAGCCTCCCGGAATGGCGAAGGATCGGCCGAGCACGCCGAACCTGCTCGTTCCCACATCGCTGGGCCAGGCCAGGCGGACCGGAGCCGAGGTGGTCGTCGTCGGTGGGACCGTCGTGGTGGGTGGGCTGGTCGTCGTCGGCGGGACCGTCGTGGTGGGTGGGCTGGTGGTCGTTGGCGGAACGGTCGTCGTCGGTGGGACCGTCGTGGTGGGTGTCTCGGCCGTCGTCGTCGGAGCAGCGTTGCTGGTCGGCGTGGTCGCCGAAGTGGGTGGGGCCGTCGTGGCGGGCTGGGACGAAGTGGTGGTCGCCGCAACCGTGGTCGTGGAGGATTCGGTGGCGGTTCCGGTGCTCGTCGTGGGCGCTACGGCATCTGCGCTCGTCGAGGTCGTGGTGGACGGCGTGGACGCTGTCTCGGCGGCTCCGGAACAGGCGCCCGCAAGCACGGCGAGGGCCAGCAGGCCCGGTGCTGAACGGTTCATGATCGCCTCCTGTGCTTTCGCCGCTTCAGCAGTTCCTCTGCACCCACGGTGGCTGTGGCAACCGGCGGGGCGATGTCGGGGGCGGACTGGTCTCCGTCCAGGACCGCACGGATCATGGAGATGTGGGATGGATCGCTTCCGCAGCAGGCCCCGATGATGGAGATGCCGGCCTCGCGGAGCCGATTGGCGTGGGCAGCGAGGATCTCCGGGGTGCCGTCGTATTCGAGTTCGGCACCCTTCCAGACCGGTATTCCGGCGTTGGCCTTGGAGACCACAGGGATGTCGCCGCAGGCCGAGCGGATGGCGGCCACGGCGGCCTCGGTGTCGGCCAGGTTGGCACCGCAGTTGGCTCCGATGCCGGCCACGCCGAGTTCAGCCAGCCGGGCACCGGCGTCCTCGCCGGTGAGGCCCATCATCGTCCTCCCGGCCGTATCGAAGCTGAGGGTGACCACGATCGGCAGGTCGGAGGCTGATCGTGCTCCCAGGACGCCGGCCTCCACCTCGGCCAGGGCGCTCATCGTCTCCATCCAGAGGATGTCGGCGCCACCATCGGCCAGCCCTGCGGCCTGTTCGGCGAACGCCACCTGAGCCTCATCGGTGGACAGTTCGCCCAGGGGTCTGATCAGCTCGCCGGTGGGCCCCATGGATCCGGCGACCAGGACCCGCCGGTCGGCGGAGTCGGCCACATCCCTGCCGATAGCGGCGGCGGCGGCGTTCAACTGGTGGACCATGCCCTCCATCGAGTGCAACTTCAGGCGGTGGCGGTTCCCGCCGAAGGAGTTCGTGAGGATGATGTCGGATCCGGCGTCCACGTAGGACTGGTGGACGGCGCGGATGCGGTCCGGGTGCTCCAGGTTCCAGACCTCAGGTGGGTCGCCGGCCATGAGGCCGGCGGCGAACAGCTGGGTTCCCATGGCGCCATCTGTGACGAGAAACCCGTTGGCGTCAAGGAGTTTCGTCAGACTGTCCACGGAACGAACCTAGTGTCGAGCATCGCTTGACAGCCTGACAGGTTCAGGGACATTGGTCACCCCGGGACCCTCTTGCCGGTGGCCGCACTTGCCAGAATGGCCTGGCGGCGCGAGAATTGTCGCAGCCGGTCGGCTGGGCGTACGGGTCCGACGGAAACTCGGGCGACGTCTAGGGAGCCATCCGGTACGGGATAACCCCGGGATGCACCCGCCTCGAGTTGGAGGCGGGTGTTCCGCGCCTGAGGTGGTCTCCGGGTCGGGGTGGAGGCGACCTGCGTGGATGCCGGGGTCTAACCTTCCGCCGTGCACCAGAGCTTCTCTCGATCGCAGACCCTGTGATGACCACTGCCATCAGGGTCGCGGACCTGCTTCAGGCGGAGTTGGATGCCCGGGCCACAGCACTGCGCCCGGCCGAGGTGGTCATGCGGCCCGAGATGCTGGGGGCGGCCCGCCTGACGCGCTACAGCTTCAGTCGCACGATGCTCCGACGTGCTGTGGCCGATGGATGGACAGCCGGTCTCATACACCAGGACCTCGATGCCGAGGGGCGCGGAGAGTCGATATACCGGATGGACACGGGCACCCACCGGTTCAGCTTCGTGGCCTTCACCACCACGATCGACGAGTCGGCCCACACCGATCGGGTGATCGCGGATCGATGGGAGGTGGCCGCCGTGCTCGTCGAAGGCGATGTCGACGCCGAACTCCTGGAGACCCTGCGGGCCGAGGTCCCCGCCCAGGAGAAGGGCCGCCTGGATCCGAGGGTCCTTTCGCTGACCCGGGGAAACCGGAGCGTGCGGTTCTTCCGGTACCTGGTTGAGACGCTGGCTGCGGGTCACCAGCCCGATCCCGACCACGTCGGCGATGCCGGCTACATCGTGCGAAGCACGGCCTTCTACGCCAACGGCAAGTTCGGGATGAGGTCGTTCGCCGGGTATTCGGACGACCACCCGTTCCGGGTGCCGTACCGGGCCCAGTTCGCTGCCGCCTGGATGTTCCGTGAACTCGGATACGACATGGTCGAACACTGCGCCAGGGTGCTCGGAGGCGACTCGGCTGTCGGCTTCGAGGATGGCTGGCGTCGATACTTTGGTCTGGGGAACGCCACCGGTCTGGGGCTGGTCCCGTACGCCTTCAAGCACCCCCGGGTCCTGGACGCCTGGGTGGGGGTACGCGAGGTGGCGCTGGCTGACGTCAGGGGCCGGTCGGGAGATGCGCCGGCAGCAGAACTGCTCGGGGCATGGATGGAGCGCGCCCATCGGCACTTCGCATCGGGAACGGACGATGACTGCCATCCGTTCCTGAACTCCCGTTCGCTTGTGCCGGTCCTGGAGAGGATCGCCGCCGCCTGGCGTACGACCTCAGGGGACGACCGGCCGTTCGACTCCCTCTACCGGTGGGCCGAGATGGACGGGCCGGAGACCGCCGAGATGGTGGTTTCACTGCTCCTGGAACTCCATGACGGCGACGACGACCACTTCGATGCCCTCTTCGTGGTGGACGAACGGTCATCAGCCGATCCCGCCACCACAGTCGGCGAGACGCTGGCCCTTCTAGATCGGCGGTTCGGGTGGCTGGCGGATCTCGACCTGGATGGGCCGGAAGCCGACAGGTACTGGTGGGTGGTCAGCGACAACACCGAGGAGCCCCGGCGTGCCCGACGCGACTTGTTGCCACCGGAGCACCGTGACGTGGCCGTTGACGTGGCCCTGCGCCTGTGGCGACTGCGGGCTGCGCTTCGGGATTGGGCTGATGACATCCCGATGCATCGGGTCCTGTCGAGCTACCCCGAGCACCGAATGGCCGTCGAGCGGCTCCACGCCAGCGACCGTCGCTACGGCGAACCCAGGGACAACGCCTGCAGCGCCGACTACCTTCCGCTACAAATCCAACGGTTCCAGCTGGCCATGTACGGCATGGACAACTACAAGCCCAAGTCCACGGACTGGCTCCGGGTGACCCTCTTCCAGGGGGCGCCGCGGCTGGGAGACATGGGCCCAGACGTCACCGACGACTGGGTGCTCCCGCCCAGACCAGCCAGGCCCGAGAATCCCGGTACACAGGACGACAGGAGAAGCCCGTGATCATCGACGGCCTACAGATAAACGACTGGTCCAGGGAGGTGATCGTCGAGGTCCGCTCGGGCGGGGTTGACGTGGTGCACGCCACCGTCGGGGTCTGGGAGGACCTCAACGGGGCGATGGCCAGGATCGGTGCCTTCCGCCATGTCTGTCGCAACAACGAGGACCTGATCCGGATCGTGCGCTCGGTGGACGAGATCCACGAGGCGGTCGCCGACGGGGTCCTCGCCGTGCTCCTCGGCTTCCAGAACAGCACGATGCTGGGTGACGATCCCGAGATGGCCGGAATATTCGCCGACGTCGGGATCCGGGTGGTGCAGCTCACCTACAACATCTCCAACCACCTCGGATCCAGCTGCTGGGAGCCGCATGACGGTGGCCTCACCCGGGTGGGCCACCGGATGGTTGCTGCCCTGAACGGGTCGGGCGTGCTGGTGGACATCTCCCATGTCGGTAATCGGACGGGGATGGATGCAGTGCATGCCTCGTCGGCACCTATAGCCATCACCCACGGCAATCCGGTGTCGTTCTGCGACTCGCCGCGCAACAAGCCGGACGACCTGGTGGCAGCAGTGGCCGAGCGCGGCGGGGTGGTCGGATGCACCCTCTACCAGTTGTTCATGGGCGGGGCGGACGTGACCCGGTCCGAGTACTGCGGGATGCTCGCCGACCTGGCTGGAACGATCGGTGTGGAACACGTCGCCATCGGGTCCGACGCAGTCCTGGGATGGAGCCCGGATGCCCTCGGGTGGATGCGCAACGGTCGATGGGACCGGGCGACCGCCCCGACCGAGGCGCCGTCGTTCCCGCCGTGGCCGACCTGGTTCGACGGCCCGAAGGACTTCGGGAGCCTGTCCGACGGCCTGGACGAGGCGGGCTTCTCGCCGGCGGATCGAGACCTCGTGCTGGGAGGCAACTGGCTGCGCCTCTTCGATGAGGTCTTCGGGTGAGCTCCGACTCTCGAGGATCGGCTGATCGGTGATGGAACCGCTGGTGGTGGCTCCGCGTGAGGTGCACGACCTGGTCATGCGCTGTGCCCGGGTGGCCGGCTGCGACTCCGGGACGGCGAACCGTGTGGCCCGCAACATCACAGCGGCGGAGGTCCGGTGGGGGGGAGCGGTCGCGGTTGCGACAGAGGTACTCGAGGCCGGGGACCCTGCCAACTCGTCGTCGATCCAGGCGCTCGACGTACTGGCCGAAGCGGAGTGTGATGCCCGGACCACCGGCACGTCGAGGGCCGGGTTCGAGACGCCTGTGCCTGTCGCATTCCTGGCCTCGACCATTGCGGAGATGGCGGGCCGCGGCGTGGTGGTGGACAACCTGCCACTCGACCTCACAGCAGCGCTGGCAGTCTCCGGGCTGGACCTCAGGACCGGTGTGGTGGATCTACCGGCATCTGTCGAGGCCCACCGTGATGGGCTGAGCGTGGACCGCGTGGCATTCAACCGTCTGGAGGCCATGGCGTCGAGGTTCCTTGTCTCCGAGGCGATCCTGGACGGACTCGAACACTGAGCCTGTCGAACAAGACTGCTCAGCCGGCGGCCAGCCCCAGGACGAGGTTCCACAGGTCGTCCTCGATCTCCACCGGGTCCGTCGGAACCCGGTCGGCCCCCGGGAGACGTGCGCCCGGTTGCGCCACGATGCTTTCTCCCAGCGCCAGGATCTTCTCGTGGAACCCGGCCCCGCTGTAAGAGGTGGGGTCCACCACGATGTAGAACTGGCCCAGGTCATGGGGCCTGCCGTCAGGCGTCTTGAGAGGTGGAACGTCGACGCTCAGGCGACAGCCGGTCAGAGCCGCTGCGAGCACCTCGACCATGAGGCCTATGCCGTAGCCCTTGTAGCCGCCCGCTGAGACCAGCGAACCGCCGAGGGCGGCCTGCGGGTCGGTCGTCGGATGACCGTCGGCATCGACCGCCCACCCGAGCGGAATCTCGTCACCGGCGGCGGCAGCCATGGTGATCTTCCCGAGAGCCACGGCACTGGTCGAGAAGTCGAACTGGAATGCGATCCCGCCGGAGCCATCGGGGACGGCCATGGCTATCGGGTTGGTACCCAGCACCGGCGTGGATCCACCGGGTGGCGACACCCGTGGTGTGGCGTTGGTGGCACCGATGGCCAGGAACCCGGCGCAGGCGAACTGCTCGGTGAAGTAGCCGAGGGAGGTGCAGGTATGGGTGTGTTCCACCGACATTCCGCAGATTCCGTTGGTTCTGGCCGACTCAATGGCGGCGGGTAGCCCACTGGCGAAGGCCGACTGGGCGAAGCCGAGGCGACCGTCGACGCGGACGGCGCCCGGACGGTCCACGGTCACAACGGGTTCCGCGGTGCCGTTGATGCGACCCGTTTGGAGCTGCCTGCAGTAGCTCTCGAGGTAGTAGAGGCCGCAGATCCGGTTGCAGTTGGATTCGGCGACCCGGATGGCCCTGGCGACGTGGCCGGCAGCGTCGTCACGGGCGCCGTGACTGATCAGGGCCCGGCGGGAGGTCTGTTCGACATCGTCAAGGTTGATCCGTGGCATCGCGCACACCGTAAGGCATCTGGAGGTCATGAGCATTCAGGACCTACGCTGGAGCGGATGGGCAACCCTGCTGTTCGCACCTCCCGGTTGCCTCCGGGGCTGGCTGAGGATCTTGCGTCCTGTCTGCTGCCAGCGGCCTCCGCATCCACCCTGCCCGCTGCCTGCTACACCGACCCCGATATCCATCAGGTTGAACGCGACACCGTGTTCCGGCGTGGTTGGATCGGCGTGGGTCGTTTCGACCGGTGGCCCGAAGTCGGCGATTTCAGCGCCATTGACATAGGTGGTGTACCGGTGGTGGTCGTCAGGGGTGAGGATCAGTTGCGGGCCTTCGCCAACACCTGCAGCCACCGGTCCACTCAGGTGATGGTCGGTGACGGCAACTGCTCCCGGATGCGCTGCCCATTCCACTTCTGGACATACGCCCTGGACGGTCGTCTCCTCGGTGCGCCCAGCATGCAGCGAACCGATGGGTTTGATCGCGGCGACCACGGGCTGCACGAGTTCGCCCTGGTCGAGAGGTACGGATTCGTCTTCGTGAGCCTGGAAGAGTCGCCACCCGGAATCGATGAATGGCTGGGTGACTTCGGCAGGGTGCACGAGGCTTCGAACCTGGCTGGCCTGGTGACCACCCACCGCCGGGAGTTCACCGTCGAATGCAACTGGAAGGGCTTCGCCGAGGTCTTCAACGAGTACTACCACCTGCCCTACGTGCACCCAGGCAGCATCGACGACACCTACAACGAGCCCGGACGAGCCCGATGTGGTCATCGGCGCCTTCGCCACGCACTTCGGAACCACGCAGGGCACCGGTGGGCTTCTGGAGGACGAGCAGCACAGGGCGCTACCCGTGATGGGGGGCCTTTCGGATCGGGAGGCCCACGGGGTTCGCTACTCGTGGGTATTCCCGAACATGGTTATCGCCACGGGGGCCGAGGGGATGTGGATGTACGAGGTCCATCCGGACGGGCCTGACAGGTGCCGGTGCTCCCAGGTGGTGTGCTTCCCCCCGGAGACAGTCGCCCTGCCGGGCTTCGGCGAGGTAGCCGGGTCCTATTACGAGCGGTTCGACGTGGCGATCAACGAGGACATTCCAATGCTCGAGCAACAGCACCTCGGCATGCGTTCGCCGTTTGCAGCACAGGGGAGGTTCTCCTACCTGGAGCCGAACGTCGCCAGATTCGCCTCCTGGTATTCGGAACGGCTGCTTTCAGCCGATTGACCTGACGCTGCGCTGCCTGGTGCGTGTCCAAGCGTGGAGTTGTCAGCCGTAGCAGCCGCTTGCCTCGGAGACGATGAATATGTACTCCAGAAGGTCGGCGGTGCCGGTTCCGTAGCGTGCGTTCACGGCACTGTTGGCAAGGGTGGCCTTCACGTACCTGTCCTGGAGTGCGGCACAGTCGGCGTCGGCGGCGAGAGCGTCGACGTGATCCTTCAGGGCCCATTCGTACTTGTTCATCCAGAAGGCCGGGGGAGCTGTTGCCACCGTTGCAACTGTGGTTGCCGGCACGGTGGTCCGCGGAGGCGGAACAATCTCGTCGGCTCCTCCCAGCAGCTGTCCGCCGACACCGATGACGAGGAGGGCGACGAACGCCCATGCCAGTAGTCGGGTGACAGGCGAGGGGATGCTGCCTCTGCTCGGGATTCCCATAGGGGAAGGCTATTGCCGGCCCATGGGCGGTGCTGCGTGGTCGGCCTGGTGGAGCGTGAGCCGCGACTGGTCCGGAAATGGTGCAGGACCGGTAGCCGTCAGCCCCGGTTCAGCCTCATCTCGCTGAAGCAGGCCCTGGCTTCTTCGTTGGTGCGGATATCGACTCCTGAGCTGCCGATCACCTCACGAAGGTTCAGGCCGCCAGTCTGGTCCTGGGTGGGGTCTTCAATCTCCCAACCCCTCGAGCGGAGGCAGTCGACCACCTTCAGGATCTGCTCGTTGGATTCGCGGATCTGCTCGGGAGTACGCGAGGCCCGGGACTCGGCGAACTCGGCCCGCTGGTCCCCAATTCCGCTTTCTGCATTACATCGCTGAAGAGCCGCCTGGTAGGCGGGGTCCCCGGTGACGGCATCATCGGTCTCGTCGTCGCCTGCAAAGCCGCGGAACGTGAAGCCGGCATCCTCGAGACAGGAGTTGAACGCCATGACTGCGCTTCGACGGTCCACTTCCTCCTCTTCGAGGGGAATGGTCTCCTTGACCTGTTCCTCCAGTACCGGTCCGTCGCTGCCGGTACCAGCTCCGCCTGAAGCGCCGCTGCAGCCTGAGAACGTCAGGAGGAGTGCGGTGGTGAGCAGTAGCAGGTTCGTCTTCACTGGTGGAGCCTCGCTGGGTGGCCGTCCGTCAGGGACAATCAACCCAGCGACGAAGGCCGTCAGGTGATCAACGGATTAGGGGCCGGTTAGGCCACAATCTGGCGGTCAGGCGGCAGGACGGCCCTGACGGTTGGGGCGCCGGTTGCGGTTGCCTGCGGGGCGACCCTGGCCGTTGCCCTGCGAGTTGCCCTGACCGTTGCCCTGGCCGGAGCGGTTGCGGTTGCCCTGGCCGGAGCGGTTGCCCTGGCCGGAGCGGTTGCGGTCGCCTCCGGAGCCGTTATCGCGTCCACGGCCTCCGGAACCACCACGACGCTGAGCGCTCTGGCGACCACGACCCTCATGACGTCGACCCTGTTCGGGTGTGGACTCGGTCGGGGAGTACGGCGCGAGGATTGCGGGAGAAGCGACCGCAGGGGGCGACAGTTCGCGAATCCGGTCGAGGTCCGGAGCACCGACAGGCTCGTCGATGCCGATGTCGCGCTGGAGCCTGCGGATGTCCTTGCGCTGTTCGGGCTGGACCAGCGAGATCACCACGCCGTTCTTGCCTGCGCGTGCAGTCCGGCCGGAACGGTGCTGGTAGGCCTTGTGGTCCTCTGGCGGGTCGTAATGCACGACGGAGGCAACGCCATCCACGTGGATTCCGCGGGCTGCCACGTCAGTGGCCACCAGGGCGTGGACCCGGCCGTCCATGAAGTCGGCCAGAGCACGGGTGCGCTGGTTCTGGCTGCGTCCACCGTGGATTGCCGCGGCACGGATCTCATTTCGTGCCAACTGCTTGGCCAGACGATCGGCGCCGTGGCGGGTGCGACAGAAGATGATCGCGGGCCAGGCTGCACCGATTGCTTCTGCAGTCAGCTCAACGCGTTCGCTGCGGTCCACGGTCCAGAACACGTGGGTGGCGGCGGTTATGTCGGGGGTCTCGTCGCCAACCTCGTGTCGGATCGGATTGGTCTGGTGGTCCCGGGTGAGCTTGGCTACGTCGCCATCCAGGGTGGCCGAGAACAGCACGGTCTGGCGCTGTTCGGCGGTCTTGTCCAGGAGTCGACGGACGGCAGGCATGAAGCCCATGTCAGCCATGCGGTCGGCTTCGTCGAGCACTACCTGGGTAACTGCATCGAGTTTCAGGGCTCCCTGGTCGAGGAGGTCCTCGAGGCGACCGGGGCAGGCCACGAGAATTTCCACGCCGTCACGCAGTGCCTTGAGCTGCGGGCCATAACCGACGCCGCCGTAGATAGCGCCGATGCGCACCTTTCCGGCGAAGGTCCGGAGTTCGATGCAGATCTGCTCGGCGAGCTCCCTGGTGGGGGCCAGCACGAGGGCTCGGGGCCGACGGGGCTCGGCCCGCTCGACGGTGGCCACCAACGGAATGCCGAAGGCCAGGGTCTTGCCGGAACCGGTCGGTGCACGGCCGCAGATGTCACGACCATCGAGTGCGTCGGTGATGGTTGCCGCCTGGATGGCGAAGGGCTCGATGATGCCTCGGGCCTCGAGCGCGCGGGTAATGGAATCGGGTACGCCCAGTTGGGCGAAGGTGGTTGACATTGGATCTCCAGTCCCGCTCGGTGGCGGGTGGATCAGGGTTCGCGTCGCCTCTACGAATGAGCGGAGGTCGGGATTCGGACTTGAATGGTTCACGTTGACCGGAAGAACCAGTGCCCGTCTGCGAACCCACCGGCGAGGAATCTCACCGGAGCAGTCACAAGGGTACAGGAGGTTGGCGGTTGTCCTGTCTTATGTGACGGCTGGCACCTTTCGTGCAGGACGCCCAGGGCCTCGGGAGCCTTTCGGCCGGGACCGACCTCGAACTCCTCCATGGCCGGAAGGTGCCGGTCCAGGATCTTTCCCCTGTGCTGCATTGCTGCCATGGTGGCCTCAGGGTCGACCATCCAGGTGGGGAGGGTGTGGCACACGCCGACGTTGGTGCTCCCGGGGTCAACGCCAGGCTGAGACGGCCTTCTCGGCGACGGGGAAGATCGCGTCGGCGTCGGCGTCGGCGTCGGCTACCGCACTGGTTCGTTCCTCGGGGGTGAGCGGCTCGTACCGGCTGGCGGCCCAGATGGCCCGCCGGGCTGTGGCCGGGTCGCTGGGTGTGCAGAAGGCGTGGACGCCGGGTGTCGACAGGGCGAACCGGACACCACGCTCGATGGCGTCGTCGGTCCGATGCGGCTCGTACCAGCTGATGGCATCCGGGGTCCGGTCACCCCATGGCCGCCAGGCGACAGCCTTGATGACCATCACGCCGACGTCTCGCTCAGCACACTCGGCGAGCAGAGCGTCTACATCGGCCCGGTAGGCGGGGTCGGCCCAGATCGACGGGAACACGGGGAACATGACGGTGTCCAGGTCGTAGCGGCGGATCGCCTCGAGATGGGCGACGGGGGCGCCCAGGTCGTGGCCGGTGACGCCTACGAATCTGGTCAGGCCCCGGTCGCGTGCCTCGAGGATGACCTGGAATGCTTCGTCACGCTGGTCCAGGACCTCCAGCGAGGTGACTCCGTGGGCCTGGTAGAGGTCCAGTTCGTCCACCTGGAGTCGTTCGAGGCTCCGGTCAAGGCGCCGCAGGGCCCAGTCACGTTCGGTTTCGGCTGTCTTGCATGCCAGGAAGAGGCGTTGGCGGATTGCTTTCATGTGCGGCCCTACGGCCCGCTCCGCTGCTCCGTATCCGGGGGCGATGTCGAGGTGGTTGATGCCGGCGTCGAGGGCCTCGTACAGGAGGGCCTCAGCCTCTTTCGGGGAGTCCATGGCGAACGCCGCACCACCCAGGATGGCAATGCTGGAATCGTGGTCGGTTCGGCCTAGGCGTCGGGTCTGCACGTCGTTGACCGTAGCAACACGGTCACCTGTGGGGATTACTGTCCGGCCATGGCGATGAGACTCAGGCAGGTGGTGCTGGTGGCCGGCGACCTGGCTCGGGTCGAAGCCGAGATCGTGGATGGCCTGGCCGTCGAGGCGTGCGTGCATGACCTCGGCGTCGCGCAGTTCGGCCTCCGGAACGTCTTGTTCCCGGTCGGCGACACCCTGCTCGAGGTGGTCTCACCCGTGGAGGAGGGAACGGCGGCGGGTAGACACCTGGCCCGGCGAGGCGGCGACGGCGGATACATGGTCATCATGCAGACAGACGATCTGGATGGATTCGGCGACCGGCTCGGGGACCTGGGGGTCCGTGTGGTGCTGGAGGCACGCATGCCGGGGATCCACGGCCTCCACCTGCACCCCGGCGATGTCGGCGGCGCAATCCTGTCGGTCGACGAGACCGACGACTGGACAGACTGGCCGTGGGCCGGCCCCGACTGGCGGGAGCATCGGCGGACCGGGTTGGCCAACGAGATCGTGGCTGTGGAGGTCCAGGCCGACGACCCGGCAGCGATGGCAGGGCGCTGGGGTGAGGTGCTACGGCGCCCGGTCGAGGACACGGTGGTTGCCCTGGACGGGGGAGAGGTCCGCTTCGTGACGATCCGGGATGATCGTGGCGAGGGGTTGGCGGGCGTGGAGGTGCGTGCCAGCCGGCAGGCCGACCTGGAGATCGGTGGGGTTCGATTCGCCCTCCGCCCGGCCTGAGACGAGTTGGCGGAAGGGCCTTGTTGGAAGGGGTTCCGGCGTCAGGCGTCAAGGACCTGTCGGATGCGGGCGATGTGGTCGGGGCCGATCTCGCAGCAACCCCCGACGACCTCGGCGCCCATGTCGACCCACTGCATGACGGCCCTCGTATAGGGGTCGATCCCCATGTCGGTCCGAGCCTCCGGAAGCGGGCTGCCGTCCCGGCCACGCCATCCGACCGGCATCTGGTGGAAGGCGTTTGCGTACGCACCGATCGTGAGGTTCGTGGCTTGTCGGAGGAGGGGCAGGGCTGTGGCGATGCGTTCGGGCGGGCAGCAGTTCAGGAGGAAGGCGTCGGCATCGACCACGGAGCATGCCTCGGAGAAGGAGGTGCCGTCGATGAGGCCCGCTCCTTCGCCTCCCTGCAGGGTGAATGAGACCCACACCGGTTTGCCGGTCGTGCGGGCGGCGTCGGCCGCCGCTCGCGCCTCGAAGCAGGCGCCCATGGTCTCGCAGACGAAGAGGTCCACGTGGTCGACAAGGTGGCCGACCATCTGGAGGTACTCGTCGTGGAGCTGGGCGTAGGTGCCATCCGGCTCGGGGTTGTAGCTGTGGCGCAGGGGAGGAAGAGAACCCGCCACACGGACGGAGCCTCCGGCGGCATCCACGGTGGCCCGAGCGAGGCTCCCGGAGAGCCGGGTGAGCTCCTCGGTACGGTCGGCGAGGCCGAAGGGACCCAGCCGGTTGTCGAAGGTGGCGTAGCTGTTGGTCGTCAGGACGTCCGCACCGGCGGCCACGTAGTCGGCGTGGACGGCGGCCACGAGCCCGGGATCCTCCAGCAGCGCCCATGCCGACCAGAGTTCCTCGGAGCGCGGAGCCCCGCGATTGATCAACTCCTGACCCATGCCACCGTCCAGCAGCGTGATCGCACCCATGAGGTCCCCCATCGTCCTTCGGTTGCCGTCGACCCCGCAGGTGGTTGCGGCGCTGGGGCGGAACCCTAGGTCCAGGTGGTCGGCGCATCTAGTGTTCCGGCGATGTCCGGGATGGTCCTGCACTCCTGATGGGTGCCCTGTTCGGAGCCCTCAGCTCGTTGTCGGTGGGCATGTCGGAGATGTTCGGTCGCCGGGGCGCAAGGGTCGCCGGGGTACTGGCCGTAGCGGTCGTCTCCCAGGGGGTCGCCGCTGTGGCGGCCTTCGTGATGCTGCTGTGGTTACCCAGCCAGCCGATCTGGTCCGACCTGCTAAGGGGAGCCATCTCGGGAGTCGGCTTCGGCGTGGGCATGGTCGCCTACCTCGGCGGGCTCATGCGGAGTTCGGCGACGGTGATCGCTCCGATGGTGGCGACCTTGACCGTCCTCATCCCGTTCGGAGTCGCCACCGCGGGAGGAGCGGACCCGACCGGGATGGCGGTTCTGGGAGTGGGCGTGGCGCTCGTCGGCCTGCTGTTCATCACCGGCGGTGGCCGCGTCGGATCCGGCACGCGGGCCGGCCTCCTGTGGGGTGCCACCTCGGGTCTCGGCTACGGCATCGGCCTGGCGGTGCTGATCGGAACCTCGCCGTCCGGCGGCCCCTGGCCTGCCGTGGCCCAGCGGCTGGTCGCCTGCCTGCTCACGGTTGTGGCGGCCATAGTCGTACGTTCTCCGGTCATGCCCCGGGGTGCCGTGAGGTGGACGGCCCTCTGGTCCGGGGTCTTCGGTGGCATCGCCTCGGTTCTCTACCTGCTGGGAATCCAGGTCGACGTCCTGCCGGCGGCCGTGACCGGTGCGATGTTCCCGGCCGTCAGCGTCGCCCTCGGCCGACTGGTCTTCGGCGACAGCGTGCGACCCGTCCAGGTATTAGGCCTCGGTCTTGTCCTGGCCGGCGTCGCCGGAGTGGTGGCGGGCTGAGGCCTGCCGCCGTTATCCGGCCCCGGTTGCGGGGTCGGCCTGCTGGGCGAAGAAGGAGGCCATGGTGGGCTTCTGTGGCAGGTCGATTGACCACTCGGTGCACCGGACCCGATTAGTGGACCTGCCCCGGACGATCTCGCCATCGTGGATGCTCGGCAGGTGGTTGGGAGCCAGCGGGTAGGCGTCCTCCGCGTGGTACTGGACGATGAAGAGGGTGCGTGGTCTCGTCGAGAGGTTCGGCCCTGAGCCGTGGAGAAGGCGGGCGTTTAGAAGGTAGGCGGATCCGGCCAGTCCGACGCAGGTGACCGAGCGGGCCTTCGCCCACCCGGCGACCTCCTCGCTGACCGCTCCGGTGAAGACGCCGTCATGCCAGTGGTCGTAGAGGGGGCCCAGATGGCTGCCCGGCACCACCTCGAGGGGGCCGTTGTCGTCGCTCACGTCGTCGAGGAGGAAGAGGACGGTGATCAGGTCCTGGTTGGTGAGCGGCCCGAACGGGAGGTCCTGGTGGTACTTCAGGTGTGTGGCGGTGCCGGGCAGCTTGGAGTTGACCTTCGACTCCCTGAATCGCAGGTTCTGCCCGAATACCTGTGTCGTGGCGTCCAGCGCGATGTTGTGGCGCATGAAGGCCAGGTAGTCCTCTGACACCTCGGTGGGCGATGCCACCCGACGTAGGCCGGGGTGT
Source organism: Acidimicrobiales bacterium (assembly GCA_014240365.1). GTDB lineage: Bacteria > Actinomycetota > Acidimicrobiia > Acidimicrobiales > MedAcidi-G1 > UBA9410. The sequence continues at coordinate 8,139 of JAAZXC010000013.1, read as the reverse complement.
CCGGCGGAGTGGCCGGGTTCAACGTCGAAACGTGGCCGACCGTCGATCGTCTCGCCGTAGGGCCCCTCGTGGGTCCTGCTCTCCTCCGTCCAGCGGTCGAACACTTCGCGAAGGCGCCCCAGGATGTCCGGTGGCACTGCGTCCTCAATGAGCAGGTAGCCGTCGCTGTGGTAGCGGTCCAGCTGCTCGGTGGAGAGCACCTCGGAAGCGGGAGCATTGGTCACGGGTCGCAGACCCTAGGTCGCTGCCCCGACGCGTGCTGCCTACCACTATCGCCGCCACGTCCATATCCTGTGGGCACTGGCGGCTGGCTGAGGAGTCACTGCTGGACACGGTTCCCACCGTGCGATCGGCCCCCGCTTCGGCGGGGGTCGCCTCGCGTCCGGCCTCAGGCGGTGGTGAAGCTGTCCTGCAGGTTCGAGTCGTCGAAGCCGGCCGGAACGGAACCGGTCGTGGCATACAGGTAGAGCGCCGTCTGGAACACGGCGTTCAGGGCGGTCAGCACGACCACTACGAGGGCGAGGTACGGGACGGCCAGGAGGATGCCCACCACGAGGGCGGCGCCACCCAGGGCTCCGGTTGCAAACAACACGATTACGGCGGGGATGACGGCGACTAGGCCGAGTAGGCCGAAGCCCACCCGTGCTGCGATGTTCTCGCCCCACGTGCGCTTCAGGAGTGCCGCCGAGGCCTTAAGGCCGCTGACCGCTCCGTGGTCGTCGATGACGATGGCGGGGACCACCAGGAAGGTGGCCGTCTGCCACGCCATGCCGACCATGTTCACGACGAATCGACCCATCCATCCGGCGCGTTCCCGTACGGCCTGGAGGATGAGGCCGACGGTGCCGGTGATGATCGCCCAGGGAAGTAGTCCGGAGAGCCGCGAGAGGGCACGCCCCAGCGCAGATCGGACAGTCGGGTCTCCACCGGACAGGCGCTCGTGGGCGCCTGCCACCAGGGCACCGTTGAAGAACACGCTGATGATGCTCATCGCCATGGCGGAGATGACGCCGACGACGATCAGGACCGCTCCCGGGTCTCCGCCCTCGTCGGCCAGGCCGGAGGTGTCGATGGCGCTGAGGGTGGGCAGCCAGAGCAGGGTCAGGACCAGGATCGATGCGAGGAACGAGAGGACCGGTAGGAGTAGGAGCTCCCTGTCCTTTCGCAGGACCTTCCACGAGACCTTGGCCAGGGCGATGGTGTTGGAGATGCGTCCCATGACGGCGAGGGTACCGGCTACTGGTCCCTGGGGAATCGTGGTGGTGTCAGGGTGTGGTCAGTCGTGCTCGTGCTCGTGGTGGCCGTCGTGCTGGGACATCCTCAGCTCTCCTGCGTCATGTCCGTGGGCTAGGTCCTCGCCCGGGGAATGCCGTGGTACGGCGACCCTGCCTCCTGGAACCGCCCGTACAGCTCGAAGAAGGCTGCGCCGAAGGGGTTGACCCCGGTGAGCGGCATGGCTCCGCGGACGATTGTGAAGTCGTTGGGGGCCAACTCGGAGGCAGCTGCGAAGTGTCGTTAGGCGGCGTCGGCCAGGCCGCCCCGGCGGGCATGGGTGGCAAGTCGGAAGTGGAGGTGGGCTGTGACCTCGTCTGGATCCAGCGCCTGTACCTCGTGGTCGGCGTCATCAGGCAGGACCCCGTTCCGGATCCAGGTCCGGACCTGCTCCATGTGCCCCTCGCACTTGATCCCGGTGAACTCTGTGAACATGTCGCTACCGGGCTCCATGGCATTGGGCCTGACGATCCGGTCGTCCTCGTCTATCCAGACCACGGTGGGCACGTTGGTGATGGCGTAGAGCTCGCTCATCTGGTGTTCCGTGTCTACGAGGACCGGATACGTGATGTTCTCGGCGAAGGGCGCCACGGCTGCCAGGTTCTCGTCCAGCGCCACGGCGATGACGGTGAAGTTCTCGTCGGCCAACTCGTCATGAAGTGCCTGCCACCCGGGCAGGTCAAATGCGCATCCTCACCACGTGGAGAAGGCGACGAGCAGGCGTCTGGTTCCCGACCACTCGGAGAGCAGTCGCCTGTTTCCCTGCAGGTCCAGGACCGAAGCGTCCGGTGCCAGGCGATCGACCATGGCCTGTTGTCGGTGGGCGGTCGCCGCCCCGATGGCTACGAGGTGGGCGTCGGCGTCGACGAGCACTGGTTGTCCCAGGGCGTCGGCCACAGCGCAGAGGTCGACTCCGTCCGCATGGTTCAGGCCGGGCCGGTCGTGCACGGGAACGCAGACGTCCTTGCGACAGAGCCCCTCGGGCTTCAGGTCCCATCCCAGGATCGACCCCAGGTGTGATGGGTCGACGATTGGCCGGTCACCGTCCCACGTGACGGCCGGGGTCGTGACGTCCTCGGCGAGGATGGTGGTCGTGTCTACGGTCATCTGGGGCACCTCGGCGCTCTGGGCGACTTGCGCGATACGCCGAAACTAGCCCTGACAGCACGATGACGGCACGATCAGGGCCACACCGTCACGGGCCCGATGCCCTTCTGGATCTGGTCCGGGGTGAGAATGGCGCCATGACCGTGACCGATCCATCTCCCATCCACCAGACGATGGCCGCCTGGCTGACGCATCTGGCGGGCGGAGGGTCCGCCACCCTCGAGGACCTCCTGCATCCTGACGTGGTCTTCTGGTCGCCGGTGATCTTTTCGCCCCAGCAGGGGAGGGACCTGACCCTCATGTACCTGACCGCCGCCTCGCAGGTGTTCCCCGGTGACGCGGAGACTGATGGGTCAGGGCAGTCCGGATCGTCCGGCGCCGGATTCCGTTACACGAAGAAGGTCCTGGACGGCCACCAGGCGGTTCTCGAGTTCGAGACCACGATGGGTGGCATTCAGGTGAACGGTGTTGACATCATCACCTGCGACGACGACGGACTGATCACCGAGTTCAAGGTGATGATCCGACCGTTCAAGGCAGTCGAGGCGGTCCGTGACCGCATGGCGGCGATGCTGGCCTAGCGCCCTTCAGACCTCCGGATGGGCAGTGCTGTAGGGGGTCCCGGGGGCGAGCAGAAGGCGACCGAGCAGCGGTCGACCTGTCGCCAGGGAGGCGAGGCGAGGGTGGAGCCAGGTGATGCCGAGTAGTCCCGCTACCGCCATCAGGCTCCCGCCTACGACGTCGAGTGGCCAGTGTTAGAGGCGACTCACCCGCGTCCACGAGGTCACGGCGATCAGAATGCTCATCGCTCCCACGATCCACCTCGCGATCCGCGAGGTGGTTTGGCGACGCGCCAGCAGGGCGACGGTGCCCAGGACGAGCACGCTGAACACCACATGGCCGCTCGGGTAGCCACCATTGCCGAACGAGTATCCGCTCCATTCCACGGCGGGTGTGGGTCGCGGGCGCTCGACGAGGTCGCCCAGTCGCGTCAGACCGGTGAACGCCCCTGCGAAGCCGAGCATCACCGCTGAATATCGACCCCATCGCCACCACACCAGCAGGGCGATGGCGACGAACACGACAGGTGCGGCCATGTCGGTGAGGGCCAGGTCGATGAGGTCGGCGAACCGGTCGACTGCAGCGGGTGTGTTCTGGTTCATCCAGCGCGCTGCCGCCACCTCTCCGGGAAGAGGCCCGTCGCTGCGAACGGCCAGCGTCAGGGCAGTCGAGGAGGCCACAAGGGCACCAAACAGGATGCGCTGGCGAAACTGCCACCTGCGGCGTTCTCGACCATGAGAGCCATCACGGCCGGGATCTGTCTTCGGGGAGTCGGGAGTTTCCGGGGTCGGAGGCCGATGTTCCCGGGCGGGTGCCGCGGGGTCGAGGTCAGATGTCCGGATGGTCCGTGAAGTACGTGATCTGGAGCTCGCCGGTCAGGATCGGGGCGAGCATCTCGAGGAGACCGGTCTCGGTCCGCCAGGCCATGTAGGCCTCGTGGTTCGCCCGCTCAGCGAACTTCTCCCAGAGGACGACCCGATCGGGTGCGTCGGCATCGGTGTAGACCTCAACTGACTCACAGCCCTCGAATGCCCGGGTTTCTACGAGAGCTGACTTGAGTGCAGCGACGAGGCCTGCGCCCTGGCCTTCTCTGCATGGGAATACGGCCTGGACGGTCTGGGACATGGGGAGATTCCTATCACTCGGATACGACCCGCTCTGGGCTGGCTTCTGACCATCGAAGCATCAGATGGCCGGGGTGGCAAATCGCTCTGCCAGTGCCGGTGCTGGTGCCGGGAAGGAGGTAACTCCCGAGCGTCGCCGATTCTGGAGGCGTTGGAGGGCGAGCCTGTTGAGGCCTCTAGGCGTTCCGTTCCGGTGCATCGAAGATGAGGCTGCAGCACGTGAGGGCGCCCTCGGCCTTGGCCAACTCGGATGCTTCGACGGAGCGCACGTCGAATCCGGCTGCTGAGATGCGGTCTGCGGTCCGGGGGTAGGCAGCGGCCACGAGGATGGTGCCTCCTACCCGGACGACGTTGGCGGCATCCGGTTCGGCCGGATCGACGGAGATGCAGCGCCGGTCGCCGAGGTGGTCGGCACTGACCCGTTCGGGGTTGATGACCAGGGTGTCGTCGGCCACAGCGGTGACCGCCGACTTGAGGTGCAGGCAGCCACGCACGGCCACGCCGTGGACCCGGTAGCCGTGGTCGCCGACGATGGCCCGGAATTGGTCGATGGCCGAGGTGTCGCTCCGGCTGGTGAGGCCGATGTGGATGTCGTGGCCGGCGACCAGCACGTCACCACCGTCCAGGATTCCCGGCGAGCGGATGTGGGCCAGAGTCCGGTACGGCTCGAGCGTCCGTTCGATGCTGGAGCGTTCGCCGCGTCGGGATTCGGCCCCGGGACGGGTGATGACGGCCACCTCCTCGAGCACGACGGCCACGTCCTCGACGAACACCGAGTCGGGCAGATCGGGTTCGGCCGGCAACTGTTCCACCCGGCAGCCCAGCTCGGTCAGCGTGGCCTCGTAGGCGGCGTGGTGGGCCCGGGCGACCTCGATGTCTATGGGCGTGCGTTCGAGGTGGGTCAGCTCACAGTCGGCGATGGTCGGGCTGACCCCACGGGTAACGGCGACGAGCATCCGGCGACCGTACCCGAGTGCCGCAACAGGCCCTGGATCAGACGAATCCCGACGTCCGGGTCAGAGGCGGTAGACGCGCTCGGCGGTGCCGGAGAACATGGCGGCCCGATCGTCGGTCGAGAAGTCGGCGACCATCTTCTTGAAGGCGTTGAACAGCACCCGGTACGAGACCGAGACCCGGTCGACCGGGAAGTTGCTTTCGAACATGCACCGCTCTGGTCCGAAGTGGTCGATGGTGTGGAGGTAGTGGGCCCGGTGGGCGGACACCACCTCGTCGGAGGTGGGCGGTCGGTCGGCCAGGTGCCAGCCGTAGCCGTTGTCGGGCATGGCCAGGCCACCCAGCTTGGCCACCACGTTCGGACAGCGAGCGGCCTCGGCGATGTCGACCTTCCACTGCTCGAATATCTCGTCTCGTTGCGTCGCCCAGGGACCGACACCCAACGGGGTCCCGAAGTGGTCGAGGATGATCGTGGTGTCCGGCGCAGACCGGGCCAGATCGATGAAGTCGGGCATCTGTTCGTGGTAGTGCCAGCTCTCGTATGTGTGGCCGAGCCGGCCCAACATGCGTACCCCGTCGCGGAATGCCTCGTCGGAGGAGAGGCCGGCTGGAGCCCCACCGGGGAAGGCCAGCACCTCCGGGTGGGTGGCATGGGAAAGCGCGTGGCGGATACCGCGGAAAAGTCCCCGTCCGGTCTCGACATGGGCGTCGAGCACCTCGGGGAGTCGGTCGCCGAGCCTCAGATCGGCGTAGGCCACGATCCCGGCAATGCGTGCGCCCGGCCCTTCGTTGCTGTCGGCGGCCAGACCGGCCACGAACTCGGTCTCGCCGACCGGTCGGAGGTGGTCAGGCCCGTAATCCCGGTAGGAGGCGTGGCATTCCACGAAGACGGTCTTGACGACCCTGTGACCCGATCCGGTGTCGGCCCACAGGTTCTCTAGCAGGTAGTCGGCGCCCGGAATCTGCCAGAGATGATGATGGGGGTCGATGATCTCCAGATCTGGATCCACGACCTCTTCATCGACCTGGGCATGCCAGTCGGGTCGATCAAAGGTGAGGCTCCCGCTGTCCGCCATGGTCGCCGAACCTAGCCCGGCGGGTCAGTGCTGGGGGCTGAGCGAGTCCGTGGTGTTGCTGTGCAGCCGTGCTGCGTGGCGGTTGAGGCCTACCAGCTCGGCTGTGATGCCACGCTGGGCGAACTTGGCGACCACGGCATCGACGGCCACGACCGCCGAGGTGTCCCAGATGTGGGCGCCACTGAAGTCGATCTCGACCCGCTTGACCTTCACAGCGTCATAGTCGAAGGCGTGCACCAGGTCGTTGGTCGAGGCGAAGAACAGCTGCCCGCTGACCGCGTAGAGGCGTTCAACGTTGTCGGGGTCGACCACGCTGGTGACCCGCACCAGGTGCGATACATGTCGAACGAAGAACACCGCTGAGAGGACCACTCCGCAGACAACCCCGTACGCGAGGTTGTGGGTGAGGATCACGATGCCGACCGTGGAGGCCATCACGATGGTCTCGGTGCGCGGCATGATCCGCAGGTTGCGTGGGTGGATGCTGGCCCAGTCGAAGGTGCTGACCGAGACCATGACCATCACGGCAACAAGGGACGCCATGGGAACTCGGGCCACGAAGTCGCCGAGGGCAAGGATCAGGATGAGCAGGAACAGGCCGGACGCGAGGGTTGACAGCCGGGTACGTCCACCGGACCGGTGGTTGATGATCGACTGGCCGATCATGGCGCAGCCCGCCATGCCACCCAGGAAACCGGTGGCGATGTTGGCCACACCCTGGCCACGCGCCTCGCGGTTCTTGTCCGAGCCGCTGTCGGTCAGGTCGTCGAGCAATTGTGCTGTGAGCAGTGACTCCAGCAGGCCTACGAAGGCCAGCGTGATCGAGAACGGGAGGATGACCTGCAGCGTCCCGAGCGTCCACGGGATATCGGGAAGGGAGAGACCGGGCAGCGAGTCGGGGAGGGCCCCCATGTCGCCGACCGTGGGCAGGTGCAGGTCCAACGCCATGGCGGCGGTGGCCAGCACGATGATGGCCACCAACGGGGACGGCACGACGGTGGTGATCCTCGGGAGGCCGTAGATGATTGCCAGGCCAATGGCGATGAACGCCAGGTTCAGGCCGAAGGCGGCCCGGTCGGTGTGGTCAGACAGCAGGATGTGGGGGACCTGTGCCAGGAAGATGAGGATGGCCAGGGCGTTGACGAAGCCGACCATGACGGTGCGGGGGATGAATCGCATGAGCGAGCCGACGCCGAGGCGACCCAACCCGACCTGGATGATCCCGGCGAGGATGGTGGCGGCGAACAGGTGGCCGAGCCCGTGTTCTGCGACCAGTGGCACGATGACGAGGGCCATGGCGCCGGTGGCGGCCGAGATCATCCCGGGGCGTCCGCCGGCGAAGGCGATGATGATGGCGATCGAGAACGAGGCGTAGAGCCCGACCCTGGGGTCCACTCCGGCGATGATCGAGAACGAGATGGCCTCGGGGATCAGGGCGAAGGCGACGATGAGGCCCGACAGGAGGTTGGCAGCGGGGTTCAGGAGCCACTCGTTGCGGAGTCGCTGGACGGAGAACCGGCCGGCGAGACGGCCGCGTACTGACCTTTCGGAAACCTTGATCATCGACACCCTCTGGAAGCGTTCGGTAGACGCCTTCGGTTCAGGGCGTACTCAAGTTTACAAATTGGTTACGGCCGGCCCGGTGTCGCCTGGGTCACACAGCGGACCCCGGGTAGCCCTACCGGCCCTTCGTTGCAGGACGGCCGATTGCAGCGAAGTACCCGCCCCCGGTCAGGGCCTCGATCGCTGGTTTGAGGAGGCCGGCGAACCGGTTTACCGCCTTGTCGTCAAGGCCATTCCAGATCTCGGTATCCAACTCGTTGGTCCGGCGCTCGATTGAACTACGCCGGGTCCGTCCATCGTCTGTGATCCCGTCGTCGTCCATCCACCCACGAGATCGGAGGCGGTCTACTGCCTGGGACCAGTCCGATTCGGACCACGCCCGGGTCGACCTGATGATTCCCGGCGTGTGGAAGAGGTGCTCGCTGACGACCGTGGCACGGGTGCATGACATCACGACGATGTTCCATGCCTTCATCTACTTC
>JAAZXC010000139.1 GCA_014240365.1 Acidimicrobiales bacterium | reverse complement strand
GGGCGGGGCCGGCGGCGATGCCGGTTCGGTCGACGAGGCAGCCCGAATCCTGAACGAGGGAGGCTTCCCGACCGCTCCCCTGCTGGGGGCTGTGGTGGACCTGGACGAGATCGACCGGGCGATGGCACTGCTTCACCGCGAGGGCGACGAGGACGCCGTGCGGGCGGTACTACGGCACGAGCACTGACCTAGACGGCTCGGACGGACTACGCAGGTGTGACACTGCACGGAGGCCGCTGGACTTCGAGTTCGCTACTCCGCGAAGTTGGCGAGGTGGGTGGCCTGTAGGGCCTCGCCTGTTGGGGTCGACGTCGTGAACGGGCCTCCGGCTACGGCCGACGACACCAACGCAAGGCAGAGGTTGGACTCGTGCTTCGGGGACCAGACGGCAACCCGGACCTCACCGCAGGGTGAACCGTCCGGTCCGAAAGCCAGCCACGGATGTTCGCTGGTCGACGCCAGGCGCTCGCCCGACAGGAGGGCCTTCACCAGACGCCTCGCCGGGCCACGCTCCCGTTCGGCCAGCAGAGCCGCCTTCCCGATGAAGTCATCGTCACGGTCCAACGACAGGAACTTCTCCAGCCCAACCTCCAGCGGGGTCGCCCCCGCCCCGCAGTCGGCCCGGTAGGAGAACAGATCAGACTCGATCCGTTCGTTCAAGGTCGGGCCGCCCGGGTGGATGCCGTACTTCTCCCCCGCTGCCCACACGGCGTCCCAGAGGTCCAGGCCCCGGGAACCATCCTGGAGGAATAGCTCGAACCCGCCCTGGCCGCTCCACCCGGACCGGCAGAGCACGAACGGAATCCCGGCGTGACTGGTCTCGACAAAGCCGAAGAACGGCACGTCCCGCACCCAGTCGCCCAGCAGGTCGGCCATCGTGTCGTCGGCCAACGGTCCCTGCACGGCCAGGGGAGAGACGTCCGGCTCGAACACCCGGCAGTCCAGGCCCCGTTCGGCCGCCACCGCCTGACACCACAGGAGCACGTCGCTGTCGGCAATCGAGATCCAGAACCGGTCCTCGGCGAGCTTCAGCACCATCGGGTCGTTGATGAGGATCCCGTCGTGATCGCACATCGGCGCATAGCGCACCCGGCCGACGGCCATGCCCCGGAGGTCTCTCGCCGACACGTACTGGCAGAGGGCGAAGGCATCCGGCCCGACCACCTCCACCTGGCGTTCGCAGGCCACGTCCCACAGCGAGACCCGTTCGACGAGCGCCCGGTACTCCTCATCCGGGTCGCCGAACGACCCCGGCATGTACATGTGGTTGTAGACGGTGACATGCGTGAGACCGTGGCGCACAAGGGCGTCGAAGAACGGCGACTTTCGGATCCTCGAGCCGAGCCCTATCTGTAGTCCCACAATCCCCTCCTTCTACCCCGGTCCGGTCTACCAGTCGGGTTCGGACACGCCGTGCCTGTACTGCGGGGCGTCACTTGCCGGTAGCGGTGTGTTCCCGAGGACCAGGTCGGCGGCCTTCTCGGCGATCATCATGACGGGTGCGTAGATGTTGCCGTTGGTGAGCGTAGGCATGACCGAGGCGTCCACGACCCTCAGGCCCTGCGTGCCATGCACCCGCATGCTGGTCGGATCGACCACAGCCATAGCGTCGGTTCCCATCCGGGCCGTGCACGACGGATGGAGCGCCGTCTCGGCGTCGGCACGAACCCATTCGAGGACCGCCTCGTCGCCGGCCACGTCCGGCCCGGGTGAGATC
>JAAZXC010000138.1 GCA_014240365.1 Acidimicrobiales bacterium | reverse complement strand
GGCAGGCCCGCAGCCGCTGGTCACCGGGGCGCCGGTACCCCGTGCAGGCCATGAAGAGGACTCCGCGGATCGTCACAGCCTTCCGCCTCGCCGCGTGGCTGGCCCGGGTCGTGCCGGCCCGGCCGGGCGCCATGGTCGCCAGGACAATGGGACGGATCGTCGGTTACACGGACAGTGACCGGAGACGGACCGTGGAGAAGACCCTCCGCAGGTCCAGGTCGACTGACCTCAGCGGTGCCGAGATGAGGCGCAGCGTCGACGCTGTGTTCGCCTCCTACGCCGACTATTACTTCCGCAGTTTCCGGCTGCCGGCCATGACACCGGACCAGGTCATCTCGGGGTTCACCGAGGAGGGCTACGACCTGATTGCCGAGGCCCGTGGAGCGGGCAACGGCGTGATCATGGCAATGCCCCACCTGGGTAGTTGGGAGTGGGCTGCCCACTGGCTGACCCTTCGCCACGACGTGCCCGTCGGATGTGTGGTCGAGACGCTGGAGCCACCTGAACTGTTCGAGTGGTACCGAGGCCTGCGTGACTCCCTGGGAATGAAGGTCGTCGGCCTGGGTCCCAGCGCCGGTACCGAGACCATGGCAATGCTGCGCGAGAACCGGGCGGTCTGCCTGCCGAGTGACCGTCACGTCGGGGGAGCCGGTGTCGAGGTCGAGTTCTTCGGCGAACGGACCACGTTGCCGGCCGGTCCGGCCACGCTCGCCCTGCGGACAGGTGCCGTGCTGCTGCCGATAGCCATCTACGACCATCCCGGGGGATGCCACGGCGTGGTCAGGCCGGCTGTTCCAGCGGTCCGTCAGGGACGACTGCGCGACGACGTCACCCGGATCACACAGTTGCTGGCCAACGAGTTGGAGGTGCTCGTCTCGCGTGCCCCCGAGCAGTGGCACCTGCTGCAACCCAACTGGCCGTCGGACCGGGAGCCTGGAGTCGGCAGCGGTAGCGGTGACGGTTCCCACAGCATCCCCGACAGTGTTCCCGGCGGTTCAGCCGGGGACGACGACTAGCGTCGATCGACATGAGGATCGGCCTCATCTGCCCGTACAGCCTGACCATCCCCGGCGGTGTCCAGGGTCAGGTACTGGGCCTCGCCAGGATGCTGCGCTCCTCCGGGCACCCCACCCGCGTCCTCGGCCCGTGTGATGGCCCGCCGCCCGATGCTGGCGTGACCCCACTCGGCAACAGCCTTCCGACGGCCGCCAACGGCTCGATGGCGCCGATCGCCCCTGACGTGTCATGCGCCCTGCGCACGATCCGGGCGCTGCGCGACGAGGAATTCGATGTCATCCACCTGCACGAACCGTTGGCGCCCGGTCCGACCACGACAGCGCTCTTCCTTGCCGCAGCCCCCATGATCGGTACGTTCCACGCCGCCGGTGGAAGCCTCGCCTACGACGTCATGAATCCCGGGGTGCGGTGGCTGAACCGTCGCCTGGAACGCTCCTTCGCCGTATCCGAGGACGCGGCGGCCATGGCTTCGGCCTCCCTCGGCGGTGAATACGAGATTCTCTTCAACGGGGTCGAGGTGCGTCGGAGCAGCGAGGTGGAGCCATGGCAGACAGAGGGCCCGACCGTCTTCTTCATCGGACGCCACGAGCAGCGCAAGGGCCTCACGGTGCTGCTCGACGCCATGTCTCACCTGCCGGCCAACGTGCGGCTCTGGGTGGCGGGCGACGGCCCTGAGACCGAGGCACTGCGGTCCCGGGTGGCAGGTGACGGCAGGATCAGCT
>JAAZXC010000137.1 GCA_014240365.1 Acidimicrobiales bacterium | reverse complement strand
GCAGAACCGATGCATCCCATCGGGCGGTGTGGACCAGGTCGCCGGCGAAGTCGTCCAGGCCTTCGAGGCCGGGAACGAACGGATGGTGGAGTACGCCGGTTGCCGCAATGACCACGTCGGCCACGTCGGTTCGCCCCGAGGCGGTTCGGAGGTGCCAGCGGTCGCCGTCGTGCTCCGCGTGGACAACCTCCTGTCCGTAGGTGATGGACCGTTCGACGTCGAAGCGTCTGGCCACGTCCTCTAGATAGGACTGGATCTCGGCCCCTGGTGAGAAGCGGTGCGTCCACTCGGCGTTGGGGGCGAACGAGTAGCTGTAGAGGATGGACGGCACGTCGCACGCCACGCCGGGGTAGTTGTTCTCCCTCCAGGTGCCGCCTAGGCGGTCAGCCTTCTCGTAGACGGCGATGTCGTTGAAGCCTCGATCCCGCAGACGGATGACCGCCAGGATCCCAGCCATCCCGGCGCCGATGACCACGAAACGCAGTGGTCGTCGGCCGTTGGTCATCGCCGGAGTCCAGCAGGGTCGGACGGGCAAGGGCCAGTCGGCAGGATCCGCCAGCCGATGGTACGCCGGGCCGTAGCGTCGGAACGTGGCCGACGGAGACCGAACGCTGTGGGTGGGCCCGGGTTGCCGGGTGCCTGCCGAGGAGGTGCGTTGGCGTTTCGGACCATCAGGCGGCCCCGGCGGACAACACGCCAACCGGGCCAACACCCGTGTGGAGGCCGAGCTGGACCTGACGTCGGCCCGGGGGATCGACGACCAGATCCGTGCCCGCCTTGTGCGTCAACTGGGGGCCACGGTGCGGGTGGTAGTCGACCGGCACCGCTCTCAGGTTCGGAACCGTGAGCGGGCACTCGACGAAATCGAGCGGCGCCTACAGGAGGCGCTGGTGGAACAGGCAGTGCGCCGACCGACTCGGCCGCGGCGCGGTGCGGTGGAGCGGCGCCTGAAAGCCAAACGCCAGCGTGGCGCCCGCAAGGCCGAACGCCGCGGCGACTGGTCCTGATCAGTCTGGACCGGATCTAGGCGGGGTTCTGGGTCGAAGGGAGATTGGCCAGGAAGACCATGAGGGAAGTGGCCAGCTTCTGAACCTCGGTGCGGGTCAGCCCGTAGGCCTCGGCCATGCGCACCAGGACGACTTGCTCGGCTTGGTCCCATGTGACCGATTCGGTGACCGGACCGTAGGCATCAGGCCGGTCCTCCTCGGCCAACGGAACGACTGTCGCCGCCCCGGGCAGGTCGCCCAGGAACTTCAACGTGTATACCCCGAAGCGAATTAACCAGTCGACTGATCGGCCCATGGAGCGGGCGGTGGCCAGAAGGTCAGCGTGCTCAGCAGCGGTGAACCCGGTGGTGATCTCGACTGGCTCGGTGTAGGTGATGTCCTCACAACCCCGTGCCGTGCCGGTTCCCGTGGTGTGTGGATCGTAGAACTCAGCCTTGAAACCCGAGCCGGGATCCTCGGTGGTCAGGAACCGGTCGATAGCCGTGGCTATGGCCTTCCCCTCAGCCTGCTGGATCTCCGGCAGGGCCAGCAATTGGGCCTCCGGCGGGTTGGACAGGTAGAGGCCCTCGACAATGGCTGACGGAATGCCGCGGGTCATCCTCAGCACCCCGTAGGTATCGGTGCGCTGCTCGCGCAGACGGGCCGATACGCCTTGGTGGTAGGTGCTGACCCACGGCACCCAGTAGCCGGTAAAGACGGCCTGGACCTCTTCGAACAGCAGGCCCGCCAGGCGTTGCGACTCCGGGACGTCGATCTGGTGGAACACCTCGGTCCCAGGCATCTCGGATCGTTTGACCGCGCCCCCATTGTGGTGAATGGAGACGAACGCCCGCGGGTCGAG
>JAAZXC010000136.1 GCA_014240365.1 Acidimicrobiales bacterium | reverse complement strand
GCCTTTCGCTGTTCGAACTGGCCCAGAATCTGCTCGCTCCAGACCCTCAGCCTGCTTCCCTTGCACCGAGGAAGTACCACAAGGTCACAGCAACTTTCCCACTTGTTACACCCGTCCGCCACCTCGTGCGGTGGATGCGACGAAGCGTCTGAAGCCGAAACAGTCAGCAGCAGCGATGTAGTCGCCGATAGGACTACATCGCCCCTTCCCCGACAATCACCACCGTGGCCGAAGAGATGCCAGCGATGCTGCAGCGAAGGATTGAGATGGTGTCGCCAAGTTCAAGCCTGCCACCGTGTAGCGACCCGCCATTGCCAGTGCACCCGGTACCCAGGGCCGATATCTTTGTCGTGGTGTCGCTCGGTCACCTCGGTTCGCCCAGCGACACCCATCTCACTGGCACCTGCTCCGGTAGCCAGCCGTTTTTGTCCCCGTTCGAAAACAGACGGTCCTAGCAGCTATGGACTACCGGATCTTCGTAGAACCCCAGCAGGGCACCACCTATGAGCGGCTTCTGTCGCTCGCCAGACGGGCCGAGGAGTTGGGTTTCGACGGCTTCTTCACTTCCGACCACTATCTGAGCATGGGCGACGGCGATGGCCTACCCGGTCCCACCGATGCCTGGACGACCTTGGCCGGCCTCGCCCGCGACACCCGACGCCTCCGCCTGGGCACCCTGGTCACCCCGGTCACCTTCCGCCATATCGGCCCCCTGGCAGTGGCCGTCGCCCAGGTCGACCAGATGAGCGGAGGACGTATCGAGCTTGGTCTCGGGGCCGGTTGGTACGAGGAAGAGCACAAAGCCCAGGGCCTGGCCTTTCCACCCATCGCAGAACGCTTCGACATACTCGAAGACACCCTCGAGATCCTGACCGGCATGTGGAACACCCCCGTGGGCGAGACCTTCGACTTCTCCGGTAGGTGCCTGGTCGTGGAGGGATCCCCCGCTCTTCCGAAACCTGAACAGAGGCCGGGTCCGCCGCTGATTATTGGAGGCTCCGGTCCCAGGCGAACACCTCAGCTGGCCGCCCGTTTTGCCACAGAGTTCAACTCGTGGAATTCGCCGGAGGAATGGTCGGAGGCCACCGGCATCGTTCGTGACGCCTGCAGGGCCAACGGTCGAGACCCAGACGACCTCATCTACTCCACTGCGCAAGTTGTCTGCTGCGGTAGCGACGACACCGAGTTGTAGAGACGCTCCGCTGCAATCGGCCGTCAGCCCGATGAGCTGCGCCGGAACGGTTTCGCTGGGAGCCAAGAGGATCTGCAGCAGAAGGCGGCCGACTTCGCGGGACGGGGATGCGACCGGGTCTACCTTCAGGTCCTCGACGACATGGACCTGGATCACCTAGACGCCATCGCCGAAGCCCTCCTGGGCTGACCGGCAGACCTGCAGAACATCAACCAGCCCTGTCTAGCCCGACCCCGCAGGGGCCCCAGGCACAAACCCCTAGGTTCAGATACGCGTAGGCGGGTTGGCGGCTGTCCTTTATGACCTTCTGCCTTTAGGGATAAGTCGTTGCCTCACAGGCCAGGTTCGAACACGACTGCGCCACTCGCTTGCCATTTAGTACTCGGTGCAGGTCGCTGAGAGGATCTGACTTCCGATAACCGGGGCGAAGTTTCCGTAGTGGATAATCCGTTCACTGTCGGGCAGGCGGAGGACCTCAGGGTCGTTGCCAAAGTAGAGGCCGGTGTATGCCTCCTCAGTGAAAGTCAGGCCGTCGGCGGATACGGCCCTGTAATGGTGCGGGCCAGATCAACAAAACATCACTCCATCTGAGTCAACTCCAAACCAAGTGGAGTCAAAAAACATTAATAACCAAAACTTATCTATTACCTTCTTTCAAGTTACACATGAACTTCAAACAACATAACTTTTTCCTTCTCCCGCAT
>JAAZXC010000135.1 GCA_014240365.1 Acidimicrobiales bacterium | reverse complement strand
GACGACGTTCCCGACTTCGACG
Source organism: Acidimicrobiales bacterium (assembly GCA_014240365.1). Lineage (GTDB taxonomy): Bacteria > Actinomycetota > Acidimicrobiia > Acidimicrobiales > MedAcidi-G1 > UBA9410. Next base: position 1,915 of record JAAZXC010000135.1, on the reverse strand, counting down.
CCGGCGATGCCCTGAAGGTGCACGTCCGCGTGGTCGAGGGCAACCGTCAGCGGGTGCAGCTCTTCGAGGGCGTGGTCATCCGCCGTCAGGGCAGTGGGGTCCGTGAGACCTTCACCGTCCGCAAGCTGAGCTTCGGCGTCGGCGTCGAACGGACCTTCCCGGTCCATTCGCCGATCATCGATCGCATCGAGGTCGGAGCCCGTGGCGACGTCCGTCGAGCCAAGCTCTACTACCTCCGCGACCGCATCGGTAAGCGGGCCAAGGTCAAGGAGAAGCGGGAGTTCTGATCCCGCGACGGCCCGCCCTCTGAGGTCCGCCGTCACACCCCATCCCTAGCGTCGCCGCCATGGCGACGACACGGAAGACCACACCACCAGCATCCTCGACGGGCTCCTCGGCGCCCCAGCGGGCCCCTGATCGAGAACCCCATCTGGCCCCGCATCTGGCGCTGGGCGCGTGGGGTGAACGCGTTGCTGGGCGCCGCTACGTCCGTGACGGCTACCGGGTGCTGGCCCGCAACTGGCGTTGTCCGGCGGGTGAGATCGACCTGATCGTGTTCCGTGACGGGCTGGTCGTCTTCTGCGAGGTGAAGACCCGCAGGTCGACGGCCTTCGGGATGCCTGCCGAAGCCGTGGATGGCCGTCGCCAGTCGAGACTTCGTGCCGCCGCTTCGACCTGGCTGCGATCGGCCGAGGTGCGGTCCGACGGAGTTCGCTTCGACGTGGTCTCGGTGCTCCCCGGCCGGGTGGAGCGCATCGAGGGCGCGTTCTGAGGGGCGAAGTTCAGATGGCTGGCGCCGATGCTGGCTTCCCGGAGTTTCCCGCGGGTCAGCGGCGGCGACCCGTCCAACAGCCCCGGTGCCAGTGGCGACGCATGTCGGGGGCATCCACCGGGACGATGACCAGGTGTCCCAGACCCGGGGGGATGTCCCGGTTGCAGCCCGGACAGAGATAGGTCTTGGTGGCCTGGTAGGGCTGGATGAAGCGTTCCTCCAACTCGCCGAGGATCTCGGGGTTGTCCATGTCAGCGGGTCTCCAGCGGCGCTCGACCGGTCACAGAAGACCGGTCGCAGGAACTCATCACAGGAACAGTGCCCAGGCCACGAGCAGGACAGCCACGAGAATCGCCGCGCCGACGTAGACGACGTCGGTGGGTCGTCGTCGGTGGGGGCGCCGAGGGTCCATTCCCATGCGGTCAGTATCGTCGGCGGCTGATGCGACCCCACCTCGTAGTTCTTCTTATGACTGCCGTCATCGGTATCTCCTGTGCGGTGGCGCCTCCGGTGCCGGGCGTCGAGGACGGTTCCGCGGATCCTGCCCTGGTACGCGGTCGGGAGATCTGGGGCCGATCGTGTTCGTCGTGCCACGCACCCGACGGTTCGGGCGGTCGGGGCCCGTCGCTGGAAGCCGTCGAAGTTCGGATCCCGGTGTTCGGCGACCAGATCGACGTGGTGGCCGACGGGCGGGGTTCCATGCCGGGCTTCGGCGGCCGGTACTCGCCCTCCGAGCTCGAGGCGGTGGTGCGCTACACCCGTGAGGTGCTCTGAGTCGAAGTTCGACCAGAACCCGTTCTAGTGGACGGGCCCCGCCGGACGTGCCTACCGTGACAGGACACGCCACGACACACCGACTGCCCCGTGCGGGAGTCCCGCACGGGAATCTGGGGGAACGGCCATGCGATCAGCTCGACGACGGACGATCCGGGCGGTTCTCCTCGCGGCCCTGGTGACGGTGATGATCCCGACCACGGCTGCGGCCGACGGTCACGGCGGTGGTGGTTTCGATCCGGGACCTGCTCCGGCTGGGCCTGCTCCGGCGCCTGCTCCCGAGCCCGCTGCTCCGGCGCCTGCTCCCGAGCCCGCTGCTCCGGCGCCTGCTCCCGAGCCCGCTGCTCCGGCGCCTGCTCCCGAGCCCGC
>JAAZXC010000134.1 GCA_014240365.1 Acidimicrobiales bacterium | reverse complement strand
TCGACAACACGGTGGCGGTGGCAGCCGAGGCACTGTCCAAGGCGGGCCTGAGCGCAGCTGACCTGGTGGCGGTGGGCATCACCAACCAGCGGGAGACCACGGTCCTCTGGGATCGTCACACTGGTACGGCTGTGCACAACGCCATCGTCTGGCAGGACACGCGTACCGATGAGGTGGTCGGCCGCCTGGCAGGAGAGCAGGGGCCGGATCGCTGGCGGGCGACGACCGGGCTTCCTCTCGCTACGTACTTTGCCGGCCCGAAGGCGGCCTGGATCCTCGAGAACGTCGACGGCCTCGCCGAGCGGGCGACGTCTGGTGACCTGCTCTTCGGGACCGTCGATACCTGGCTGGCCTGGCACCTGACCGGTGGCCCGGAGGGAGGGCGGCACGTCACCGACGTCACCAACGCTTCGCGGACGCTGATGATGGACCTGGGCTCACTCGGTTGGGATGGCGCCATCCGGGACGAATTGGGCATCCCGGCGTCGATGCTGCCTGAGATCGTTCCCTCTTCCGGACGGATCGGGTTGTTCGCGGGGGCCTTGGCCGGCCCGCTGGAGGGCGTTCCGCTCTCCGGCATCCTCGGCGACCAGCAGGCTGCCCTGTTCGGGCAGACGGCGTTCGCTCCGGGTGAGGCCAAGAACACCTACGGCACAGGCTGCTTCATGTTGCTCAACACCGGGACCAAGCCCGTTTCGTCGACGCACGGGCTGCTGACGACGGTCGGCTACCAGCTCGCCGGCGAGGCACCCGTCTATGCGCTGGAGGGCTCGATCGCCGTTGCCGGGGCGCTGGTCCAGTGGCTGCGGGACGGACTCGGGCTGATCGACGAGTCATCGGACGTCGAGGCCCTGGCCCGGTCGGTCGACGACAACGGAGATGTGTACCTGGTGCCGGCCTTCTCGGGTTTGTTCGCCCCGCACTGGCGGTCGGACGCACGGGGGCTCCTGATGGGCCTGACCGCCTTCTCGAACCGGGGGCATGTCGCCCGGGCGGCGTTGGAGGCCACCGCATTCCAGACGCGGGAGGTCCTAGACGCCATGCGGGCCGACAGTGGAGTCGACCTGTCTTCGCTGCGGGTCGACGGCGGCATGGTCGTCAACGACCTGCTCATGCAGTTCCAGGCCGACGTGCTCGGTGTGCCTGTGGTGCGACCGGTGGTCGAGGAGACGACGGCCCTGGGTGCCGCCTACGCCGCCGGGCTGGCCGAGGGCTACTGGGACGGCCTCGGAGACCTTCGGGCCAACTGGCAGGAGGGCGGCCGCTGGGAACCGATGCTGCCGGAAGGGGAGCGCGATGCCCTGCTGGCCCGCTGGTCGGAAGCGGTCGCCAGGACGCTGGACTGGGTGTGAGGCCGGTGTCCGCCGCCTACGGGTGCAGGTAGCCTGTCGTCCGCTCCGGGTCTCCCGGAAGCGCCACGTCGGAGTGGCGGAATTGGCAGACGCGCCAGCTTGAGGGGCTGGTGCCCGCAAGGGCGTGGGGGTTCAAGTCCCCCCTCCGACACCACACCTCCCTGCCCACCACGAACAAGGGTCAGGCGACCTGACCGGGTGATTCGGACTGGATCATGATCAGGTTGCCGCACGTGTCGTCGAACACCGCGTGGACGTGGTCCCCGTATCGGGTCGGCGGTTGCGTGAACGCCACTCCCAGCGCTGTGAGGCGTTCGTAGTCGGCTTCGGCGTCGTCGACTCCGAACTGCGCCATCGGGATTCCGTCCGCGATGAGTGCGCTTCGGTATGGCGGCACCGCCGGATGGCCTGCCGGTTCCAGGAGCAACTCCGGGCCGTCGGGATCGCCCGGTGAGACGAGGGTGATCCATGCGTGCTCGCCCATCGGCACGTTGTGCTTGACCTGAAAGCCGAGCACTTCGGTGTAGAACGCGAGGGCTGATGCCTGATCGTCGACGAAGACGCTGGTGATGGTGATCCTCATCGCGTGCCTTTCTCG
>JAAZXC010000133.1 GCA_014240365.1 Acidimicrobiales bacterium | reverse complement strand
GTCGCTCAATGGCCGCCCCGCACATCCATGGGGGAGAGGGTGGCCGGAGGGTCTGGCACGGGGACGCAGAGGCTCCATACTGGTAGCCATGAGTGATTCCCAGCCCGACGGCCCAGCCGGCGCCGCCATCATCGATGACCTGGTGGCGCGGGGACTGGTTCAGGACAGCACCGATCTGGAGGCCATCCGGGAGCGCATGGCCGACGGGCCCATCACCCTCTACTGCGGTTTTGATCCGACGGCTGACAGCCTCCATGTCGGGCACCTCGTGCCCCTGCTGCTGCTGCGCCGGTTCCAGGACGCGGGTCATCGTGCGATCGCTCTTGCCGGTGGGGCCACGGGGATGGTGGGCGATCCGAGTGGTAGGCACGAGGAGCGCAACCTGCTCGACGGCGAGACACTCACCCGCAATGTGGAGGCCGTGGCTGCTCAGCTCTGCTCCTTCCTGAGGTTCGAAGGGAACCTCCGCGAGGGTGACGAGCCGGCGGTCCTGGTCGACAACCGGGAGTGGACCGAGGGTGTCGGTGTGCTGGAGTTCCTGCGTGACGTGGGCAAGCACGTGACGGTTGGGACCATGCTCGGCAAGGAGTCGATCCGTGCCCGGTTGGCCGGCGACCAGGGCATCTCGTTCACCGAGTTCAGTTACATGCTCCTCCAGGCGAACGACTTCTACGAGCTGTATGACCGGTTGGGGTGCGAGCTCCAGGTCGGCGGATCCGACCAGTGGGGCAACATCACGGCCGGCATCGACATGATCAGGCGGCGCAAGGCCGCTGGGGCCCACGGGTTGACGGTGCCGCTCATGACCCGGGCCGACGGTGCCAAGTTCGGCAAGACGGCCGACGGTGCCGTGTGGCTGGACGCCGCCAGGACCCTTCCCTATGAGCTCCATCAGTACTTCGTGAACGTGGACGACCGTGACGTCGAGCGCTTCCTGCTCCACCTGACCCTTCTGGGTGTGGACGAGGTGGCCTCGGTCATGGCAGAGCACGGTCGTGCTCCGGAGTCGAGGGCGGCCCAGAAGCGCCTGGCTGACGAGGTCTGCTCCCTGGTCCATGGCGATTCCGAGACGGCTCGCGCCCGCCTGGCGGCCAAGGGGCTGTTCGGTGTGGAGCCCCCGACAGGCGAGGTGCTCGAGGCGCTGCGCGGCATCGTTCCAGAGACCACGGTGAAGGCCGGAGACCTCGACGGGGACGAATCCCTCGTCGATGTGCTGGTCGCATCGAGCCTGTGTGGTTCAAGGGGCGATGCCCGCCGGACGCTCGCCGGTGGCGGCGTATCGGTGAACGGGGTTCGACAGGTCGCCGAGGCACTGGCCCTTCCGTCAGATGCCCTGGTGGACGGACGCTTCGTCCTGCTCCAGAAGGGCAGGCGAAACCGCCATCTCCTGGTCCTCGCCTGAGTGTGGCTCAGGTCACCTCGGCACCTAGCAGAAAGCAGCGCGGGCGGGTTGGGGCACCCGGCTAGGGGAGATAGTGTTTCCCTGCTCGCAGGAAGCGGGGTCGCCCTTGACCGGGAGGTTCCGTCTCCGTATCGTGGGCGCCCGCCCAGTGGCAGGTCCGATCGGATCGAACCACTGAAGCGGGCTGAGGGCACCACCGCCATCATCTGGGATTAGTTCCAGTTGTCCGGCGTGTGCCGGGAGGCTTCTGGCCTCCAGGTGCTCCTTGAAAACGGGATAGAGGACGAAAAAGCCAGTGCGGGCTGTCCACAAGGCGATCGCGAGTCGCCACTGGACAGACCCTGAACAATTCAAATAGCACTAACACGGACAGCGGTGACCGGCTTCGGCCGATCACCATTGCCCTGTGCCTGGTCGAACGGGATTTGGTGTCCCGATCGGCCTCGAACTCGCGTCGGCACCACCTTCGGGAGGTGTCGCACCAACTGATTCGACGGCCAGCAACGCTTCGGCGGCGCTGGTCTGAGATTTCGACGGAGAGTTTGATCCTGGCTCAGGACGAACGCTGGCGGCGGGCCTAACACATGCAAGTCGAACGCACTCGACCTTCGGGTCACATGAGTGAGTGG
>JAAZXC010000132.1:1917-2159 GCA_014240365.1 Acidimicrobiales bacterium | reverse complement strand
GGTACCCCGATCCCCTCAGGTGGTTGTGGTCGACCTCCACCCGATGCGACCAGCAGCCTGCGAGAACTCCCTCACCGAGTCGGATCACGCCGTACTCCTCGCCCAGCGGCCGGGCCTCGACCGCCTCTCCGTCGCGACGACGACGCACCGTCGTCCCGTCGCTCACGAACGCCGGATTCGTCGTGCAGTGGATCACCACAGAGACGCGACTGATGTCGAACCGCTCTTCGAGTTCGTCAGCC
>JAAZXC010000132.1:0-1907 GCA_014240365.1 Acidimicrobiales bacterium | reverse complement strand
CCAGACCTTCGACGGTCGTCGACCCTCCCCTGGCGTCGAGCACCTCCCCCATGTGCTGCACGATGTCGCCGTATTCCTCGCCACCCCACGCAGCCAGCGCATAGAGACGGGTGCCGACCCGCCGGACCCGCTCGTCTGCCTGGTAGGCGTTGATGGCTCCGCGCCGACTCTCCGGATTGACCGCGTCGGCCAGTTCGTCGCGATCCATGGGTTCGCCGACGGCACCGAGGATGGCGCACGCCTTGTCCTCATAGGCCCCCTCCCAGTCGACGGCCCAGTCCCCGTGGCGGTGGACGACATCACAGGACTCAACGAGCCGCTCCGCCATCGCCGACCGTTCTCCACCGATGAGCAACCCCGCCAGATCGGTGTCTCCGACAGCCGCTGTTCCGAGACCGACCGTCACCGCATCCACCAACTCATGCCAACGACATGACCCACCTCTGGCCAGCCCATGGAAGGCAACTGTCACGAGTTCCTCCGGCAGTTGCTTCTCTGGCAGGCCCGCCAGACTCGCGATCCAAGCCTCATCGCCGACCATCACCTGCCGGTACTGCGGGTGCTTCGATCCGACCTCGGGGTCGATCCGCCGCCCGGCGAGGAAGAGCGCCAGCCGGTCGACCGACCCATTCAGGTCAAGGTCGCCCCTCTCGAGGATCGCCCGGGGAACGGCCGACCCGATCTCGTCCACCAGACGGTCGACCCGCTCCGCGACGACCGGGTCATGGAGAGCACCTACCAGGCTCTCCATGAACCGGAGTTCCCGCCTCCGAATCGCCTCCCTGGTCACCCCGAAGCGGTCACCCAACTCACCGAGGCTGTCGATCCGGGCGCCGGGCAGAGGCGCGATACGACCATCCAGCAGCGCCGCCAGAATCGGCTCGGCTCGGAGCTCCTCAGTCAGGTCAACCAGACGCTGCCTCCAGTCCTTCCGGTCCTCTTCCGGTTGGGCGAGGTCCACCAGTTCGGCGCCAAGGAAATACCGACGGACCGAACCGGGAACGTTGGCTGAGTCAGCCCATCCGGGTCGACCCGCCAGCTCGTCCAGAAGGTCGCCGACGGTGGTCGCATCGGTGTTGGCGAGCCCCCAGTCGGCCAGGTCGACCAGTGCGTCGGTCAGGTCACGTCGCTGCTCGTCGGGCCCGGGACTCCACACGGCGGACGGATCAAGGTCGCACCCCCAGGTCACCGCCTCGGGCTTCTCCCCGGCAAACCGGGCCAACCGGAGACCACGCTGCTCAAGCACCCGGCTGATCTCGTCGAAGCTCGTCTGGCCGAAGTTCGGCAGGGCCATCAACTCGTTGGCCGTCCTGGAGACCAGTTGCTCGACGGTCTCGATGCCGGCCCGGTCCAGGCAGTTGGTCGCCCGCACGCCAAGGTCCAGGACGTTCACCGGCACCTGAAGTCGCCGCCGCTCGTACGGATCGTCGCCGATCATTCCGCCCCCACTCCGCGGACCGCCATGCCCGCTGTCGCCTCCATGACCTACCACAGATGCATATGTCCCCGCCCGGTGTGACACCCATGTTCTGACACCACGGTCATGCGGTATTCCGACGAGACTTCGCCCATGCCTGAGATCGCGCTCCTGACCCTCGCCAACCACGCCGAGGTCCAGAACGGCCTCCTCTACGTGAACGGCGGAGGGTGGGACACGCTCACCCGCTCCCACCTGCCGGGGAGGGAACCCGACGCCAACCTCATCTCGATCGCCCTGGCCACCCTCGTCCACTGGGCCGAGTCCAACGAGACCCATCACCTCACCGTCTGGATCGAGGACGAGGACGCTGGTTCGAGGCTCATCGAGTGGCAGATCGACGTCGAGGTCGGACGGCCAGCCGGCCGAGTCCCGGGCAGCGATTCCCGGTCGGCGTTGGCCCTGAACGCCACGATCGCCTTCCCCGGCG
>JAAZXC010000131.1 GCA_014240365.1 Acidimicrobiales bacterium | reverse complement strand
ATGGGAACCTCGACAGCGGATCCGTACACCTCGCTCGTCGAGGTGTGAACCACCCGACGCACCTCGCAATCACGGGCCGCCTGTACGACGTTCAGGGTCCCCTTCACATTCGTGTCGATGTACGAATCGGGCGAGTGGTAGGAGTACGGAATCCCGATCAGGGCCGCAAGGTGCAGCACCACATCGCAGTCGGCCACTGCCGTCCGCACGCCATTCGGGTCTCTAATGTCGCCACTGAAGACCTCGAACCGACCGACGACATCCGAATCGCATCGGTCGAGCCACCCCCGTGATCCGAAGGAGTTGTACTGGACGAAGGCACGGACGTCGTATCCCACCCGGACCAGCAGTTCCGTGAGATGCGACCCGATGAAGCCATCGGCGCCGGTCACCAGGATCTTGGACTTCATCAATCCTCCCCACCGGGACCCGTCGATCGAACACTGCCGGAACCCTGCATGTCGCCCTTCCCTGACCAGACGGTCACCAGTCTGGGTCGTCCTGGTAGCCGGCCATTCTCGCGTAGACACCGAACCGGCGCAGTTGATCGGCCGATGAACACGCCAGGCGGTCATCGCCCGAGAGGAAGGCCCGCACCTGGAGCATGAGACCGGGCTTGAACTCCTCGTCCAGTTGACCGGTGACCGGAACCTCCGCCTCGACGCCGCCTTGCTCGACCACCAGACGTTCCAATGGCCGGAACACCAACCGGCGAACCGGGGTCTGGATCTCCAGCCCCCAGGATCCATTCATTCGCCAGTCGGCTTCGTAAGTGAAGGTCGCTCCGCCCACACAGGTTCCGCGGCCGGCGAAGAACGCCGCGCTCGGATGCCAGTCCAGGGCCCCCTCCACCTGACACTCGATGTCGACCGGGTCACCACAGAGATGAAACGCCAGATCTACGACATGCGTCGAATTGGCGAGAAACCAGCGCCTCAGAACGCTGCGGGGGAACCCGCCGTCGGCAATCGTTCCAACCCTCTCGCCGAACTCGAGACGGAACTCCTCGATTCCGCCATCAGCCTCGATGAGTCGACGAGCCGCAGCCACCGATCCATAGTGGCGACGGTTGTAGGCGATCAGGACCTCCGCCCCTGCTGCCGCCCTCTTCGACTCCAGTTCCGTCAGTTCCTCACGGTGGAGCCCGCCGGGCTTCTCCACCAGAATCCGCCGTGTTCCAGCGGCCAGGAGGGTACCGGTCACCTCCGCCAGGTCCATGACGCCCACGCTCACGATCGCCATGGCCGGTGGAGCGAGGACCGACAGAGCCGTCTCCACTCCCCCTCGGCGGACCTGGAACCGCGTCTCCCTCTCGAAGACCGAGGCCGACTCATCACCCCGACCGATCACCTCGAACCCACCCCGCTCCGTGCCCAGTACGGCGGCATAGGACCGCGCCATGACTCCGGAACCGACCAACCAGAGGGTCACCGAAGTCCACCGACCCGGCTCATGTGATCGGCACCGACACCGCATCAGGATGCCCTGACCGGCGCCAATGCAGGAGCAACGCCTCGATGAACGGCCGGTGAACCGCCACGGACAAGGCGAGCCGGGGTAGCCCACAGGTGCCGTTGGAGAGGATCTCCTGGACTACCCTCCCCGTCATCTCGCTCTGCAGGTCCAGACGGCCGTTCTCGCTGCGACCGTCGGAACCCCGTGCCCGCCCCGCGACCTCGTCGACCGCCCATAGGCCGCCATCACCCTGGACGGCAACGCGGAGCGGGTCGGAACCCCCGTGGTCCATGAGCACGGCTCGACTTCCATCGCTGAAGGTGGCAGCGAGTTCTCCAGTTGGTTCAAAATAGCCAGCCCGATGAGCCTCCCCCCATTCGTCATCCAACCCTGACACGTCGACCGACGCCAGATCAGCGTCAGCCCACCATGCAACCAGGTCAAGGAAGTGGACGGCGTTGCAGGCGAGACCACAACCTCCGCCGGACACTGTCACCCGAAGCGATCCAGAGGGCCCAGCGGCCGCCCGAATCCGCTGGTACCAATCGATGTCTCGGCGCGGCGTGTTAACCAACGACCCTTCAGCGGTCGCCGTCACCTCGAGCATGGACCGGAGCCCATCCGCATCACAGGCCAGCACCTTCTCCAGCAACCACCATCGAACCGTGGCCTTGTCGGCAATCTGCCGGACGACGGCCGGGCGATTCCCGGAGTTG
>JAAZXC010000130.1 GCA_014240365.1 Acidimicrobiales bacterium | reverse complement strand
CTGGGGGACCTCCCCGGCTTCCTCTGGGCCACGGTCGACACCTGGCTGACCGAATACCGGTTCTATGTACAGGGATGGTTCCGCCAGCTCGGCTTCTGGGAGGCCGACCTCCCGCGGGTCGTTCCGTGGGCCCTACTTGTCGTGGCCGCCCTTGCCGTCCTCCGGCTCGACGGCGGCGACCTAGCGCGGCTCCGGGGGGTTCGGCGGGTCCTGATGATCCTGGGCGTGGGGGGCTTCCTGGTGGCTTTGTACGCCGCCAGCTACATCTATTTCACCGACCGGATGGACTACGCACACATCGGTCTCCAGATGGCCCGTTACGCCGCGCCGTTGGCGCCGTTGGCCATCGTGGCCTGGCTGCCCCGCTCGTCCCGGATCGTCTCTTCACGCCTATCCGAACGGACCGCTACGTTGATCATCGGTGGGGTGCCGGTAATCGCCGTAGGAGCGTCTGCGCTTACATGGCTGTGGACCGGCGCAAACACACCTCTGGGCTGAGGTCGACTCAGCGCCGGACCCGATACTCCAGTAGCGCCTCGACGGCAGCACCCGCCAGACAGAGGATCGCCAGTACGCCAACTACGTGGTACTGGTCGAAAAATAGTGGCCACACGAAGTCACGTGGGTGGCGGAACCGAATCTGCTCGATAGCGATAAGGCCGGCAGCGAGAGACATCGACGCCACGGCCAGAGCCGGGGTCAGGCGATGCGGCAGGCGCCCCGCGAGCCCCAGTGCCGTCACGACGCCGATAACAGCCCCTGCGACTGGCCACGACGGGAGATTCAGGACGGCGAATGCTCCTACAGCCAGCCCGATAGCCAGTGCCGGACGAAAGCCCAGGAGGCGTCGACGACGGATCGGGGCCACGAATGCTGGACGACCTATGTCTGGTGGGCCCGTATCCATTCGCCCACGGACTGCTATGGCCAAGCAGATAAGCGCGGTGGCCAGCGACCAGTAGAGCGCCGCCCACACGGTGCGTTGGGGCATCCAGCGCAGGCGATAGGTGGCACTCTCCCGGTCCGGGCTGATCAACCAGCCGTTGGCATAGCCATCCACGAGGGTCGGCGGTCCGTGATCCACGCCCTCCTCGTCTCGGAGACTCCAACCATCGTTCAGGCTCTGTCCGAGCACGAGCCAGACCGGCATGTCGCTTCGGCCCACCCCAACAATGAGGTCGGTCCTGGAGGTATGGATAGTCGTGATGGTCGGTAGGGGGTTCGGGATGGTGTCGGCGGAGGGGGCGGACGTAAGGACGAGGCGATCAATATCAACGCCGGACACGGCACCTGCGGTGCCGGCCAACCGGTGTTCACCGTTTCCTAGCCGGAGGGCCGGTTCACAGGGGACGATCTCCAGAGGGTGACGGGCAAGGGCATCGGTTATAGACCCTGAGATCCGGATCTCCACCGGAATGCCGTCAACTTCTAGGAGATCGTCGCGGCATCCCGAGTCGTACCACGGGCGTACCGGTGGGGTGCTCGGGCCGTCATGAACTTCGACTATTGCCACCGGCAGGATGTCTGGCAGTCCGGAGTACCAGTTCATTGTCCGCCTCGTAGCCACATCGAGGATCTCGACAGTGAGGGTGCGGCTGGTGAACGCCGGGACTGGTAGATCGACGGTGACGGTCCCACTGGCAGGATTCCGCAGAGTGCCGGACAGTTCTACCGTGCCAACCGGACCGTCGTCGCCGATGATCAGCAGTTTGGTGGGGGTCGAGTGCAGCCTGTCGGCCCGATAGGTCAGGGAGAGGTCGGCAAACAGTTGGGCTTCAGCGTGGGTGACCGTCAGGGATTGACCTTCCGGGTTGCTGATCGGCGCCTGCCATGCGGTGGCCGGATCGTCGTCGAACGCCGAATGTGCTCGGGATCGGAGGTCGCCGGCCAGGCTGCCCGTCGAACGGGCGAAGGGACCCGACGGATGGTCTATGAGGTCGTCAGCGGCACCGGTCGAGAGGCGCGCATCGCCACGTAACTGGAAGGTTCGGTCCCACGGGATCGCCACCGTCCGGTCCATGGCCCTTTCGGGCTGTTCTCGGATCGGATCCAGCGGATTCGACCACTGGCGGGTCAGGAGCACCACTACCTCGGATCCGGCATCGGCTCCCACCACATCGGTCAAGTCCGTGGGCAGCACGATCGTCTCGCCTGCTATGACGCCATCCACCACCACCTCGGCAAAGCC
>JAAZXC010000012.1 GCA_014240365.1 Acidimicrobiales bacterium | reverse complement strand
CTGAGCAGTTCCAGGCTCCCTGGATCGAGAGCGGCACTATGGTCAGTCGGCGGATGTCCGTCTTCGCCTCGCTGCTCGACCAGAACGGCCTGATCGAAGGACGGAAGTTCGTCATCATCGGTCGCTCGGACACCGAGGAGACATACAACGTGGCCCGGGAATCGATGGCCGCCCTGGGGGCCGACGTGGTCCTGGAACTGCTCAGCGATCAGACCGGTGGTGACACCGAGGGCGAGGACGCCTGGTGGGACGTGATGGTGGAGAGGGTGCGTTCCGCTGGTGCTGACTCCATCCTCATGGCCGGCGGAGACCGTGCGGCCCTCCGCAACCTGTTCTGGGCGGGAGTCGAGTTGGACACCTTCATCATGAACTCCGAGTCATTGTCGTCGATGAGTAGCAGCGTGACGCCGGAGATGGCTGTAGGGGCAATCACGCTGACCGGCCTGACCGAACAGGAGCAGCTCGAAACCTCGGGCTCCCAGACGTTGTGCATCGAGCCTTTCAAGGCGGCGCATCCGGAGATCGTGGTCGGTACGCCGGACACGCACGAGGACGGCATCGAGCAGTGGTGGCGGTCGATCATGACCCACTGCTCGCAACTGCTGTTGTTCGAGATGGTCGCGTCGGCGGCTGGACCGGTGCTCACCCACGACACCTTCCGAGCAGCCATGGACTTGTTCCCACAGGTTTCCCTGCCGGTGTGTCCGTACGGTTCGCTGATTCCGGGCAAGGTGGACTTCTGCGACGCCTTCCGTCTGTCGACTTTCGAGGACGACGGTTCAGACAATGGGCTAATCGTGCCGATGACGGAGATCATGGACGGCACTCCCTAGGGACCATCTGAGCGTGTGACGTTGGCCCCCGGCCTCCGGCTTCATGCTGGATCAGCCGGGGGTCCGTCGCGTTTGGAGCAGTTACCTTCCCGCCGCCGGCTGGTTCAGGCCTAGGGGAGGGACCGTTGCTGGGCGGGTGGCAGAACGTGCCCGGGTGGTATCCACACCACAGGACGGCCATTCTGTCAAGATAATGGATATTATCATGCATTGAATGCACGATCTCGGGGACCATGGCCTACAGAGCACTACCGACACCTGACGAGATGCCGCCCGTCTTCCACGAGTGGCTGCACTGGCTACCGCTCTACGAGGACAAGCCGATACACACCGTGCGTGCCTACGGCCAGGGAGTCCGACGGGTGGTGTCCTACATGGACGTCGGACCGGGAGGCTTCGGACCTGACAGCCTCGACCAGGCGGGACTCACGGACACAGTCAGGTCCATGCGATCCGATCCGGAGGTCTCCCGGGCCACGTTGAACCAGACCCTTGCGGCGCTCAAGTCATTCTTCGACTTCTGCATAGCGGACCGGCTCGTGAAGCAGGTACCGGACATCGCCAGGATCCGGAAGGTGGCACGCCTGGACGTCCCACAGGTCGATCCCGAGTACTACCGGCCCGACGAGATCCGGGATCTCTACGCAGAGGCATCCAGTCGAGATAACGGCCAGGGACGGGTGCGTTGGGCCAGCAGGGATCTGGCCATGTGTTCGTACCTTGCCGTCCTGGGCCTGAGGGCCGCAGAGTTGGCAACAGTCGACCGGGGCTGGTTGACCAGGGAACGCCTGCTACACGCAGACGACAGGGCCAACTGGATGCTCCACGTGGTCGGCAAGGGCCGTCGAATCCGTCGCCTTCCCCTCTCCGACGAGCTGGTGGAGGCCACACAGCGCTGGCAGGAGGAACGAACCGACAGGTTCGGCCCAAGTGACGCCGGGGACCCCATGTTCGTCACCAATGACGGAGACCGGTTCAACTACGGACGTCTCCGTTACTGGCTACGCCTACTGAACCGGGAGGCGGGCCTGCGCGACCGGTCACTGCATTCCCTCCGCCACACGGCAGGCGTGCAGTTGGCCGCCGACGCCGTTCCGATGAACGTGATCCAGAGCCTCCTGGGCCATGCCACGATCAAGACCACCGGCATCTACACGGAGCTGGCCGGCGGAGAGCTCGTGGGAGTGCTGAACCGGTCGGGAGCCAACACGCTGCTGGGCGAGGCCCTCGAGGGGGCCGAAGGATGACATCCACCAGGGCACGGCTGCTCGTGGCCACTCCCGAACTGCTGGATCCCAACTTCCACCGGTCCGTCGTGCTGGTCCTGGAGCACAACGACGACGGTGCCCTTGGCGTGGTCCTGAACCGGCCACGCCTTGTCGGTGGTGCCGAAGCCGTCCCTCAGTGGGCGGATCGTCTGGCCTATCCGTCGATGCTTCACAACGGCGGTCCGGTATCGGAGGACTCGGTCATAGGGCTGGCGCTCGGACCGGCTGGTGGAATCGACGGCCTCAGCCCCCTCCTGGGCCAGCTCGGCGTCGTCGACCTGCATCGCAGCCCCGAGGAACTTCCGGGAGTCGATCCGGTCAGGCTGTTCGCCGGCTACTCGGGCTGGTCAGCCGGCCAGCTCGACGCCGAGCTGGCGGCAGGGGGCTGGATTGTGGTCGATGCGCTACCGGAGGATGCCCTGACGACCTCCCCCGAGGAACTCTGGCAGGTCGTCCTCGCCCGTCAGCCGGGCTTGCTCGGCCACCTTGCGGTCTACCCGGCCGACCCCTCGGTGAACTGACAGGGCCAATCAGGCACGGACCTCCACCGGAGTGCCCAGCGGCAGGAGAGCGAGTCGCGCCACGACGTCCTCGTGTACCCGTATGCACCCGAGCGATACCCGGGTACCCAGGACTGAAGGATCGTTGGTGCCATGGATCGCCACGGCTGGATCGCCGCCTTCCACCTCTTCGAGTACCTCCGAGAAGCCGGAGGTACCGAGGATCCAGGATCCGAAGAGGGTGTCGGGATCAGCCTGGGCCTGGATCTCGTTCAGGAAGTAGCGCCCGGGCGGAGTCGGCGTCTCGTCGGTTCCCAGGGCGATTGCACCTTCGGCTACCAGCACCCCGTCCTCCCATGCCCAGAGCCTCATCTCCGAGAGGTCGACAAGGATGTGCGCATCATGGGTTGAGAGCGTCACGTAGGAGCGATGCACCCATGCCGTGGTGCCATTGGGTCGCACCGGTATGTCCACAAGGAGCCAGTCGTCCTGCTGGTCCAGCACCAGAACCACCCTGTCGCCTTCGTAGGGGCCCGGATTTGACAGCGACCACCAGACCTCGGTGTCCACCGGAGATCGGTAAGTGTCCAACCACCCGCCGACCGCCCTGGCGACCGTGAAGGCATGCTCCGGTGGCGCTGCCGTGGACGCCACCGTTGAATCATCCGTCCCGGCAGGGGCCGTCGTTGAAGGATCAGCCACCGGGACGGTCGTGGCAGCGCCGTCCCCTCCGGTCGGTTCGTCTGTGCTGGTGGTGGATGGTGCAGCGGTGGTGGTGGCAGCGGTGGTGGTGGCGGCCGCAGCCGTACCGATGCGAACCATGCCGACCTGGTCCTTGGGTTCTGCGGGCTCGGGCGGGGTGCAGGCGGAACCGGCCAGCAGGAGGAGCAACAGCAGCGTCGCTGCTGGCCGGGTGCACGCCGTGCGAACCATTCAGGCCACCTGCGCGGGCCGCAACGCCACCTGGCCCGAAGGCGTCGGTGTCAACAGCGGTGGCCAGAAGGCGGGCAGAGGGGACGGGAGTTCTCCCCCGCGCTCAAGCAGGGCGACCAGGACGCTGGCCAGTGCCCTGGTGTCGTCGAGTGCCTGATGTGCATCGACCAGTGGAACCCCCAACGCCTCGGCCAGGCGACCGAGTTTTCCCGGGTAACCGAGTTGGCGGGCCATACGGAGGGTGTCGACGGCAACGAGGTCCAGAACCCCCAGACCGGCACGGTCCCATTCAGCACGAAGGAACCCGACGTCGAATCCGGCGTTGTGGGCCACCGGCACGCAACCGGAGAGTTCATGGGCCAGGTCGCCGGCAATGGTGGCGAACGCCGGAGAGGTCTCCAGCCAGGTTCGCCGGATGCCATGTATGTCCGTTCTGCCCAGGTCGGCCACCCCGGCATTGACCAGCGTGCTCCACTCCCCCACCACGGTTCCGTCGTCGTGGATCCGGACGACGGCGACCTCTATGACCCGACCGCCCTTCGGATCCAGAGCGGTCGTCTCGACGTCGAAGCAGGCGAATATGGGCACATGCCGACGGTACTCGCCGGGTGCGTCCGTCGGGATCCCCCGGCCGTACGCTCCGGCGGTGCAACACACGCCGCTAACGGCCATGGATGCCGGGGAGCGCGAGGAGCTCCAGCGGCGGACACTACGAACCCTCATGGGGGGCCTCATCCCAGCGGGAGCAGGCATGAGCGGCGCCTACAGCGCTTCGGCCATCCTCGGCGAGGAGCTCTCCGGCAGCGAGACCCTGGGAGGCCTGGCGGCGGCCGGGATGACCATCGGCTCAGCGCTTGCCGCCATTCCACTGGCCAGGCTGATGGCCGCCAGGGGACGCCGCCCTGGATTGGTCGTCGGATACCTGCTGGGCATGGCTGGTGCGACGGCCTGCGTAGTGGCCGCCATCGGCGGCTGGTACCTGCTCCTGGTGCCTGGGATGGCCGGCATCGGAATCGGACAGGCGACCAACCTGGCGGCCCGGTTCGCCGCAGCCGACATGGCTCCGGAGGCCGGCCGCGCCATAGGAACACTCGTATGGGCCTCCACCGTCGGTGCCGTTCTCGGGCCGATGCTCGGCTTCGGACCGGCCAAGTCAGCGGCCCGTTTCATCGGTCTCCAGGAACTGGCTGGGCCCTACCTCCTCTCGGTCCTCCTGTTCGGCGTGGCTGCCTTCGTGGTAATGAGGTACCTGCGACCCGATCCGCTGGTGATGTCAGGTGGTGTCGGCAGTGCCGCCGAGCGTCCGCTCCTGCGGTCATTCATCCGCCCGCTGGCAACGACGCCCGGCGGACCACTTGCCGTGGGGTCCATGGTGGCCGGGCATGTCGTCATGGTCGGCATCATGACGATGACCCCACTGCACCTCCGGAGCGGAGGCCACGCCCTGGAGGTCGTCGGCTTCGTCATCTCACTGCACATCATCGGTATGTACGCCCTCTCACCGCTGGTGGGCGGGGCTGCGGACCGATTCGGCGCCCGCACCGTCATCGCCGCCGGAGGAGTCCTCCTGGCATTGGGGGCTGCTTTTGCGTCGGGCGCTGAGGCCAGCGACTCCCGGGGCGTCTACCTGGGCCTCTTCCTCATCGGCCTGGGCTGGAGCTGCGGCCTCGTAGCCGGTTCGGCCCTGCTGGTCCGAACCTTCGATGGCCCCAACCGTGTCGGGATCCAGGGCCTGGCCGACCTCTGCATGACCGCCTCCGGGGGCCTGGCTGGCGTGGGATCGGGCTTCATGGTCGCCGTGGCCGGCTTCCAGAACCTCGCCCGAATCGGCGTGGTGGTGGGCCTGGTCCCGACGGTTGTGGTCGCCATCATGCTGGTAACCGATCGCCGTGAGGGCCGGTCCCAGCCCGCCTGAGGGCACCTGCACCTTCGCCCACAGGCCCACCGGGACTACGATCGCCGTCTCGGACTCGAGGGGGAACCATGCCGGGACCGCTCCACGGATACCGGATAGTCGACCTTTCCCAGATCGTCAGCGGGCCCATGGCCACCATGCTGCTCTCCGACCAGGGCGCCGAGGTCGTGAAGGTCGAACCGGTGGACGGCCAGGACGTCCTGCGGCGGCCGACCTTCGCCAGGGGAGGATTCTCGGCCTTCTTCCTCAACAACAACCGTGGTAAGCGTTCCCTCGCCGTGGATCTGCACCGGCCGGAGGGGCGACAGGTCATCCTCGATCTCGCAGCTACCGCCGACGTCTTCGTCCAGAACTTCCGTCCCGGCGTCTGCGACAGGATGGGGATCGGCTACGAGGACCTGCGGGCGGTCAACCCGGACCTGGTCTACGTGTCGATCAGTGGCTTCGGCCCGACCGGCCCGTATGCCGACAGGCCGATCCTGGACCCGGTCATCCAGGGCCTCACCGGGATGGTCGCCTATCAGGTGAACCCCGAGATCCCGTTCCCCGACCTCGTACGAAACATCGTCTCGGACAAGAGCACGGCACTCACCGTTGCCCAGGCGGTTACCGCTGCCCTGCTGGCGCGCGAACGTGGTGCAGGCGGTCAGCACGTGGAGGTTCCGATGATCGACGCCACCCTCTTCTTCTTCTGGTCCGATGCCATGGTCGACCTGACGATGGTCGGCGATGGTGTCACCCCCGGATTGACGCTGGGCGAGGTGTACCGACTCACGGAGTGCCTCGACGGCAAGCTCGTGTACTTCGCCGCATCAACGGCGCACATCCACGGCGTGAGCACCGCCGTGGGCCATCCGGAGTGGTGCGAGGACCCCCGCTGGTGCCTGGAGGGCTTCGCCGAGGATCCCCAGAACCTTCTGGACTATGGACAGATGACGGCTGACGCATTCGCCTCGATGTCCGTGGCGGACGCCCTGGCCGGGCTGGCTGATGGCGACGTGCCCAGCGGGCCGATCCTCGAAAAGGCGGAGGTCCTCGACGACCCTCAGGTCAGGCACAACGAATCCATCGTCACCTGGGAGCACCCGGAAGCCGGCATGATCCGCCAGGCCCGACCGGGAGCGAGGTTCTCCGGGACACCGGCCGAGATGCGCCTGCATGCGTCAGCCAAGGGTTTCGACACCGACGAGATCCTCGCCGGCATAGGCCGCAACGCCGAGGAGATCCGGGCGCTGCGTGCCGACGGCACCGTGGCCTGATCCGTTGATTAGCGTCACTCCATGACCCTGATTCCCGAGACCCACCTGGACCTTTTCGACCTGCCCGCCATCTGGCACGTGGCCACCATCGGACCCTCGGGTGAGCCCCAGGTCTCCCCCGTGTGGGCCGACTTCGACGGCACCCACATCCGGTTCCCCCACCTGGAGGGCAGACAGAAGTGGCGCAACCTGTGTGCAGACGGCCGTGTCGCCATGTCGGCCACCGACCCGTCCGACAACGAGCGTTACCTCGAGGTACGGGGTCGCGTCGTCGCATTCGAACACGACGGGGCACTTGAGGTGCTGGACGCGCAGGCCCGCAAGTACCGGGGCGAGGAGTCCTTCCCCCGCGACGATGCCGAACCGCTGGACAAGCGGATCAGCGTCGTGGTCCAACCGTTGCACTGCACGACAATGGGGTGAAGAGAGTGAGTCCACTGGCCCACTACTCGGATTCCTCGTGTACGCCTACCGCTGATCGAAACCGGCAGTTCGGGCGAGAACCGCTTCGGCGCCGAGCCCCCGCCGTCTCGGCCTAGAAGGCCCTCTGTCTAGAAGGCGAAGTAGATGAACGGGGCCACACCGTCGGGCCCCAGTGCATCGAACAACAGGATCGCCAGGGTGATGGCTGCAGCCTGTACCACCACCGGTAGGTGTGCGGCCCGGTCCCAGAGGCTGTCGAGGCGGCCGGGGGTGACCACCTGGGTCACGAGACCCACGAGCAGTAGCAGGACGACCGCGGCGGACATTCCGGGAGCCGATGTCCACGATCCCCCCAGTGCTGCGAACACCTCTATGGCGCGTTCCACGTCCACCGAACGGAAGAAGACCCAGGCGGCACATACAAGGTGGAACGTCACCAGAGAACGAAACAGGCGAGCCACCCTTCCCGGTGCAGCTGAGAGCCACCGCTGAGTGATCCAGCGTTCGATTACCAGCCCGACACCGTGGATCGCTCCCCAGAGGATGAACGTCCAACCGGCGCCGTGCCAGAGCCCGCCAAGGAGCATGGTGGCCAGCAGGTTGCGTGCCGTACGGGCCCTCCCCCGCCGGTTGCCACCGAGCCCGATGTACAGGTAGTCGCGCAACCAGGAGGAGAGGCTGATGTGCCAGCGCCGCCAGAAGTCGCTGAGGCTGAGAGCCCGGTAGGGCTGGTCGAAGTTCACCGGGAATCGGAATCCCAGGAGCAGGGCGATCCCGATGGCGATGTCGCTGTAGCCGCTGAAGTCAGCGTAGATCTGGAGTGCGTAGCCATAGACGGCCAGAAGCGTCTCGAGGCCGGTGGACCCACCGGGATCTGCGAAGACACCGTCCACGAGGCTGGTCGCCAGGATGTCGGCGAGGACCATCTTCTTGAAGAGGCCACCCAGGATGAGTCGTATGGCGCGGGTTGTGTCGATCGGTGAGCGGTCGTTGGATGACAGCTGAAAGAGGAAGTCCCTGGCCCTCACGATCGGACCGGCCACCAACTGCGGGAAGAAGCCCACGAACAGGGCGAAGTCCAGGAGGCTGTCCGTCGGCTCCAGGACGCGCCTGTGCACGTCGATTGAGTAGGACATCGTCTGGAACGTGTAGAAGCTGATTCCGACCGGGAGGATTATCCCCAGCGGCCCCGCGGACACCTCGAGACCGAGGTCGCCGAGCATTCCGACGAATGAATCAACGAAGAAGCCCGCGTACTTGAAGAACCCCAGCATCGAGAGGTTCGTGCCGAGGCTGATCCACAGGTAGAGGCGGCGGCGCCCGGGATCCGAGGAGGAGTGGATGGCGCGACCCGCGAGGAAGTCCACAATCGTCGAGATCCAGATCAGTGACAGGAAGCGCCAGTCCCACCACCCGTAGAAGGCGTAGCTGGCCACCAGCATCGTCGCCTTCCATGCAGTCGGCCGGTGCAGTAGCACCGTGTGCACCGCTAGCACGAGGGTCATGAAGACAGCGAAGGTGATGGTGGGAAACAACATGGGCGCCGATGAGTCTGCCACCGGCGGCCCCCCGGCCCGGGCTGCAGCGGGTCGGCCGATACGATTTGGCCGCCATGTCCGATGACCGGCGCCGCCCGGCGAACCAACCCGTTCTACCCCCAGGGGACCTGAAGGAGCTGATCTCCACCTCGGGCATCGGGCGGGTCCACGTCCTGGCATGGAGGGACCTCGACGACACGGAGTCCGGCGGTTCCGAACTCCACGCCCACGAGGTACTGAAGCGGTGGTCCGCAGCCGGCCTGGACGTCATGTTGCGCACCTCTGCGGTGCCGGGCCGACCTGCACGGGTGGTCCGCGACGGTTACCAGGTCGTCAGGAACTCCGGTAGGTACAACGTCTTTCCCGTCAGCGTGATCGATGAGTTGTTCCACCGGCACGGCCGGCGAGATGCCCTCGTCGAGATCTGGAACGGAGTCCCCTTCCTCACCCCGATCTGGGGACGGGGTCCGCGCATGGTGATCCAGCATCACGACCACAGTGTCATGTGGCCTCTGGTCCTCTCGCCTGCCCCGGCCCGGCTGGGATCCCTGCTGGAGCGACGCCTGGCCCCGCCGTTCTACCGCTCGACACCGATCGTGACGCTCTCGTCCTCATCGGCCGATGGCCTGGTATCTGGGCTGGGCCATAGGCGCAGTCAGGTCCACGTCGTGGAGCCTGGAATCGACCGTCGCTACGAACCACTGGGCACCCCTGAGCAGCCCCCGCTGGTGCTCAGCGTCGGACGTCTCATGCCCTCAAAACGTGTCGACGTGCTCATCAGGGCATTCGCAGAAGCGCTCCGGTCCGTCCACGGGCTCCGCCTCGAGGTCATTGGCGAGGGCCCGGAGGAGGACTCGCTACGAAATCTCACTACCGAGTTGGACATCGCCCCGGCTGTGTCGTTTCGTGGTCGGATAACCGACGAGGCCCTCCTGGACGCGTACCGCCGGGCGACGGTCATTGCCAGCGCCTCTATCAGCGAGGGCTGGGGCATGACCATCACCGAGGCTGCTGCATGCGCAACACCATCGGTGGTCAGCGACATCGCCGGACACAGGGACGCCGTTGTCCACGGTCAATCTGGCCTGCTGACATCCGGACAGTCGGACCTGGCGGCCGGCCTGGTGGAGGTTGCCGGCAACGGGGACCGCCGGGCTGAACTCTCCGCCGGCGCCAGATCATTCGCTGAACGCTTCGACTGGGACCGAACCGCCACGGAGGCCTTCCGGGTGCTGGCCTCCACGGTGAAGCACCGATGAGCACACGGAGCGGGCTGCTCGGGCGCAACCGGGTTCAGACATTCATACTGGCGGCGGTGGCGTACCTGCCCCTGCTGGCAAACGACGTGGGCCGGGTGGCCGCCGACACGAAGGCCTACCTGTACCTGGATCCGGGGCGTCTCCTTGCACGTGCCCCATACATGTGGCAGCCGGAGGTGGCGATGGGAACCGTCACCCATCAGAACATCGGCTACCTGTGGCCGATAGGCCCGTTCTTCTGGCTGGGAGAGACCGTTGGCCTGCCCGACTGGATCACGCAGCGACTCTGGATGGGGTCGGTGCTCCTGGTTGCCGGCCTGGGTATGCGTTGGTTCCTGCGGACCCTCGGCTGGCGGGGCGCCGCCATGCTCGTCTCCTCGTTGGCGTACATGCTCAGCCCGTATCTCCTCAACTACATGGACCGCCATTCGGTGATCCTGCTTCCATGGGCCGGTCTGCCGTGGCTCATGGGACTCACCGTGAGGGCCCTTCGGACGCAGGGTTGGCGCCATGCTGCGATCTTCGGACTGGTCACCCTGACGGTCGGAGGCGTGAACGCCAGCTCGCTGCTACTCGTCGGCATCGGGCCCGTGGCGTGGCTGGCGTGGTGCGCCCTGGAGGGGTCCGCCCCCTGGCGGCGCGTCATCAGTACCGCTGCACGCATCGGGGTGGCGTTCACGGCCACCGCCACATGGTGGATCGTCGGACTGGCCATTCAGGCCCGGCACGGCCTTCCGACCCTGCACCTCACCGAGAATTACAAGGTGGTGTCCGACGCCGCCACGGCGCCGGAGCTCTTCCGGGGGCTCGGCTACTGGTACTTCTACGGACAGGGCCGCCTCGGAGCATGGATCGAACCAGCCACCTCCTACACGCGTTGGGCCCTGCCACTCTCCTTCGCCCTGCCCCTCCTGGCGTTGCTGATCGCCGCAGTGGTCCGCTTCCGCCATCGCGGGCATGCCCTGATGCTGATCGTGCTCGGCCTGCTGGTCGGCATAGGAGCCCACCCCTACGACAGCCCGTCACCCCTGGGTCGGATCTTCCGTGAACTCACCCTGACGGATGCGGGCCTGGCTCTGCGAAGTACCCCCAGGGCGCTCCCGCTCTCCATCCTCGGCACCTCGATGCTCCTCGGAGCAGGTGTTGCCGCTCTCGCTCGCTGGCGTCCCCGCTGGGAACAGGCGGTAGCAGCGTTGCTGTGCGTCCTGGTGGTGGCGAACCTCTCGCCTCTATGGCAGGGGGAGATGCTTGGCAGCCTCGTCCAGCGACCCGAGGAGATCCCCGGCTACTGGCACGAGGCCGCCGCACATCTGGAAGCCAGCGGACCGGACACACGTGTCCTTGAGTTGCCCGGGTCCGACTTCGCCGCCTACCGGTGGGGAAACTCGGGCGACCCGGTACTGCCTGGACTCATGGACCGCCCCTACGCGGCACGGGAGCTCATCCCACAGGGTTCGCCAGCCTCGGCAGCCCTGCTGGTGGCTCTGGACACAGAGCTCCAGGAAGGCAGGCTGGATTCGGATGGCCTGGCCCCACTGGCCCGCCTGATGGGTGTGGGCGATGTCGTCCTGAGGTCGGACCTGCAGTTTGAGCGTTTCCGCACGCCCCGCCCTGACGACCTCTGGGCTGAACTGCGTGACGCCTCCGGCTTCGGGCCGGCAGTCCCGTTCGGAACCCCTTCACCCAACGTGGCGGGCCCGGAAAGGCCGCTACTGGACCAGCACACCCTGTCGCGGCCGGTCGGTTCTCAGCATCCGGCACCCGCCATTGTTCTGCCGGTACTCGAAGCCCAGCCGATCCTGCGCCTTGCCGACCCAGCCCGGAGCATTGTCATCTCCGGAGATGCCGACGGCATCGTGGCCGCAGCCGGCGAGGGGCTTCTCGAGCCTGGTAGACCCGTCCTCTTCAGCGCATCGATCTCGCACGATCCGGGCCTCGTGGCGTCGTCGTCGGGTAACGGTTCCCTGCTGATCATCACGGATACGAACCGGCTGCAGGGACGGCGTTGGGGAACCATCAGGGAGACCACCGGCTACACCGAGCGCCAGGACGAGGAGGCCCACGGCGTCGACCTCTCGGACCAGCGCCTCGACGTGCTGCCTGTACGACCGGGGACGCTCAGCGTGGCAAGCCAGACAGGCATACGCGTCGACGCCTCGGGCTACGGCAACCCGGTGACCTTCACCCCCGGAGACAAGCCGTTCCACGCCGTCGACGGCCACCTGGACACGGCATGGAGCGTCGGAGCCTTCAACGACGTCGTCGGCGAACACCTCACCCTGACGCTCGACGAACCCTCGCCGGTCCAGAACCTGACCTTCGTGCAGGCCAGGTCGCAGGGACAGAACAGGTGGATCACCGACCTTCGGATCCACCTCGACGACCGCGTCATGGACGTGGTTCTGGATGCCACATCCCGAGCCGCACCCGGACAGGTAGTCGACCTTCCCGGAACCGACGTGCGGGTCCTGGTCCTGGAGATCCGAGGCACCGACGTCGGTCGGCTGGACCACTACGCCGGGGTGACAGGCGTCGGGTTCGCCGAGGTGGTCGTTGACGGCGTGGTCGCCGATGAGACGATCCTGCTTCCCGACGACCTCACGAAGGTCCTCGGTAGCGACACCGGTGCCGACCTGGTGGTGGTCCTCACCAGGCAACGCTCGGATCCACGGGATCCCATTCGCCCAGAATCCGAACGATCCATCGACCGGACGCTTCACCTGCCATGGGCCCGTACCTTCCAAGTCCGGGGAGAAGCCCGCTGGTCCGCCCACGCAGACGACTCCCTCCTGGATATCGCCGACACGCCGACGGTCCGGGCCACGGCCTTCCTCGCAGGCGACCTGGTCTCGCGCGGCCGGGCCGCTTTCGATGATGACCCCACCACCGCCTGGCAGCCGCCCATCGGGCCACAGAACGGACAGGCGGTCACGATCACGCACACGGAGCCACGCACATTCTCGAACCTGGCGTTCACCTACCGCGCCGATGGACTGCACTCGGCGCCGAGTGTGATCACGGTCCTTGTAGACGGGGTGGCAGTCGGCCGATCCACCCTCCCGGGAGTGCTTCGGGTGCCCGGGGACCTCGTGGATATCGATCTCGACATCGCCGACACAACCGGACGTTCCCTGACGCTGCGCATCGACGAGGTTGTCGAGCGTCGAACCATGAACTGGTACTCCGGCCTCCCCGACGTCCTGCCCGTGGCCATCGTGGAGGTATCCGACGGATTCGACTTCCCGGAGCGACCCCGGTGGATCGATACCGGTTGTCGTGAGGACCTCGTCCGGGTGGACGGCCGACCTGTCTCCGTTCGCATCTCCGGGTCGACCGCCGATGGATTCTCAAGGAGGTCCCTGACCCTGGCACCGTGTGGTCCCGCCCTGGAGTTGGCCGAAGGCGAGCACAGGATCGTGGCCGCTGCAGGTGCTGACACGTTGCTCGACCTGGATCGTCTGGTCCTCACATCGGCTTTCCTCGAGGTCGCGGGCACCAGCACCGACACCCCGGTCCTGAGCGTCGAGAAGATGGACCGGACCGAGATCCTCCTCACCGTCGAGGGCGCCACGGGCCCCTACTGGCTGGTGCTGGGCCAGAGCCTCAGCGCCGGCTGGCACCTCCAGAATGACAACGGCCTGGATCATGGTCCGCCAAGGCTCGTGGACGGCTTCGCCAACGGTTGGATGGTGACACCGCCTGACGCCGGACGGACCTCCCTGCGTCTCGTCTGGGCACCACAGTCAACGGTCTGGCTCGGCCTGTGGGCTTCGTTCGTGGCGGCCCTGACATGCCTTCTGGTTGCGGCCAGAGGTCGCAGCGACACCGGACCACCGGCACCGGAGTCACCCGTGTTCGAAGATCCCCGCAGGAGGGGACGCGTTGTATCCGACGGCCGGGCCGTTGCCGTGGGCGCACTGGCCGCAGTCTTCTCGGCGGTGAACCTTCCGTCGTGGCACCTCGCTGCCGTAGTGGTCGGGCTCGCCACGACGCTGGCCCTCCGCGGTTCGATCTACCGTCGGACCATGCCGCTCCTGGCCGCCGTGGCAATGGGGTCCGCCGCTGTGCTTATCGCCATCGAGCAGATCCGCTTCCGCCATCCCCGGGACTTCGTCTGGCCGCTCTTCTTCGAGGGCTACCACGTACTGGGCGTCGTGGCCATCGTGTGCCTCGCCGCCGGCGCACTCCAGGCCCTGGTCGAACACCGTTCCGCCTGAGGGCCCCGGTCAGCCCAACTCCGTGTTGGCTCCTGTCCACAACCAGGTCACCAGCGAGGCGCCCACGGCCACCAGCGGGACCCCGACCACCCCAACGAGGGCGAAACGGCGGCCAAGACGTCGTGCCGGCCAGATCAGGGCACGTGGTGACCATGCGATGAAGGCCAGCACTGCGAGGGGCACCGAGTACCGGGCCATCTGGAAGCCGATGTGGTCGTAGTCCGGCTGGTCCGTGAAGTAGACGAAACTGGCTGCGTACATGGCGATCACCAGACCGGCCACTCCCATGGCGACGATGGTGCGGCGCACTCCCGAGAGGCGGTCCATGTCGTCGCCGTCCAGGATCAGGAGCGACACGGCCAGAATGACCACGAAGGCCCATGGCATAACCGATGCCATGTCAGCCTCCCAGAATCCCAGCTGCCTAAACCATCCCTGCACGTAGACCCGGTACTCCGTGATCCAGGTGTCCGCGGTGGCCCACAGGAAGCCCGGAACGTCACCCCTGAGATGGTCCATCTGGAGGTCAGGGTTGTAGTCGATCCTTCGGAGCATCGTGGTGGTGACGGGCTGGTAGTTGTCGCCTGAGTTGATCAGGGTCGTCGCCAGGCCGACCACGAGGCCTGCGCCGGCAACGCAGGCGGCTCGGATGCGACCGGCCGTGCGCTCGATGAGAGCAGAGGCCACGAACAGGCCGAGTACAAGGAAATAGGGCGGCTTGGCCAACGCCAGCAACCCGCTGGACGCGATCAGTGCCGGGAGTGCAACGTCGCCTCCCCCCTCCACCCGGGTCCACATGGCCACCGCCAACAGCACGGCGGCGATGGTCAACCCATCCGGGGAGACCGATGCCGCAAGCGCCAGGTTCAGCGGGATGGTCGCCGCAATGGCAATCGACCAGCGAAAGGCGGCCGCTGTGCGCACGGCCCATGCGGCCAGGAGCAGGTAGGCGGCCAGGGACGCCAGACGGCCGGCCCAGAGCACTACGACACCGGGTGCGCCGACCGCCACCGGCACCAGTGCCCCCAGCGTTGCAGGCAGGTAGCCGAGTGGGCTTGACGCTGTGGTCGGGCGGGTATCCACGAACACGGTGCTGCCATCGGGTCGGTAACCGAGCAGGGCCCTGACGGAGGTTGGCGTCCAGGGCGGGCGCCCTGCCTGATGGTCGAGGATGATCTCGTCGGTGGCCTCCCGGTAGGCCGACGGGATCACCGATCCGACTCCTTCCGGCGTCCGGGCCGGTTCGAGGTTTCCCTGCGCCATGTCGACCACACGGGCGAAGTGGGTGAACTCGTCGTAGGCCGTCCACGCCGGCGACAGCAGGGCTATCAGAAGCCCCAGGGGCAACCCGACCATGATGAGAAGGCGCTGTGGCGTCACCGGTCAAGATTAGCGAGGGCTTCGCCTGAGTCGCCGCGTCCGACGGGGCACCTACCAGTCCTGCGGCCGGAGCCGGTACGGGAACCGGCGTCGGGTTATGTTCCCCGGATGACTGGTCCCGACGTCCTGATGGTCCACGGTTTCGGGACCTCGCACGCTGCCACCTGGCTGGGCAACGGCTGGGTGGACCTCCTCGCCGATGCGGGCAGGACTGTCATCGGGGTGGACCTCCTCGGCCACGGCGAGGCTCCCAGGCCGTCGGACCCGGAGGCCTACCGCGACCTCGAGGACCACATCCTGGACAGGCTTCCGGACGAACCGGTCGACGCCATTGGCTTTTCCGCCGGGGCCATGGCCATCCTCTGGCTGGCAGCACACCATCCCGGAAGGTTCCGGCGCATCGTGGTCGCCGGCGTGGGCAGGAACCTCTTCGAGTCGGATCCGGAGCGCTCTGCCGCTGTTGTCGAGGCGGTACGCAGCGGAGAGGCGTCCAACCCTGAACTCCGCTACTTCGCAGACCTACCGGATGCCGCCGGCGCTGATCGCCAGGCACTCACGGCCTTCATGTCGCGCCCGGACCGTCGGGTCTTCTCGGAGGACCTGCTGGCCGGCGTGACGGTTCCGGTGCAGGTGGTCCTGGGCGACAGGGACTTTGCCGCTCCGGCTGACCGGCTCGTCGAGGCTCTACCCGATGCCACCCATGTGACGCTGCGCGGCGTCGATCACTTCGCCACGCCTCGGGACTTCGGCTTCATCGATGCCGCCTTGGGCTTCATCGATGCGCAGCCCTTCTGAACCGGTCCAAGCCAGCCGACCTCTTCCAGCGGCGTGAACCCTGCAGCGCCCTGACGTCGGATCCCGACTACTGCGGTCATGGAGGCCCGAATCGACCGGTTATGGCGTGTAGCACTGCCCGGAACCGGGACCTGCCGGTGTGGTACGGGCTTCGAACCTCAGGTCGCCACCAGCCGACCACCGACTCCACGAGGACCACTCCAGCCCGGAAGGCGGCGTTCCTGATACCGAAATGTGTTCGCAGCAACAGCAGCGTGTTGCGAAGCATGAGGTAGTCAATGGTTGCTGCCTCAGAGCCACTCTCAGGATTCTCGACCATGGCGCCACGCACGAGGCCGACCTGCCAACCGGAACGCGTGGCACGGATACCGAGGTCCGCCTCCTCGCAGTATGCGAAGTACCGCTCATCGAACAGGCCGACGTCGAGCACGCAGCCGCGTCGCAGCGCCATGAGGGTCCCGTGGGGGTAGTCGGAGTCCTCCCAGCCAACGTCTCGACCCGCCGGCTCGCCAATGGGTCCCAGGAACGGTTGGATCCTCGGCACCTCGCCGTCGCCGACGTCCGCACTTGCCAGGCCAGCCGCCGGATGGTCCCGCATCTCCTCCAGGAGTTTCAGGACCGTTCCATCAAGTGGGCGTGCATCGTGGGGCGCCAGAAGACACAGATCGTGCAGCCCGGCCAACCAGCGTTCCAGGCCGACGTTGGCTCCCGGCCCGAAACCGAGGTTCGAGCCGGTCTCCACGACCTCCACGTCCGCAGAGAGTCCATCTCTCAGTTCTGCCAGTTGGTCGGGCTCCGAACCGTTGTCCACAACGGTGACCGTGAGCTCCGCCTGGGCCACGAAGCACTCCACGGTCCGTCGACAGAGAGCTCCACGATTGCGGTGGACGATCACGAGGTGGGCGACCGGTGCCACCGCCGGACTCAGCGCAGCGGAACCGAGGTCGGTGTGACCGGAGAGTGAAGCTGCGTGCTACCGCTGAACAGTCGGTCCACAGCAGCGGCACACGACCGGCCCTCCGCAATCGCCCAGACAATGAGGGACTGGCCCCGACCCATGTCGCCACAGACGAATACGTCCTCAACCGTCGTGCGGAACTCCTCGTTGCGCTTCACGTTGCCGCGCTGGTCCAACTCCACGCCGAGGCCGTCGATCAGCTCGTTTCGCTCCGGACCGGTGAAACCCATGGCGAGGAATACGAGATCTGCGGGGAAGTCCTCGACCGAGTCTTCAACCGGGTCGAACGACATGCGTCCGTCCACGAACACCTGCTACACCCTGTGGGTCCGAAGCGCCGTGACCTTCCCACCTTCACCTGTGAACTCAGAGGTCTCGATGGCGAAGACCCGCTCGCCACCCTCCTCATGCGCCGACGAGACCCTGTACACCAACGGCCAGGTGGGCCAGGGATTACCTGATCCGCGATCCTCCGGAGGCCGGGGCATGATCTCGAACTGGTGCACAGAGAGCGCACCCTGCCTGAGTGCGGTTCCGAGACAGTCGGCACCGGTGTCACCACCACCGATGATGATGACGTCGCAGCCTTCTGCATCGATGGGAGCCTTGAGGTCATCGCCCTCCTGGACCCGGTTCGAGCCCGGCAGGTAGTCCATTGCCTGGTGCACACCGGCAAGTTCGCGTCCTGGAATGGGAAGGTCACGTGACTGGGTGGCTCCGCAGGCCAGGACGACGGCGTCGTAATCGGCCTGCAGCTGCTCCACCGAAAGGTCCACCCCCACTGTCGTGTTGGTTCGAAACTCCGTGCCCTCGGCCTCCATCTGAGCCAACCGCCGGTCCAGGTGGCGCTTTTCCATCTTGAACTCGGGAATCCCGTACCGCAGCAGGCCCCCGATCCGGTCGGTGCGCTCGAATACCACCACGCCGTGTCCAGCACGGGTGAGCTGCTGTGCCGCTGCCAGGCCTGCCGGCCCGGAGCCCACCACGGCTACACGCCGGCCCGTGTTCTCGGTCGGTACCAGAGGGGTGATCCAGCCCTCGGCCCATGCCCTGTCGACGATGCTCACCTCGACCTGCTTGATGGTCACCGGGGGCTCGTTGATACCGAGCACACAGGACCCCTCACACGGTGCCGGACAGAGCCGGCCGGTGAACTCCGGGAAGTTGTTCGTGGCGTGGAGTCGATCGCTGGCCTCGCGCCAGTGATCACGGTAGATCAGGTCGTTCCAGTCGGGTATGAGGTTCCCCAGGGGGCAGCCCTCGTTGCAGAAAGGTATGCCGCAGTCCATGCACCGGCCGGCCTGGTGCCGGAGGGTCTCTTCCGGAAACGGCTCGTAGACCTCCCGCCAGTCGCGCAGACGGACCGGTACCGAACGCCGGTCCGGCAGTTGCCGGTCGTGCTTCAGAAATCCCCGTGCATCACCCATGTTGACTTCCTAGGTCCGGGAGGAGGCCATGACCGCCTCCACCTCGTCACGGCCGGAGTCCCGCGCCGCCGCTGCCGCCTCCATCACCCGCTTGTAGTCGGTCGGCATCACCTTGGCGAACCGCTCCGATTCGATCGACCAGTCGGCCAGCAACCTCTCGGCGACCGCTGAACCGGTCTCGACACGGTGAAGCTCCACGACGTCTCGCAGCCATTCGCGGTCGTCGTCGTCAAGAATCTCGACCAGGACCATCTCCGGGTTCACCCGGGTGGCGAAGGAGCCGTCCGGGTCGTGGACGAAGGCGATACCGCCGGACATGCCGGCTGCAAAGTTTCGACCGGTCGGGCCCAGAATCACGGCCCTGCCACCCGTCATGTATTCGCATCCGTGGTCTCCGATCCCCTCGACCACAGCGGTCGCTCCAGAATTGCGAACGCAGAAGCGTTCACCCACCCGACCACGGAAGAACGCCTCGCCCGAGGTCGCCCCGTACAGCAGGACGTTGCCGGCGATGATCTGCTCCTCGGATACGAACGGTGAATCAACAGGTGGCCAGATCGCTATCCGACCGCCGGAAAGCCCCTTTCCGACGTAGTCGTTGGCGTCGCCGGAGAGCCTGAGCGTGATTCCCCTGGGCATGAAGGCACCAAAGCTGTTGCCGGCTGAACCCACCATGTCCACCTCGATGGTGTCGTCGGGGAGCCCGACCCCGCCGTACCTGCGGGTCAGCTCGTAGCCGAGCATGGTTCCCACGGAGCGGTCCACGTTCGTGACCGGGGTGGCGAACCTGACCGGTTCGGCATGCTCCAGAGCGGGTTCGCACACCTCGATCAGGTGCCGATCCAGGATGTCGTCCAGGCCATGGTCCTGGCCTTTCGTGTTCCTCCGGTCGGCATCGCCGATGTCAGGAACGTGCAGGATCGGCGACAGGTCCAGTCCGCTGGCCTTCCAGTGGTCCACCGCGTCCCGCACGTTGAGAACCTCGGTCTGGCCAATGGCCTCAGCGATGCTCCGGAAGCCGAGGACTGCGAGTAGTTCGCGTACCTCCTCGGCGATGTACTCGAAGAAGTTGACGACGAACTCAGGCCGGCCCGTGAACTTCTTGCGGAGTTCCGGGTTCTGTGTCGCAACCCCGACCGGACAGGTGTCCAGATGGCAGACCCGCATCATCACGCAGCCTGAGACCACCAGCGGAGCCGTGGCGAAGCCGAACTCGTCGCCACCCAGGAGGGCGGCCACGACCACGTCACGGCCGGTCTTTAGCTGGCCGTCCACCTGTACCACGATCCGATCCCGTAGGTCGTTGAGGAGCAGGGTCTGCTGTGTCTCGGCCAGGCCGAGCTCCCATGGGGTTCCGGCGTGCTTGATCGATGTGAGCGGCGAGGCGCCGGTGCCGCCGTCGTGACCGGAGATAAGGACGACGTCGGCATGTGCCTTCGAGACTCCCGCTGCGACGGTTCCCACCCCCATCTCAGAAACCAGCTTCACGTGGATCCGGCTGACCGGATTGGAGTTCTTGAGGTCGTAGATGAGCTGGGCCAGATCCTCGATGGAGTAGATGTCGTGGTGTGGCGGTGGCGATATCAGGCCGACGCCCGGCGTGGAATGGCGGGTCCTGGCAATCCACGGGTACACCTTGTGGCCGGGCAGCTGTCCACCCTCGCCGGGTTTGGCCCCCTGGGCCATCTTGATCTGGAGGTCGTCGCTGTTCACCAGGTACTCGCTGGTCACGCCAAACCGTCCTGAGGCCACCTGTTTGATTGCGGACCGACGGAGGTCACCGTTCTCGTCAGGCGTGAACCTGTCCGGGTCCTCGCCTCCCTCTCCGGTGTTGGACCTGCCGCCGATCCGGTTCATGGCAATGGCGAGGGTCTCGTGGGCCTCGGCGCTGATCGACCCGTAGGACATGGCGCCCGTGGAGAATCGGCTGATTATCGAGGCGATCGGCTCCACCTCCTCAATCGGCACAGGTGGCCGCATGTCGTCGCGGAACTCGAAGAGTCCACGCAGGGTGGCCAGGTTCCTGGACTGGTCGTCGATGAGCCTGGTGTATTCCTTGAAGACGTCGTAGCGCCCTTCGCGCGTGGCGTGCTGCAGCTTGAAGACGGTCTCCGGGTTGAAGAGGTGGTATTCGCCGTCACGGCGCCACCGGTATTCCCCACCCTCCTCCAGGGTGCGGTGTGCCCGCTCCTCAGGGTTCTCCGGGAAGGCCAGAGCGTGGTTGGCGGCCACCTCGGCAGCGAGCACGTCGAGCCCCACACCACCCAGCCGGCTGACGGTTCCGACGAAGCAGGCGTCCACCACCTCGTCGCCGAGCCCGATCGCCTCGAAAATCTGGGCACCGGTGTAGGAGGCGACCGTCGAGATGCCCATCTTGGACATGATCTTGAGGAGGCCCTGGTCGAACGCCTTCACGAGGTTCAGGCGCGCCTTCTCCGGTGTCATCGTCGGGGCCAGTCCATGGTGGCCTTCCGCCACCATGGCGTCCATCGAAGCGAAGGCAACGTACGGGCAGACTGCCGACGCCCCGTATCCGAGTAGCAGCGCCACGTGGTGCACCTCGCGGGCATCCCCGCTCTCGACCAGCAGCCCGACACGGGTACGGGTCTTCTCCCGAATGAGGTGGTGATGGACGGCACCGGTAGCCAGCAGCGACGGGATGTGGGCCAGGGTCGGAGTGGGGCTGCGGTCGCTGATGACCAGGATGTCCACCCCGTCGGCCACGGCGGCCGAAGCGTCTGCACGGAGTCTTGCTAGGGCCTCGGCCAGGCCGTCACCACCTAGCGCTACCTCGTAGCGGGCATCCAGGACACGGGTGGTGAACCCTCCCGGCGAGCCCGCTCCCTCCAGGGCGACAATCGATGCGAGCTGCACCTCGGTGATGACCGGATGTGGAAGGTGGATCTGGCGACAGGTGGCCGGTTCGGGTCCGAGAAGGTTTCCCTCTGGCCCCACGGTGGTGCAGACAGCGGTGATGAGTTCCTCGCGCATGGCGTCCAGCGGGGGGTTCGTGACCTGGGCGAAGAGCTGCTGGAAGTAGTCGTAGACCGGGCGGGTCAGTCGCGAGAGGACAGCCACCGGGGTGTCGGTCCCCATTGATCCGATGGCCCCCTTGGCGTCGCGGGCCATGGGGGCCAATAGCACCTTGAGCGCCTCATGGGTGTAGCCGAATGCCTGCTGGCGCTGGACCAGGGTGCCAGCGTCGATTACGGGAGCCTCGCCGGGCGCCAGGTCCGAGAGTTGCACCAGGTTGTCGTCCAACCACTGTCGGTACGGGCGGGCCGAGGCGAGGCCGGCCTTGATCTCATCGTCGCGGATGATCCGTCCCTCGCTGGTGTCGATGAGGAACATGCGGCCCGGCTGAAGGCGTCCCTTTTCCACGACCTGGCTGCTGGGAACCTCCACCACGCCGACTTCACTCGCCATGATGACCAGGTCGTCGGTGGTCACCCAGTAACGGCTGGGCCGCAGGCCGTTTCGGTCCAGGACGGCACCGATGACCGTGCCGTCGGTGAAGGCAATCGAGGCCGGACCGTCCCAGGGCTCCATGAGGGATGCGTGGTACTGGTAGAAGGCCCGACGCTCGTCGGACATGTCCGCGTGGTTCTCCCACGGCTCGGGGATCATCATCAGAACAGCTTCGGAGAGTGGATAACCGCCGAGGGTGAGCAGCTCGAGGGCCTCGTCGAAGCTCGCCGTGTCGCTGGCCCCCGGCGTGCAGATCGGGAAGAGCCTGTGGAGGTCCCCGGGGAGGAGATCCGTCTCCATCAGGGCCTCGCGGGCCCGCATCCAGTTCCGGTTTCCCTGGACCGTGTTGATCTCGCCGTTGTGGGCGACCATCCGGTACGGGTGGGCGAGCGGCCAGGACGGAAAGGTGTTCGTCGAAAACCTGGAATGCACCAGCACCAGGGCGCTCTCGAGGCGCTGGTCGGTCAGGTCGACGAAGAACTCAGCCAACTGGACGTTGGTGAGCATCCCCTTGTAGACGATCGTCCGGGCCGAGAGCGATGGGAAGTAGACGTCGGGAACTGTGGAGGCGGAACCTTCGACGCCCGACCGGAGCTCGTGTTCGACCCGCTTGCGAACCACATAGGCCAACCGGTCCAGATCGATCCCGGAGGGTCGCCCATCGGGGCCGGGACTGCCGGCGAGGAACACCTGGCGGAAGGTCGGTTCCGCTGCCCGTGCAGCGTTACCGATCGTCGAATCGTCGACCGGTAGGTCCCTCCAGCCGAGGACCTCCATGCCCTCCTGAAGGGCGATCTCGTCGACCATCGCAGCGGCCCGATCAGCCATCTCGGGCTGGCCGGGCAGGAAGGCGATTCCCGTGGCGTAGGCACCTGCCTCGGGCAGCTCGAATGCCAGGACCTGCCGGTAGAAGGCGTCGGGGATCTGGAGCAGGATTCCCGCTCCGTCGCCGGTGTCCTCCTCGGCTCCGAGGGCGCCCCTGTGCTGCATACGGCAGAGGGCTCCGAGCCCCAACTCGACTATCCGGTGGCTGGCCTCGCCCTTCAGGTGGCAGACGAAGTTCACGCCACAGGAGTCGTGTTCGAAACGCGGCTGGTACAGGCCCTGGGCCGGGGGCATGTCGGTGGTGGCGCGCACGGCACGTGTTCCGCTGGAAGGCCGTGGGTTCTGCTCGGGTTCGGCTGACATTTCGGTGGGTCGTCTCCCGGAATCGAGGACCCTGGGGGGTCCGCAGTCTGGAGATCGCCCGGAACGTCGTCGGTCGGAGCGAAGGCCCGGAATGGGCGCCATGTGTCTGCTGGCGTCTCAAGTGGGCCGTGGAGAGACCAATATATGGCAATGCCCGTCACCGACACCTCTTCGGCACTGGATCTGTGCCGTTTCATCGATTCCTCACCGAGCCCGTACCACGCCGTTGAGGAGGCTGCGTTACGCCTCGCAGCTGCCGGATTCACAGAGTTGGGCATGGACGACCCCCCACCGGTGCCAGGCCGCCACTTCCTCAGGTCCGGCGGCGCCCTCGTTGCGTGGGCTGACGAGGGACGCTCCGCCGAGGCACCCCTCAGGATCGTCGGGGCGCACACCGACAGCCCCAACCTGCGCCTGAAGCCGAACCCCGACCGATCATCTGTCGGATACCGCCAGGTCGGCGTGGAGGTCTACGGCGGTGCCCTCTTGAATTCCTGGCTGGACCGTGACCTCGGGTTCTCGGGTCGTCTTGTTGTACGAGGCGGAGCGGGCACACGCGTGGTGCTGGTGCGCGACGACCGTCCAGTGGCCAGGATCCCGCAGCTGGCGGTCCACCTGGACCGTGGGGTGAACGACAAGGGACTGGTCCTGAACCCACAGGTGCACCTCTCCCCCGTCCTGGGGACCGGAGATGCCAGGGACGGGGACTTCGCAGCCATGGCGGCGGCCTCGGCAGGGGTGGATCCCGGCGATGTCCTGGCCTTCGACGTGATGTTCCACGACCTGATGCCCTCACGGCTCGTCGGGATCCACGACGACATGGTCAGTGCACCCAGAATCGACAACCTTCTCTCCTGCCATGCCGGAACCGAGGCGCTGATCGCCGTCGCCGAGGCCCACGGCGCAGTACCGGTACTGGCCCTGTTCGACCATGAGGAGGTCGGAAGCGTCTCGACCACGGGCGCAGCCGGTCCCCTACTGGAACGGACCCTCCGGCGATTCGTGGGCCTTGACGCCCGTCCGGTCGGGGATTCGCTCGTCCTGTCGGTGGATGGAGCCCACGCCACCCAT
The DNA here is from genome assembly GCA_014240365.1 of Acidimicrobiales bacterium. GTDB lineage: Bacteria > Actinomycetota > Acidimicrobiia > Acidimicrobiales > MedAcidi-G1 > UBA9410. The sequence continues at coordinate 12,120 of JAAZXC010000012.1, read as the reverse complement.
CCGAACTATCCGGACCGTCACGATCCCGAACACCGGATCCTCCTTGATGGCGGTCCGGTCCTGAAGTTCAACGCACGGGAGCGGTATGCCACGGACGCAATCGGCGCCGGGATCGTCCGGTTGGCCGCTGAACAGGCGGGTGTCGAGCTCCAGTCGTTCGTGAGTCGATCCGACATGTCCTGCGGATCCACGATCGGGCCGGCTACCGCCGCTGTCCTGGGCATGCGGACGGTTGACCTCGGGGTAGCCCAACTGGCGATGCACAGCGCCCGCGAGCTCTGTGGCAGCACCGACCCGACCCGACTCCGGGGCCTCCTCGTGGCGCTGCTGGCCTGACATGTACCGGCCGGCTCTCAGGGGCGGTTGCTCCTGCCGGCTCCCCGCAGCGAGCGGTAGGGCGCCACCAGCATCAACAGCATCGGGAAGATCTCCAGACGACCCACCAGCATCAGAACGGCCAGCACCATGCGTGCCGGAGTGCTGAAACCGTCTACGAATGAATCCGCAGGTCCGACATCGCCGAGCGCCGGGCCCATGTTCCCCAAGGCGCCGATGACGCCGCCCACGGCCGTCACCAGGTCTGTTCCCAGGGCGGTGACCGCCACGGTGCCGACCACCACCAGCATCCCGTAGACGACCATGAAGCCGGCGATGCGTTCCACGATGGCCTCCGGGACCGTCCTGGCCCCCTGTCGGACCGGGAACAGGGCCCGAGGTCGTCGGAAGCCCCGCAGCGTCCTGTAGGCGTGTGACATCCCGACCCGTAGGCGCACGACCTTCACGCCGCCGGCGGTTGAACCGGCGCAACCGCCGAAGACCATCAGGAAGAGCAGGATCATCTGAGGCCCCGCCGTCCAGCGAACGAAATCGCCGCCGCTTCCGGCGCCGGTGGCGTTTCCGAAGCCGCTGCTGGTGCCGAGGGTGACCACGTTGAACACCCCCATGCGTAGCGCCCTTCCCACGCCCATGCCGTCAATGGCCAGCATTCCTGCCACCAGGAGCGTGCCGACGCCGAGGATGGTCAGGTAGCCGCGGAACTCGTGATCACGGAAGTGCACGATCCGCCTGGATGCCAGGGACCGCCAGTGGAGGGTGAAGTTGGCGGCGCCGAGCACCATGGCGACCACGAGAACCAACTCCACGCTGAGGCTGTCCCAGTGGCCTATTGAGGCGTCGCGTGTGGAGAAGCCCCCGGTAGATGCGGTGGTGAGGGCATGGGCGATGGCATCGAACGGACCCATCCCGGCTGCCAGGAGGCCGACGGCGATGAGGGCGGTCAGGCCCGTGTAGAGCTTCCAGAAGCGGGTGGCCGTGTCCTTCACACGGGGTGCCAGGCGGTCAACACCCATGCCCGGCGCCTCGGCATCGATCAGCCCCAGACCACTGGCCCGAAGCGATGGGAGCACGGTCACCACCAGCACGACGATCCCCATGCCGCCCGCCCACTGCGTGAGCTGCCTGTAGAGCAGTACGCCGGAGCCCTGGGACCCGATCGGGTTGTGCCCACCGAAGACCGTCGAGCCGGTGCAGGAATAGCCGGAGATGGACTCGAACAGGGCATCGGCGAGCACGACGGCCCAGGGTCGGCCTGCCACGGCAAAGGTGCCGGCGAACAGGTACGGCAGGGCCCCGAAGGCCGAGGCCACCAACCACGTGGTTCCCACTGCCGTGAAGATCGTGGCGTGGTCGAGCGCTCCGGGTCGCGTCGACCACCAGAGTGCAGCACCCGACACAGCAGTCGCCGTCGCCGCCATGAGCAGGGCGGCGCCATTCGTCCCATCCACGTACTCGACGACGGCCGACAGGAGCATTCCGAGGGAGATGAACAGGAGCGCCAGACCGGTGACATGCGCCGTCGTGCTACGAATACCGCCTCTGGCCGAAACCATCCGATTCCACCCTCCGGCCTCCACGTCGGTGCTCGGATCCGTCATCCGGCCCGTCCCCGGTAGGAAAGAATCCGCCGTCGAAGACGGACCCGATGACGGACGGCCGAGATGGTGCTGCTGGCCGCGACCATGGCCGGGTAGACCGACAGGCGACCAATGACCATCGCCGGCAGGATCGCCAGGCGCACTGGCGCAGACCAGTCCGTCGGGTCCAGGAGGGATCCGTCAAGGGCCCGTACGGGGCCGCCGGTGGAGATGGCATGTATCGCCACGCCCAGGGCTGCGGCCATGTCCAGTCCCATGGCGGCTACCACGGTGGCGGTGGCGAACACCACGCTGACCACGAGGAACTGGACGACCACGATCCGCGAGAGCGTCGCCTCCGACACCACGCGCCCGCCCAGCCTGACCCGCGATACGACCCGCGGGTGGAGTTGGCGGACCATCTCGCGAAGTGCAACCTTGAGGAGGGCACGGTGCCTCATGATCTGGAAGCCGCCGCCCGCCGAACCCGTCATCGGTCCAATGGAGACCAGGCCCAGGAGGAGCACGGGTGCCGCTGCCGCCCAGATGCCCGCAGGAGCAGATGGGAAACCGGTGGTGGTGACCGCTGCAGTCACCGTGAATGCTGCACGACGGATGCCATCGGGCCCGGAACCCCCCGTCCACAAGAGGAGCAGGGCCGTGCCCAGCACGAGCAGGCCCAGATAGGCCCGCAGTTCGGCCGATCGCATCAGGCCCCGGGTACGCCCCACGACGAGGCGCCAGAGGACCACCAGACTGGTACCGGTGACGGCCATGCCGGCAATCGCCACATACTGCACCGCTGGATCCGCGAACGGGTCACCGTCGACCATGCCCCCGGTCGAAACGGTGGCCATGGCCACCATGAGGGCGTCGAAGGTTCCGAGGCCGGCCAGTACGTAGCCGATCCAGGTTCCCACCGAGACGACACCGTGGAGGTAGACGATGTTGCGCATCGCCGTTAGGCGGTTCGGCGTCATGGGCCGCCGTCCACGCAAGCGGGAACGATCCGCGAACTCCCGCTCCGCTCCGAAGAACGGCAGGATGGCAACTGCCACCATGAGGCCGCCGAAACCCCCCAGCCACTGACTGCCTGCACGCAGGAAACGGCCGGCGTGATCGCCGACGTCAGGGGCCAGCACCCCGAGAGCAGTCGTGGTCAGCGCTGCTGTGGAGTCGGTCAGGGCATCGACCACTGAACCGGTGGTTCCGATCAGGAGGTGTGCTGCCGACACCATCATCACCAGGAGCAGCAGGCAGAGGGTCAGACCACCCAGGACGTCGGCATCCCGGACCCTCTCAGCTGCCCGGATCCGGGAGTAACCGATACTGGAGACCAGTCCCGCCAGGACCCCGAGGGTCACCATCGGGACCGTGTCGTCACCGCTACCCAGGAGGTCGACGAGTCCTGAGACGATCACCAGAACGGAGAACATCGCGGCGGCACCAACCGCAGCCAGTGCGACGACGGTAGCCCTGGAGGACCATCGCGAACCTGTGCCCGTCGTAGGCCGGAGTCCGGCCAGGACGGTGCGGATCAACTGATCGACCGGGTCATTCGAAGAGCGACGAGAGGAGCGGAGCCGAATCGGGTCGCGTCACCGCTATCACGTGGTCGCGTGCCCGCAGGGTGCTTCGGCCCCGGCCTATCTGGGGCTTCCCATCACGGACGATGGCAGCGATGAGGACGTCCTCGTGAAGCCCGAGGTCGGCAATCAGGCGGCCATCGCAACGGCAGCCCTCGGCCACGGCGAACTCGAGCACCTCGGCATCACCGTGCAGGGAGGTGGCCACGGCGGCGACCGTGTCGCCTTCGCCCCTGACGAAGCGCAACACACTGTTGGCGGTGGCCGTGCGGGGACTCAGCGTGGTGTCCACCTCGTGCGTCTCAAGGAGGTCGAGGAGCTGCAGACGGTGGACCACGGCGATGGTCTCGGGCCCGCCGGTTTCCTCGGAGCGCCTGTGACGCCTCCCGGCAGCCTTGGCGTACAGGCAGGCCAGGACGTTCGCATCGTCAGCACCGGTGAGAGCGATGACCACGTCCTGGCTGGCAACGCCGGCCTCGTCCAGCATCGTCGCATCGGTGATGTCGCCCTCGTATACGAGAGCCTTCTCCAACTCGGCCAGCTCGCTCAGCTCGGCGGCCCGCTCCTTCTTCTCCTCGATGATGGCAACGTCCAGGCCGCGCTGGATCAGGGAATCGGCGAGCATCTGGGCTGTGCGTCCGCCGCCGAGCAGCAGCGCCCGGTCGGGCATGTCGCGCGACAGCCCCATCCGGGCGGTCACGTCTCTCAGCGCACGGCGCTTGCAGATGACCGTGAGGAGGTCGCCCTCCCGCAGAATCCAGTCACCACGCGGAATGATCGTGACCTCTTCGTCGGCGTCGCCATCGCGACGCGTGATCGAACCCACGATGAAGTCCCAGTCGGGCTCCAACTCGGCGCCCAGCGTTTTCAACGACACGCCGACCAGCGGAGCGTGACCGGGCAGGCGGGCGGTCAGGACCTCCACCTCTCCGCCGGCCATCTGGTTGACCTCCATGGCACCCGGATACTCCATAATCCTGAGGACGGCATGGGCGACCTCCTCATCCGGGTCGATGACCAGGTGGTCGTCCGCTCCGTCGAAGAGTGCGTCGACGTCTTCGTGACGGAGCCCCCGCGACTCCACGCGCACGACAGTCTTGGAGACGCCCGCCCCCCGGGCCAGCAGGGCACTCAGGATGTTGGTCTCGTCATACGGCGTCACGGCGACGAGCAGGTCCGCCTGTGCGACGCCAGCCTCTATGAGCGTCTCCGGGTCGGTACCGCTGCCGTGGATCGTCAGGACGTCGAGCCCTTCCTGGATCTCACGGAACCGCACGGGGTCCGACTCGATGAGGGCCACATGGTGACCCTGGCTGCTGAGGCGTTCGGCCACGTAGGAGCCGACCTCGCCGGCACCCACCACGATTATGTGCACCGGCCAATCTTCCCCCACGGAACGGCTCCAGGGGTGGCAATCCCACAAGCCCGGTACCGGGCTGCGTCCTCCACCTGTTCAGGCCCCCGGCCGGATCAGGCCTGCCTCGGTCACCAGCAGGTCCATCGGTACGTCCCATGGACGAGGTTCGAGTGCCGCCACCACCTGGAAGGAGTGGCAGATTCCGATCAGGACCGGTCCCGAGTCCCCGACTCCCCGACAGTCGGCGAACGTCGAGTCGTAGAAGCCGGCACCGTGACCGACCCTGTTGCCCCTCGGATCGGCTGCCACAAGGGGCACCAGGACGACGTCCAGGTTGCATGGATCGACCTCCCGCCCGGTTTCGGGCTGCGAGATTCCATAGGGGCCCGCCACGAGCGGCCCGTCAGGGACCACGAAGCGGAGCACCTCTCCGGCCGTGGTCACCGGAAGCGCCACCTCGAAACTCCGGTCGCTACTGAGCAGCGAGGGGTCTGCCTCTCCCCGAATGCCGATGTAGGCACCGACGATCCTGGCGGGGAGCATCTCGGGCAGCCCCAGAAGACGCTCAAGGATGATGGCCGAGGCCCTGGACAGCTCATCGGCCGCAAGCCCCCGTCGGCGGGCCAGCATCTCGGTCCTGATCGCTTCGACATCGTATGGCACTGAATCCACCTCCTGATAGTGGCGCACGGGCCGTCTGTTCGCCACCTCGGCAGGTCGCTCATTCTCCTTCGCCGCGATGTGCGGCCCGGAGCGCGAATATCACTAGAGTCCACCCGGTTCCGGTGCGATCCCGCCAAATGCGGCGAGTTCCGTCGAACCCCTCCGCCCAGAGACAACCGGTCGGAGATGCAACGTCCCACGTGACCTGATCGAGGAGCCATTTCCTTGGACGCCATTCCCTACCTGGCCGGAGCGTCAGCCCTTCTGGGCCTGCTGCTTGCCGGATTCTTCTTCAAGAACGTGAAGGCCGCCGATCCCGGCGACGAACGCATGGTCTTCCTGATGACCGAGATCCAGAACGGTTCCAAGGCATTCCTCAAGAAGGAATACAGCTGGGTTTCGGTCTTCGTTGCCGCAATGGCGATCCTCATCGGCGTCCTCATCGCACCTGCTGCGGCCGCCACCTACGTGATCGGCGCCGGCCTCTCAGCCCTGGCCGGCTACATAGGCATGACCGTTGCGACCATGGCCAACGCTCGCACCACGGAGGCAGCCAAGGACGGACCCGGCAAGGCCCTCTCCATTGCGTTTCGTGGCGGCGCCGTCATGGGCTTCTCCGTCGCAGGCCTCGCCCTTCTGGGCCTCATGGCCGTCTACATCGTCTTCGTCCTCGTCATCCAGATCGACGACGCCTTCGAGGTCGTGACCGCTTACGGCCTGGGAGCATCGTCCATAGCCCTCTTCTCAAGGGTCGGTGGTGGCATCTACACGAAGGCAGCCGACGTCGGCGCTGATCTGGTCGGCAAGGTCGAGGCTGGCATCCCCGAGGACGACCCACGCAACCCCGCGACCATTGCGGACAATGTCGGCGACAACGTCGGCGACGTCGCCGGCATGGGAGCGGACCTCTTTGAGAGCTACGCCGGGTCGATCCTGGCGCCCATCTCGCTGGTGGCCTTCGCCCTGGGCCTCGGAGCCGAGCAGGCCTCGGCGGTTACCAACATCTCCCTCCTCTCGTTTCCCATCGCAATCGCCTTCGCAGGCATGCTGGCCTCGACCATCGGTTCCTTCTTCGTCGGGGGCTCGACTTCGACGGACACGAAGGAACTCTCCAAGGCACTGCACAGGGGAACCAACGTCGCCATGGGACTGGTCGCAGCGGCAACCATCGGAACCGTCTACTGGCTGTTCGGCAACAACGACGCCTTCGACAACCCGCTGGGCCTTGCAGTCTCGGTGATCGGCGGCCTCGTCGCCGGCTGGGCGCTGGGCAAGACAGCCGAGTACTACACCTCCGACCACTACTCGCCGGTCAGGAAGATCGCCTCGCAGACCGAGACCGGTCCTGCAACGACACTCCTCGGCGGAATCTCCACTGGGATGATCTCGGTGACGGCCTCCGTGTCACTTCTCGCCATCGGTGTGGGCATCGCCTACTGGGGTGGTGAGATGGCCTTCGACAAGATCGGTGCGCTGGACGGTGGCATCTACGGCATTGCCGTGGCGGCCATCGGCATGCTGGCGACCACCGGCATGGTGGTCTCCGTCGACGCCTACGGTCCGATCGCCGACAACGCCGGCGGCATCGCCGAGATGGCCAAGTTGGACCCCAGCGTCCGCGAGGTAACCGATGCACTCGACTCGTTGGGCAACACCACCGCCGCCGTCGCCAAGGGCTTCGCCGTCGGTTCAGCCGCCCTCACGGCGCTGGCACTCTTCAAGAGCTTCGAGTTTGCCGTGATCAAGGCCGGTGGCAGCCTGTCGTTGAACGTGGGCGAGGTGGACGTCTTCATCGGCCTGTTCCTCGGCGCCATGCTCCCGTTCCTCTTCGCAGCACTGACCATCGACGCCGTTGGTCGGGCCGCACAGGAGATGATCGAAGAGGTACGCAGGCAGTTCCGGGAAATTCCGGGCCTGCGCGAAGGCGTGCCGGGTGTCAACCCTGATTCAGCCCGCTGCGTGGCCATTTCGACCACCGCCTCGCTCAAGGAGATGATCATCCCGGGTTCACTGGCCGTGGTCATTCCGCTCGTCCTCGGTTTCATCAGCGTGGACGTACTCGGCGGCTTCCTGGCCGGAGCCCTAGTCACCGGATTCTGCCTTGCAATCTTCATGGCCAATGCAGGTGGCGCATGGGACAACGCCAAGAAGTACATAGAGAGTGGACACCATGGCGGTAAGGGCTCGGAATGCCACAAGGCTGCCGTTGTCGGAGACACCGTGGGCGACCCCTTCAAGGACACCTCCGGTCCGGCCATGAACATCCTCATCAAGGTGATGACCATCGTCTCACTGGTGTTCGCCTCGGCTTTCGTCGGCTGACCAGCACCTTACAGATTGATTCCCGAAGGGGCCCTCCGGGGTCCCTTCGGCCGTTCTGGGGTGCTGCTCAGCCCGGAAGGACGATCATCGGGTCCTTGGCCTCGCCACCTGAGCGGAGTTCGAAGTGCAGGTGGGGGCCGGTTGACCAACCGGTGGAGCCACACCTGCCCAGCACCTCCCCCTTGTCGATGTTGTAGCCGCTCGACACGTTGACCTCCTGCTGGTGGGCGTACACGGTTACCACCGGTCCCTCGTGCTCGATCAGCACGACGTTTCCGTAGCCGTTCTGCCAGCCGGCGAACAGGACCTTGCCGGCTTTCGCCGCCCAGATCGGCTGCCCCCTGACGCAACTGATGTCCACGCCATTGTGCTGACGCATGGTCCCGAAGATCGGGTGCTTCCGAGGGCCGAACCTGGACCCCAACCTGCCTTCCATGGGCATGATGAAGCCCTGGCCGGATTCCTTGGTCAGGTCCGGCGCTGAGTTGCGGAGCTCCTCGGCGATCAGGTTCTCGATGAGGATCGCCATGACGTACTGGTCGCGTTCGAACTGCTTGATCTCGGCCTCGTAGGTCCGTATCCGATCATCCAGTTCGGACTTCACGTCCTCCTTCGCAGCGATCCTCCGATCCAGTACGAGGATCGAGGACTCCAGTTCCCGCTGTCGTATCTGCGCATCGGTGATCGCATCATCCGCCGAGAGTGCAATGTCCTCCAGGTCGGACTCCAGGGCACGGAGCCGATCCACGAGGTCGCCCCGGTCGCCTGTCACCGCATTGAGAATCGCAGCACGGCGGATGCCGAGAGTCAGGTCTTCGGACTCAAGCAGGATTCCCGGCCTCATTCGCGATATGTACACGTCCACGGCCAGCTCCTGGATCCTCCGCCGCAGTTGAACTACCTCGGCGGCCACCTGGTCGGCCTGGACCCAGCGCAGGGTGGCCTCGGACTCGGCGGCCTCGATGGCCTGTCGTGCTGCGGTGATCCGGGCCTCCTGCAGCGATACGGCATCGTCCAGGGCATGCAGGGCATCGGAGACCTGGTCATCCTCGGCGGCCACCAGTTCGAGGGCCTCGGCGGCTGAGGCGGCCTCGTTCCTTGCTGACTCGCGACGATCGCGGGCATCGCGTATCGACTCGGTCTCCTTTACCGCCCCGGCCGGCAAGGCCATGGCCGCCCACAGGAGACAGGCCAGTGCCGTGGTTCGGCGGAGGTGGGTGGCTGGTCGGTTGGTCATGCGGGTCTGGCCGGTAGGGGTGCGCGCAGGGTAACCGTGACCCACTCCTGGTTGCCGTACCCGCTGCTGCACCCGCACCGTGGATCGGGTGATAGACCCTCGGCAGAAGCCGACAACGACCATCCGGGACCGATGCCGACCACCTACCTGCCCTTGGAGGACCTCCGGGTCCTGGACCTGACCGATGCACGCGGCGACCTCTGCGGGCGCCTGCTCGGTGACCTCGGAGCCGACGTACTTCGGATCGAACCTCCCGGCGGGGTTGCGAGCAGGCGGCTCCCACCATTCGGGCCGGATGGCACCTCGCTCCACTTCGCCTATCGCAACACCAACAAGCGCAGCACCGTTCTGGACCTCACCACCCCGGAGGGCCGATTGAAGCTCCTGGAGTTGGTCTCCGAAGCCGACGTGCTGGTCGAATCGTTCCAGCCGGGGATGCTCGCTTCACTCGGACTCGGAGCAGATGTCCTTGCGCAACGCAATCCCGACATTGTGATCGCATCGCTTACGAACTTCGGCCAGACAGGGCCCGATCGGGACCTGGAGGCCACCGACGACGTGGTGGTGGCGCTGTCAGGTTGGCTCGCCCTCTCGGGCGTTCCCGACAAGCCTCCGCTCCTGCCACCGGGAAGCCTCGCTTCCGACGCCCTCGGCGTGCTCGGTGCCTACGCGGTGACGCTCGGCCTGCTCCAGGTCATGCATGGAGGAGGCGGACAGCACCTGGACGTCTCGGCTCTCGAGGCGCTGGCGCAGATGAACACCTGGGGCCTGCCCAACTCCAGCCACTCCCTCGCCCGGGGCTCGGCGCCACAGATGCTTCGCTCCGGTGACAGCCCCATGTACCCGACCATTGCATGCGCCGACGGATACGTCCGCCAGGTCGTGATGGCCCCCGGACAGTGGCGCGCCCTATGGGAGAGGATGGGTTCGCCCGAGGCGTTCGGCGACGAGTACTGGGAGAGTTTCTTCAACCGGCTTTCCAATCTGGATGTCCTCAACGAGCTGTTCAGGGCGCACTGGTCGAGTCTGGGGATGTTGGATGGCTGTCGCGAGGCCCAGTCAAGGGGAATCGTGGCCACCCCGATGCTCTCCCCTGCTGACATCCTCGCCGACGGGCATTTCGCTGCCCGTGGTTCGTTCAGACAGGCGGAGGTGGCCCCCGGGCTTCGGGCGTCGGTGATGGCCGGAATGTGGGAGGTCGATGGCGAACGCGTCGGCTACAGATTCCGATCCGCTTCGCTCGGAGAACATGAGGCAGCCTTCACCGGCAACCGCTTCCTGGACTCCTGCGATCATGCAGCACGGGACGACGGGGCTCTCCCCAACGACACGAGTGATGCCCGGAACCTGCCGTTGCGTGGCCTTCGCGTCGCGGACTTCGGACATGGCGGCGTCGGCGTTGAATGCGGGCGGATGCTGGCCGAGTACGGGGCCGATGTGGTGAAGGTGGAGAGCCGCTCCTATCCGGACTTCATCAGGATCTTCCTGGGCGGTGAGATGACGCCCTCGTTCGCATCATCCAGCCGCACCAAGCGTTGCCTCGGGCTGGACCTGAAGCACGACGGGGCCGCCGAGGTGCTCGAGCACCTTGTGGGCTGGGCCGACGTGGTAATCGAGAACAATTCCACCGGCACGATGGAGGACCTGGGCCTCGGCTGGGAGGCCCTGCATGCACTGAACCCCCGCCTGGTCATGGTGAGTAGCCAGTTGATGGGCTCGCGTGGACCCCTGGCTGGCTGGACCGGCTACGGGCCGACCATCCAGACAGTCGGTGGTCTGAGCTGGCTCTGGGCCTTCGACGACGGCGAGGGCCCGCCCGGCAGCAACGCAATCCACCCTGACCACCTGGCCGGTCGGGTCTGCGCACTTGGAGCCCTCGCCGCCGTCATTGCCAGGGAGAGGGGATGCCACGGTGCCCACGTCGAGGTGGCCCAGGTGGAGGCACTCATGGGGACCCTGGGCGACCTGTTCCTCCAGGAGTCCGTCACCGGCGGTTCGGCCCGACCGGAAGGCAATGACTCCTCCGCCGGTGCCCCGTGGGGAGTCTTTGCCTGCAACGGGGACGAGACGTGGTGCGTCGTGTGTGTCAGGGACGACGATGACTGGGCAAACCTCCGTAGTGCCATGGGAAACCCCGGATGGGCACAGGACCAGGCCCTGGAAACCACAGCGGGCCGCCACCTCGCCCGGGACCTGGTCAACGCCGGCGTTTCGGCATGGACCGCCGAGCTGTCCGCTCGAGACGTGCAGGACCTCTGCCAGGCCGCCGGTGTGCCCGCCGGGCGACTCGTGCATCCGGTGGAGCAGCTGGAGGACCCGCACCTGGAGCAGCGTGGCTTCCTTGTCGGGATGGACCAGCCCGGCCTCGGCCGCGTCGTCCTTGAGGGTGCATGCATAACCGGTAGCGCCATGGCGGCCCCGGTCATCGGGCCAGCCCCGTTCATCGGACAGCACACACGCCGGTTCTGCATCGACGACCTGGGCATGACGGCGACCCGCGTCGAGGAACTCATCAGCGCCGGCGCACTGGAAGCCGTTGATGAACTCCCGGCCTGAACCGGTGACCACCGACCTCCGTCGCCGCTACCTGGACCTTCTGGCGGGCTGCCTGTCCCGGGATCTCTTCCTGAACCTCGACGAACCGTGGGTGGATCCCGCGGATCGAAACGAAGGCCGGGACTGGCCCAAAGGAGCTGAGACGATGATCGGGCGCCGGAGGCTGGACAACCTCATCGACTGCCTGACAGTCGTGCTCGACGATGACATCCCCGGCGACCTGGTCGAGACCGGAGTGTGGCGCGGAGGTGCAACCATTCTCATGCGAGCCGCCCTGGCCGCCTGGGAGGCTCGCTGATGGCCCGCATCGCGCTGTCTGCCGAGCCCGAGCTCGCCGGGGGCCCGCTGCGCCAGGAGCTGGAGTGCGCCGGCCACGAAGTGCTCTTCGGGCGCCCGCCCGACGTGTGCGCTCGCGAGGCGACCGTCGCCCTGGTCTCGACCGCAGTCGCCGACCAGGACCCAGCCGAATGGACCCAGGCCGCCCGC
>JAAZXC010000129.1 GCA_014240365.1 Acidimicrobiales bacterium | reverse complement strand
CGACCCGATGGCCATCGAGGTGGCCATGACGGCCGGCACCCGACGGACCAGCAGGGCCGCGGTGGCCGGCGGAGCGACCAGGAAGCCGAACACCAGCAACCCGCCCACCGCATCGAATGACGCAGTGACCGTCACGGCCACCGTCAACAGGAAGACCGTCTCGGTCAACCGGGGTCGCAGACCGAGGAGTTCGGCCTGGGTCTCATCGAAGGTGAGGACCAGCAGCGCCCGGTGGAACACCAGGACGACACCCACCGTCACCGCCACGAGGATGGCCTGACGGATCAGGTCCCCCCCGGTGGTGTCGAGCATCGACCCGAAGAGCAGTTCGTCCAGATCGTGCGCATCGAAGGATTCCGAGGCGGCGGCGATCACCACGGTGAGGGCCAGCATGGCGACCAGCACCAACCCGATGGCCGACTCGCCCGGTAGCGGTGATCGTCGCTGGACGACCCCCACCCCGAGCACCAGGAGCACGGCGGCCACGAACGCCCCGAGCGTCGGATCGCCTCCGACCACCACGGCCACCGCCACGCCCGGCAGCACGCCATGGCCCAGGGCCTCACCGATGTAGGTACTGCCCCGGAGCACCACCCAGGTGCCGACCACCGAGGTGGCGACCACGGTGAGCAGCGCGGCGACCAGCGCCCGTTGCATGGTGGGATCGGACAGGAATTCCATGGTTCGGACCCTCCGGGGCCGGTCGCCGTGCCTCCCATCGGACCCGAAGGGCGAGTCCGGAGGGCCCGGGTTGGCAACAGTAGTGAGAATCGTTCCCGATTCTAGACCGTCGGCAGCCTCACCACGGCTCCCGGCACGACCACCCGTCGGCGGGCACCTCGAGATCAACCAGATACGCCGTCACCGGATCGGTCAGGCACCACGAGTTGGACACGTAGGCACCGTGTCCCTCGGCGTCCGACGAGATCACCACCGCGTCGCCCAGGACCTCGGCCAGGGCCCGGGCCCACGCCGGCGGCGTCGCCGGATCCCCGTCCAGGAACACCACGAGGGCCGGCACCTCGAGTTCCGCCGGACCCACATGCAACGGATCCCGGGCAGCCGGCAGCGGATGACACCCGGTCGCACCGGCGAACGCCGGACCGAAGTGGTCCAGGGTCTCCGCCAGCACCACCGATGCGTCGAAGACCTCGTCCGGCGGCGGCCGCTCGGGATCGTCGGCGCAGTCCACCAGGAACATGACGTCCACCGAGCCGTCGTAGCTTCCGTCCTCCCGCCGCCCCAGCAGCGAGTCGCCGAGGAGTTGGAGCAGGGTGGCCGAACCGTCGACCAGCACCTCGGAGAGAGCCCCACCCAGCACCGGCCACGTCTCCGGCGAGTAGAGGGCGGCGGCCACGCCGAGGTAGAACTCGCCGTGGGTCACCTGCCGATCGCCTGCCGGCACCGGCCCCGCCGCCATCAGGGCCACCGCGTCGGCGAACGCCTGCTCGGAACCTCCCAGATCATCCAGGGGACAGCTCGGCTCGGCATCACATGCCGCAGCGAAGGCCGACCACGCCGCCTCGAAGCCGTCCGCCTGGATCCGACTGGGCCGACTCACCTGCTCGGCCGGATCCACCGGGCCGTCCAGGACCATGGCCCGGACCCGATCACCGAACAGCGAGGCGTAGACCGCACCCAGACGGGTGCCATAGGAGTACCCCAGGTACGAGATCTGCTCCTCGCCGAGAGCCCGGCGGAGCAGGTCGATATCGCGGGCCACGGCGTTGGTCCCCACGTGCCGGGCCAGATCGCCGCTGCGCTCCAGACAATCGGCGACCAGTTCCTCGGCATCGGCCACCACCTGCTCAAAGCCGACGTCGGGCCCCAGCACCAGGATCTCGTCATCGAAGTCGTCGGTGCAGGAGACCCTCGTGCTCGCCCCCACGCCACGGGGATCGAAGCCGATCAGATCGAACCGGCCCAGGAGGTCCGGGTCGGCCAGAAGGGGACCCTTCCAATCCAGCAACTCGATCCCCGACCCGCCCGGACCGCCGGGATTCATCACCAGCACCCCGATCCGTGGCTCGGCGACCGCCCGGATCCGGGCCACGGCCACCTCGATGGTCGGACCGCCCGGAGCGGCATGGTCCATGGGGACGACGAGGGTGGAGCACTCGCTCTCTCCGCACGCCTCCCAGGTCCGGGTCGGCCAGAAGGGGACCCTTCCAATCCAGCAACTCGATCCCCGACC
>JAAZXC010000128.1 GCA_014240365.1 Acidimicrobiales bacterium | reverse complement strand
ACTCCTGGATCCTCCATATGACTTCGACGGCTGGGAGGACCTGCTGTCGAACCTTGCGGGCCGGGTGGACGGGCCCGTCGTGGTCGAGTCGGACTCGGAGGTGGAACCCGGACCGGACTGGCATGTCGAATCGTGCCGGCGGTACGGGAGTACCGTGGTGACGTTGCTCCTGACCGGGGCCGAGGCGGTGCCTGCCGTCGACCGACCGACCAACTACCGAGGGAAGACAAGGCTGTGACCCGTGTCCTGTATCCCGGATCCTTCGATCCGGTCCACAACGGCCACGTCGAGATGGTCGGGACGGCAGCCGGCCTCTTTGACGAGGTGGTGGTGGCGGCCCTCATCAACCCGTCCAAGGGTGACGGCCTGTTCGACCTTGAGGAGAGGATGGCGCTGCTCGATGAGTCGTTCGCGCACCTCTCCAACGTGCGGACCACGATGTTCGACGGCCTGGTGGTGGACCTGGCCGGTGAGGTCGAGGCGGACTTCATCATCAAGGGCCTGCGGGCGGTGTCCGACTTCGAGAGCGAACTCCAGATGGCGCAGATGAACACGGCCATCTCAGGGGTGCAGACGCTCTTCCTGCCGACTGCGTCGCGACGGTCGTTCATGGCCTCCCGGCTGATCCGCGAAGTGGCGCGTCTGGGTGGCGATGTCAGCCAGATGGTGCCGGAACCGGTTCAGGCGCGCCTCCGGGATCGGTTCACCGGGTGACCGACCCCTCCCAGGGCCCACAGCCCCTGCCGACGGTGGAGACTGTCCAGGCTGCGGTACCCCCACCTGCCACGACCGACCCCTACCGGCCGCCGCAGATCGAGACGATCCTCCGCCAGCTCAGGGAGATAGTGGCAGGCGCCCGGCCAATGCCCCTGTCGGCCTCTTCGATGGTAAATAAGGAGGAGCTCCTCGGCCTGATCGACGAGGCGAACCTCAGGTTGCCGGAGGAGTTGCGGGCTGCCCGCTGGCTGCTCAAGGAGCGCGAGGAGTTCCTGGCGAAGGTGCGACGCGAGGGCGACGAGATCCTGGAGCTGGCTAGGTCCCGTGCAGAGCGCCTGGTGCAGCGCACCGAGGTGGTACGGACAGCCGAGCAGAGGGCACGCCAACTGGTCGAGTCGGCCCGTGAGGAGACCCGCAGGATGCGGCGCGAGACCGAGGACTACTGCGACCAGAAGCTGGGAAGCTTCGAGACGCTGCTGGGCAGCACGAGGGATGCCATTTCCCAGGGACGGCGGCGACTCCAGGAGACGGTGCTGGACAGGGATCGTGAACGCCGTGCAGCTGATGCGGCGGATTCCGCACGGGAGGCTTCCACCGGGCGTTCCGGCGCGACCTTCTTCGACCAGGACGCGGAGTCCGGGGACCAGTGACCCATACGGGCCCCGACCGTACGCCCCGACCGACCGAATCCGTGACCGACTCCCTGCTCATCCCGCTGGCCGTTCTCAGGCGACGGGCCGACCCCCGCCGGCTGGATCGCACGGTGGTGCTCGAAGACCTGATGGTGGGTGGGGTGTCGATCCTCGACGGTCGGGTGGAGATCAGCCTGGAGGCAGAAGCCCGGGGAGCCGACGTGGTGGTCTCCGGTTCGGTGGTGGCCCGATGGACAGGGGAGTGCAGGCGCTGCCTGGAAACGCTGGATGGCCGGTTGGACCTGATGGTGAACGAGGTGATGGCGGCGGCCGGGAGCAGGACCAGCGACGACGATGCATCTGACGCCTATCCACTGGATGGTGACGACGCCGACCTTGAACCGGTGGTGCGCGACGCTCTCCTGCTCGCCCTTCCCATCTCGCCCCTCTGCGACGAGCTCTGTGCCGGGCCGGACCCCGAGCGGTTCCCGGCGACCGGTGGTCCCGAGGATGTCGGAGTAACACCTGGGGGCGATCCGCGCTGGGCAGTCCTGGACGTGCTGCGCGGTGATGACGGACCCGACGCCGGTTAGTGCCGGCATGGGTGGGTCGCCGGTCACTGCCGTACCGGTTCCGGGTCGGCCCCGCTAGCCTCGTCTGGTCGCCCGGGCCGGTTCATCCGGTCGGGGTGACTACTTCAAGTCCTGCTGACCGCCTCCTAGGAACCGACGATGGCCGTCCCAAAAAAGAAAACCTCCAAGGCCAAGGGCCGCAGCCGCCGGGCATCCGCATGGACCCTCGGTCGCTCCGCCCGTAGTGCCTGTGATCGTTGTGGTGCAGTCAAGCGCCCACACCGGATCTGTGGGAAC
>JAAZXC010000127.1 GCA_014240365.1 Acidimicrobiales bacterium | reverse complement strand
GTCGACCTTCCGAATCCTGCATCACCGTCCCGGCTACGCCACGGTGATGTCCACGACAATGGACCACCAGCACCAACCCCATTCGCTGGACCCACGCAACGTGCTGCAGGCCCAGATCGACCGTGTCCGCAAGCTCGGGTACGAGCCGATCACCGCCACCGAACTCGAGTGCTACCTCTGCAACGAAGACTGGACGCCCGCCCAGAGCAACATCCAGTACTCGTCGCTCATCGACAACTTCGGTCTCGAGCGCTGCCTGGCCGACATGCGGACGGCACTCCTGGACCTCGACATTCCGCTCGAGTCGTCCAACGCCGAGTACGGACCGGGCCAGGTCGAGATCAACTTCGCGTACGGCGAACCCATGCGGACCGCCGACAACACCGTGCTCTTCAAGGCCACCGTCAAGGAGATCGCCCGCAACCACGGGCTGCGAGCCACCTTCATGCCGCTTCCGTTCGCAGGGCAGTCCGGGAGTGGCATGCACGTCCACACCAGCCTCAATCAGGACGGGCGCAACGTCTTCGATTCCGGAGACGGCCACCTCCTCAACGACGTGTTCCGGCACTGGGTGGGAGGGCTCGTCCACCACGCCGCGGCGATCAGCCTCATGGGCATCCCGTTCGGAAACGGCTACCGGCGGGTTCGCCAGTACTCCTTCTGCCCGACCCACGTGCACTGGGGAGGCGACAACCGCAGCGTCCTGTGTCGATGCACCGTCGGACAGGGTCAGGCCAACCGCGTCGAGTTCCGGAGCGGTGGAGCCGATGCGAACCCGTATCTCATCCTCGCCGCCATCCTCGCCGCAGGTGCCGACGGGCTCGAGCGTCAGCTCGACCCGGGACCCGAGGCGACCGGCGATCAGTACGAGGACCCCGGCGACCATCCGGCTCTGCCGACCACGTACGCCGAAGGGCTGGAGGCGTTCGCCGGCAGCGAGCTGGCCGACGCCCTCGGGGCCGATTTCGGCACCAACTTCCTCGCCATGGTCTCCAGCGAGCTCTCCCTCCACGAGGCCAACGCCACGGGCGGCCCCGACGACGTCTCGGACTGGGAGTTCGCCCGCTACGTCGAGTTCACCTGAGCCCGTCGCCGGGCGCCCTCCCGACGCCGTCATGATCGAATCACCGACCCTGGTCCCAGCCGAGGCCCTCCCGTATCGGGTTGACGTCGTCGAACATGTGGCCATCGAGATGCCCGACGGCCAGCACCTGTCGGCACGACTGTGGCTCCCTGTGACCGATGAGCCGGTCCCGGCCATCCTCGAACACCTGCCCTACCGCAAGGACGACGACAAGCTGCCCCGCGACCAGAGCCAATTGGCCTGGTTGGCCGGACACGGGTACGCCTGCATCCGGACCGACCTCCGCGGCACCGGCGACTCGCCGGGTGTCATCCGGGGCGAGTACCTGGCCGAGGAACTCCACGACGGCGCGGCAGCCATCGCCTGGATCGCCGAACAGGACTGGAGCGATGGCAACGTCGGCATGTGGGGGATCTCATGGGGTGGCTTCAACTGCCTCCAGGTGGCCGCACTCGGTCCGCCGGCCCTCAAGGCGGTCATCTCGGTGGCCAGCACCACGGATCGCTACGGAGCCGACGTCCACTACAACGGCGGCTGCGTCCTGGCGTCCCAGATGCTGCCGTGGGCGACCGAGATGCTGTGCCGGACCGCCCTCCCGCCGACGCCCCGCATCGTCGGCGACGACTGGAAGGCCATGTGGCTGGACCGCCTCGCGGCCACGCCACCGTTCATCGACGACTGGCTGGGGCACCAGACGAGGGACGGGTTCTGGCGTCACGGATCGGTCGGTGACGACTTCGACGCCATCGCCGTGCCCTCCATGGTGGTCGCCGGGTTCGCCGACGGCTACACGAACGCCCCGTTCGAGGCCGTCGAGGGCATGGGCGACCGGGCGTGGGGGCTGGTCGGACCGTGGGCCCACCAGTACCCCCAGATGGGCGTGCCGGGACCGGCCATCGGCTTCCTCCAGCACGCCCTGGCCTGGTGGGACCACTGGCTCCGGGGAGTCGACAATGGCATCGACCGCCAGCCCCGGCTCCGGATCTGGATGCAGGAACACGTCGACCCCGGCGATCGGGACGGCGACCGCCCGGGTCGATGGATCGCCGAGCCCGAATGGCCGCCGCCCGCGGGGCACGTCACCGAGTCGGACCTGTTCCTCGGGGACGGGTTTCTCGATGACCAGTTTCTCGGCGGGGGAAGCCTCGGACCAACGTCCTCCGACGGCACCGTGGAGGTCGCCACCAGCCAGAGGCACGGCCTGCTGGCCGGCCACTGGTGGGGGGACGGCGGACCGACCACCCTGCCCGCCGACCAGCGGACCGAGGACGACCAGGC
>JAAZXC010000126.1 GCA_014240365.1 Acidimicrobiales bacterium | reverse complement strand
ATCGACGGGCCGATGAACCTGTTGGAGTTCTTCGTCCATGTCGAGGACATCCGACGGGTCGTCGAAGGGTGGTCGCTCCGAGAGAACGAGGCCCTCCAGGACGCCCTGTGGCCGTTCCAGCGGTCCCGGACCAAGATGCAGACCCGACGGTTGGACGACGTGGACCTGTCAATCGCCCGACCGGGCGGGCCGGCCGTCCACGTGCGGTCCGGGAGCCGCCAGGTCACGGTGTCCGGCGAGCCAGGCGAGCTGGCGCTGTACTTCTTCGGACGGCGCGACCATGCCGTGGTGGATCTCGACGGCGACCCAGAGGGGATCCGCGAGGTGTCCACCGCTCCGATCGGCTTCTAGGTCGCCGAGGGGAGGCGGGAGATGGTCTCTGATGAACGTCGACCGACGCTGCCCTGCTTGGTGGTCTGCCCACCGGGCCTGGAGGACGTGGTGACCGCCGAGTTGGACGACCTGGGGATCCGGGCGCGGCGGACGGGCAAGGGCTCGATCTCGGCGGACCTGACGACCCGGCAGCTGTACGCCGCCAACCTGTTCCTGCGGTCGGCAACCCGCGTGCTGGTCCGGGTGGCCCGGTTTACCGTGCGGTCCTTCGCCGACCTGGAGCGCTGGATCAGAGAGGTGGACTGGGACCCGTGGATCGGGCCGGAGGATCGGCCACGGGTACGGGTCACCACCCGGCACTCGAAGCTCTGGCACGACGGCGCAGTGGCTGAACGCTTCACCTCGGTGCTGGGCCCGGGGTCCGAAGAGGGACGAGAGCAGCTGGTAGTCGTGCGGGCTGTGGACGACCGGTTCACAGTCAGCGTGGACTCCTCGGGGGCACCACTCCACGAGCGGGGGTGGAGGCAGGCCACGGCACGGGCTCCCCTCCGGGAGTCGGTGGCCGCAGCGCTGCTGACCGCTGCTCGGTGGGATCCCACTACGCCCCTCGTCGACCCGCTCTGCGGGTCGGGGACCATCGCCATCGAGGCGGCGCTGCGGGCCACCGGATCCGCCCCTGCCGGTCAGCGGGATCTGGCGTTCCAGTCGTGGCCGGGGTTCGAACCTGGGACGTGGGCCAGCGTCACCGCCGAGGCCGACCGACGGGTCTCCGAGGCCGGTGCGGTGCCATCCATCGTGGCCGCTGACCGCGATGCGGGTGCCATCGAGTCGGCACAGTCCAACGCCCAACGGGCCGGGGTGGAGGACCTCATCGAGTGGCGGCGGGCCCCCATCGCCGACCTGGCCCCTCCCGCCGGCGTCCAGGCAGAGAGCGGCCTACTGGCCACCAACCCACCGTGGGGTGGTCGAGTGTCCGGCGGCGACCTCCGGAACCTCTACGCCACGCTTGGTCGGGTGGCGGCCGAACGGTTCGCAGGCTGGTCCCTGGGAGTACTAGTTGCCGACCGGGGCCTAGCCCGCCAAGTGCGGCCCGGCCTCACCGAGACGCTCGACCTGGAGCTCGGCGGCCGCCGGGCCTGGTTCCTGACCGGCCGAGTCGGCTAAGGCGACAGAACCTCTGGGTTCAGCCCACAACGACGGTGGCCCTCATGTCCGGATGCAGGGCACAGAACAGGGTGCAGGTGTCCGGTTCGGGCGAGTCCAACAGGTAGTTGTCACCACCAGGGAGACGGTGACCCCACGGATCCTTATGCCTCTCCACCGGGCCGGGGGATCAGGTAGTCGGGATCAACAACACGCGGGCCCTCCCGGCGGGCCAAGGCGGCGGCTACTGCACCGGCGAGCCGTTCGTCACGGGCCGCCACGTGGGCTGGATCCCGTTCGGCAAACTCGCCCATCACCTCGCGGGCGAAGAGCTCCATTGACTCACAGATGTGCTCATGGCGGTTCCGTCCGGCCTGGCTGACGAAGATCACCTGGTCCACGCCGGCCGCCTCGTACTCCCGCAGGAGGTCCCGGACCTGATCGGGGGTGCCGATAGCACCCCGGAGGGCCAGCAGCCCATTGCCCTGCATCTGGGCCCGGAGGTTGCCGCCCAGCTGGGTGGCCGTGTCCCGGTCGAAGCCGTACAGGCTGCGGTTACGGGTGAATTCCTCGTGGACGTCGGTGACGCCAGGACGGTGCTGACCGAACCAGTAGTAATGGGCCAGCGAGTATCCGAAAAAGTGAGCCCCGTCGATGCCACGCTCCAGCGCTGTTTCCTCGTCCTCGTGGCACAAGAAAGGCAGTACGCACGCCACGTTTGGGTTGACGGCGAATCCCGCCGGGACGCAGGCCTCCGAGGCGATGATCTCGTGATACTCGCCGATCCACTGCTCGGCCTCGCCGGGCTCCACGAAGGCAAAGGTCAGGGCGCCCATGCCCTTTTGGGCTGCCAGGTGAATGGTCTCCCGCTGGCTGCACGCCACCCATAGCGGGGGGTGGGGGCGTTGGAGAGGCTTGGGTACCACGTTTCGGGGCGGCATGGACAGCCACGGTCCCTCCCAGCCGGC
>JAAZXC010000125.1 GCA_014240365.1 Acidimicrobiales bacterium | reverse complement strand
CGGCAGCGAAGGTCGTCCCGTCGACCCGGTGTTGCGACAGGGCGTGGGAGGAGACCTCGATAGCTGCCGCGTCGACGCCCGTCGCCACCCAGGAGCGCAGGAGGGGCTGAAGGTCGGTGGCTTCCGGGGTCGTGCGGTCACCGGACAGAGTTCCGTGGGTGGCCGTGGTCCGGCCAGCACGTTTGAGGACGGCGTCTAGGAGGTGGACCACGCTGGTCTTACCGTTCGTCCCGGTGACTCCGACCAGGTCGAGGTCACGAGAGGGCCATCCCTCAGCCGCCGCCACTAGGTGCGGCATGGCCCTCCGGACCGAATTGACGATGACCACGGGCACCGGGAGGTCCAACGGCCGCTCGGCAAGCACGGCCGCCGCTCCCGCCGTCACCGCTCCCTCGGCGAAGTCGTGTCCGTCGTAGGTGTCACCGGGTACACAGCAGAAGAGGTCGCCAGCGACCACGACACGCGAGTCGTGTGCGACGCGGTCCACTTCGGGGCCTCCGCCCTCTACCGGATCGTCGAGCCCGGCCGAGCGGAGCAGCGCCTCCAGGCGCACCTCAGCCTCCGGTCGTGGCCCCGGCGGCCTCAAGACGGGCTGCCTCGGCCGCTTCGACGAGGATTCGGTTGCGGGCCGGAGTCATGGCCATCACGCGACCAGCATGGTCCAAGCCGACTCGCTCGTCGACCGACGGAATTCGTAATTGGCGAACTGCGAACCGGGCGAACTCGGCGAACACTGGGGCCGCCGCCCGCCCACCCGAGTAACTGTGCCCAGCCGGCTCGTCGACAACCACCAGCACTGCCAACCGGGGTGCCTCTGCTGGGAGGAAGCCGGCGAAGCTGGCCACGTAGGTCCGGTCACCTTTGCTGCCGTATCCCCCAGACGAATGCGGTTTCCATGCCGTACCGGTTTTGCCGGCGACGCGATAGCCGGTTACTTGGGCCCTCGTCCCGGTCCCCGACTCCACCACCCGCTCCATCATGGCCACTACCTCGGAGGCGACGGCAGCCGGTACGACAGTCATCGACGGTCGAACACGACGGGGGCTGAACACCCCACCATCGTCTCGCGTTCCGAGCACCAAGGTGGGCGCGGACCTGATTCCGCCGTTGGCCAGGGTGGCGTAGGCGGTCAGCATCTGGAGCGGGGTGACGGCCACGCCCTGGCCGATTGCGATGGTGGGCAGCGATGTCCCGGACCAGCGCCCCACTGGTTCCAGGATTCCCCGAGCCTCCCCCGGGAAGTCCAGGTCGGTCACCGACCCCAGTCCGAACTCCCGGAACTCTTCGTGGAGAGCCTCCGGACCTAGGTCCTGAGCCCACAGGATGGTGCCTACGTTGGAGGATCGACGGACAATGTCGGCCACCGTGAGTTCCTCGGGGTCGTGTGCTGGGGTGTCCTTGAAGGTGGCGTCGTGGACATCCAGCCGTCCCGGCACCTCGCGCACGGTCTCGGGGGCGGCTACTGCCCCGTTCAGGATGGCCGAGAAGGTTAGGGGCTTGATGATGGAGCCCGGCTCGTAGGTCCAGGTGACGGCCCTGTGTTCGCTGGAGATTTCGACCAGACCATCCTTGTCCCTCCGGACCGTGGTCGAGGCCAGAATCTGCCCGGTTGCCGGGTCCATGGCCACCAGGACTCCACCCTCGGCGTCGGTCCGCTCCACCCCCTCAATCAGCAGCCGCTCCGCCTCAAACTGGAGGGCGCGGTCCAGGGTCAGAACCAGGGTTCGTCCGTGGGTGGCCGGCTCCAGCGAGTACTCGCCGCCCGGGATGGAGACGCCCCGGGGTCCCCTCTCCACGATCTTTTCGCCGTCGGTCCCCGACAGGAGGCTGTCGTAAACCGACTCCATGCCGCTAATGCCATTGGCGTCGATGTCCGTCCGCCCCAAGACGGCCAGAGCCGAGTCGCCGCCCGGCCGGACCCGCGCTCGTTCCTCGTCGAAGTAAACGCCGGTCACCCCCAGCCGAAGGGTCGCTGCGGCCACCTCGTCGGAGACCTGGCGTCCCAGCCAGACGAACTGGGAATCCTTAGATAGTCGCTGCTCCAGAAGCGAAACGTCGGCGTCCAGGACGCTGGACAGCACCCTCGCCGCCCTGACCGGATCCTCCACCTGGAGCGGATTAGCCCATACCGACACACGCGGCACTGAAAGGACGAGGTCGACACCGTTGCGATCCACGATGGCACCCCGGGCCGCTTGGAGGGGAACAGTCTTGATGCGCTGTAACTCTCCGTGGGCTACGAATCGGTCGGGATCGAGGAGTTGCAGGGTGGCCAGACGCCATCCGAAGAGGCCGGCTATCCCCGCTAAAAGGACACCAACTAGGACAGCCCTCCGGCGGAAGCGTCGATAGGCGTCGTACCGGGGAGCGGCCACCACAGCGCGGGCGATACGCCTGGCGTAGCGCTCGTCAGCGTGACCGACGAGTACGCGGGCCAAAGAGCGCTCGT
>JAAZXC010000124.1 GCA_014240365.1 Acidimicrobiales bacterium | reverse complement strand
TTGCAAATGATGAACCGCACACGGAAGGCGGTGGGCAAGAAGATGTAGTTGTTCTTTTTAGCCTAAGACCTTATTCAAGCGATAAACCAATCTATGAGATACTGGACGAAACTGGAGAAATAGCCGCCATAATGACATTCAACGCTTTAAAAGAACTGCACGAAGTTGCTGTTGAAGCCCCTGAGTAAGTGGACAAGGTCACCGAATATGTTGCGGTGCTCATCAAAGTCATAGCTGGCCGAAGCCCGAACCGCTCTTCGCAGAATCAGCGGCGAACGGCAGTCACTATTTCTTCAGCCATTGGCTCAGCCCCCTAGTTTTTGATTAGCAGAACCCTACGAGAAAGGCCCGGTCATAAAGACCGGGCCTTCTACTTGGTGGCGGGGGCAGGATTTGAACCTGCGACCTTCGGGTTATGAGCCCGACGAGCTACCAGACTGCTCCACCCCGCAGACGGAATGGTAACGGCGGGCTGGACCGGCGCCTCCCGTGGGGCGGCAGTGTGGCACTCGACCGTTTCAGCAGCCGACGACCTCGCCGCTTCTCGCCAGCTCCAGAAACCTGCCGGAATCTGCGCTCAAATCCTCTGTGGAGATGTCCATGGCACAACGGTAGTTGGCACCTGTTACTACCCGTATCAGAGGTTGCCGGCGGCCAGGCGTTCGACGATTACCTCGTAGTCCGACGTGGGGCGGGGCCGGTAGCCGTAGAGGTGGAGTGGCTCCCGGACCTTCACGTCCAGGTCGGCGACCGCCGTCGAAATGGCATCGTTCAGCCTGTCCCGCAGCCCGGCGTTCGTCCAAGAGGTGACCAGCGGGACCCCGGGCGTCGGCTCGGTCCAGGCCACGATGCGCAACCGGTCGACGACCGGCTCGTGATCCAGGCCGAGGCGCCAGCTCACCTCGTCGATGGCTGCCACGTCGGCCCGCCCGTCGGCGACAGCCCTCATCGACCCACGGTGGGACCCGGTGGTCACCTCGCTGTCGAAGAACCGGCCGTCGACGGCCAACGGTGCGACCTCATGCACCAGTGCCCCGTAACCCGACTGCGACCGGTGGCCGTTTACCGCCACCGTCCGATCCCGAAAGTCCTCCAGGCCCACAGCCGGGTCGTCGTCCCGGCAGACCAGAACGGACCGGTAGTCGCCGGGCTCGCAACCGTCGACGCCGCGATCCAGAACGCCGAGCACCTCGACCCGACCACGCAATTCGTTGACGATCTGGTAGCCGCACATCTCTCCGATGAGCAGGTCGGGATGGGTCCACAAGTCCTCGGGTCGGTCAGGTCGCCAGACGCCTTCCGGGGCGTCGATCCCGGCATCCCGAAGTCGCCAGTAAATGGCCGCCCACAGGGCATCGACTGCACCGTGGACCTCCGGCCAGTCGTACATGGGTAGCCCTGCCGCCCTGCCGCCTGGCAGTAGCCGACTCACCACGCCCGGACCGCTGTCCAGGTCGGCTGGCCGTCTGGAACCGGGCCGTAGTCCCAGTACTTCGTGGCATGCAGCACGACCTCACTGATCGAGTCGACGCCACCGGCCAGCCGACGACTCCCGAAGAAGCCGACCACCTCGAGCTCTGCACCGTCAACCAGACGATCCAGGTCGCAGGGGACGATCCGACGCTTCAGCCCGTGGACGAACCAGGTGACCGACTCGTACGCGATCACGTCACGGGTCCCGGCCGAGGCCAGCCGAACGAGCGCCTTGACGTCCTGGAGCATGTATGCCAACAGCCCCCGGTCGGCCACGTACAGGGAAGTGTCGGTACAGGGATGGTCGGCAGCGACCTCATCCGGAGCGAGCACCACAGATTGGGACATCACGGTGAAGTCTACGAACGGCGACCTACCCGGCGGAACGGGGCTGACTGGTGTCCGTGGCAGACGGCATGGGAGGATCCATCTCCCATGCCTGAGATCGCACTCCTCACGCTCGCCAACCATGTCGAGGTCCAGAACGGCCTCCTCTACATGAACGGCGGCGGGTGGGACACCCTGACGCGTACCTACACCGAAGGGCGGGAGCCGGACGCCAACCTCATCTCGATCGCCCTGGCGACGCTCGTGCACTGGGACGAGGCCAACGAGAAGCACCAGCTCACCATCTGGGTCGAGGACGAGGACGGCGGTTCGAGGTTGATCCAGTGGCAGCTCGATGTCGAGGTGGGTCGGCCCCCGGGGCGGACGCCCGGCAGCGACTCACGCTCGGCACTGGCCCTGAACGCCACCATCGCATTCCCCCACGAGGGCGGTTACCGAGTCGTCGCCGAGGTCGGCGAGGCCCGGCACCAGCAGACCTACCCGTTCCGCGTAGTTGACCGGGTCACACCGGTCACCTAGTCGCCCAGTAGGGCACCCACCCGTTTGGCGGTCTCGACCACCAGGCGTTCGATCTCGCACGTGTCGGCGTCCCCCGGAAACCGGAAGTCCGGCCCGTACACCGTCACCGATGCGACAGTCTCCCCGTCGCCGTCACACACCGGTGCGGCCACACCGGTGATCTCCTCGGAGAACTCG
>JAAZXC010000123.1 GCA_014240365.1 Acidimicrobiales bacterium | reverse complement strand
TCCACCAGTTCCACCGCAGTGTTCGCCACGTAGACCACACCAGCCGTCGCTAGAAGCCAGCCAATCACCACCAACGGTTGTCGCATGAAGAACACCAGTATCGTCATGGTCGGGCCTTCGTGCCATCCTATGAAGCCGCAACACCCTCGGGAGCAGCTATGGCCGACATCCTTGTGATCGAGGACGACCAGCGGATACGCGAACTGGTGTGCCGCCACCTGGCCGGCGACGGCTACGGGGTCACCAGCGAGGGCACCGGCCTAGAAGGCCTGCGTTCGCTCACCACCAACCCCCCGGACGCACTGGTGCTCGACCTCGGCCTGCCCGACCTGGACGGTCTGGACCTACTCAAGATGGTGCGCAGCGTGGCCGACGTGCCAGTGCTGGTGCTCACCGCCCGGGAGGATGAGGCCACCATCTTGGCGGCCTTTGACGGCGGCGCCGACGATTACGTGGTGAAGCCCGTATCTGGCCCCCAGTTGAGCGCCCGCATCAGCGCCCTGCTCCGGCGGGGCAAAGCCGACACCGACAACGTCCTAACGGTGGGTGGACTGGAGATCCGACTCGGACCCCGAGAGGCCGAGTTCGACGGTCGTCTGCTGGAGTTGACGGCCAAGGAGTTCGACGTGTTGGCCTACCTGGCAGCCCGCCCCACCCAAGTGGTGTCCAAGGAGGAACTGCACGCAGCGGTGTGGAAGGCCCCGACAGGTACCGAGGGTCGCACCGTCGATGTCCACTTGTCGACAATCCGCAAGAAATTGGGCGAAAAGCCTGACGATGAACGACGGTACCTGCACACGGTGATCGGCGCCGGCGTGCGCCTCGTGGACCCCGGAGCCTGAATGCGGCGTCGCCTGGCACTGGTGTTCGTGGCCCTGGCCGTGATGCTGGCCGTCGGATTTCTGGTGCCACTCGGTCGCTCCGTTCAATCTCAGGCCCGCCTTCGGGCCCTGGCCGGGGCACAGTCTGACGCCCGCGGTGTAGCCACCGCCCTTGCCGCTGTAGCCGGCTCGACCGGCGATCTGCCGGGTGTGGCCGAGGTGGAGTTCGTGCTCCACTCGTTCGACTCGTCTGACCTCCTGGTGCTGATGGCCGATGGCTCGCTAATAGGCAGCGGGCCGGATGATGCCGTCGCCGTGGCGTCGGCGGCCACCGGCTCAGTGGTGGCCAAGGTGGCCGACGGGGCGCTGGCCATCGTTCCGGTGACGTTCGCCGGCGAGGACGGCCAACTGGTCGTCACAGCGTTTGTCGACAATGACACGCTCCGGGAGGGCGTCGGGTCGTCGTGGCTGATCCTGACCGCTCTGGGCCTCATCGTGGTGGTGGGGTCCGTTCCGCTGGCCGACCGGTTGGCCTCCTCCGTCGTGCGTCCCGTGCAGGATCTTTCCGATGCCGCCCACCGTTGGGCAGGTGGCGACCTGTCGGCCCGGGTGGTACCCGGAGGGCCGGGCGAGGTCGCCGAAAGCGGCCGGGCCTTCAACCAGTTGGCCGAACGCCTGACCGACCTGCTGGCTGCCGAACGCGAACGCATTGCCGACCTGTCACACCGGCTGCGCACCCCGATCGCCGCCCTGCGCCTCCAAGCCGAGTCGGTAGCCGATTTAGGTGAACGCGACGCCCTGATCGGCGACATCGTCCACCTGGAAGGCGAGGTCACGGCGCTCATCGAGGACGTTCGCCGGACCGAGTCGGCCGAGTCCACCATCTGCGACCTTCCGGCCGTGGTTGCCCAGAGAATGGGGTTCTGGAGGGTGGTGGCCTCAGCACAGAAACGCACCGTTGAAGCTGAGGTGGACGAAACGACGCCGGTCCTAGTCAACCTGCCGGCCGCCGAAGTCCTCAGCGTGCTTGACAACCTGGTGCAAAACGTGCTCACCCACACGGTGGCCGAGGTGGGTTTCACCGTTTCAGTGGCCTCTGGCCCACCGCGGTTGACCATTGCCGACGAGGGCGACGGCCTGCCATCCACCGACGTGTTCGACCGGGGGTCGTCCAGCGGCGGCAGCGGCCTGGGCCTGGACATCGTGCGGCGCGTCGCCGAGGAGTCCGGCGGCGACGTCACGCTGGGCGACGGCCCGGGGACCACAATCGTGGTGCGCTTCGGCGAACCGGTCAGCCCGACAGAGGCTCGCTGACCTCACACACGCCGGCCACGTCTAGGGCCAGGCCATCCCACCGCTGCTCGGCCTGACGTTCAAAGTACTTCTCGTCGACCGTCCAGGTGTGTTGGCCGGTAGTGCGCCGCAGCAGGTAGCCGAACGGGTGGGTCCGCCAGATCACGCCGCCAGCCGACGCCACGTCGTCTATGAGGGCAACGTCGACGCTGCGGGGCACGCCCCGCCAGCCGTCCACCTCGCGCAGCACCGAGGAGCGCACGAGGAGGGTGCCCCCGCTGAGGGTGCGGCTGGGGGCCTCACCGGCGCCGAGGCCCCGGCGAATCGTCACGTCGGAGCCCTCCAGGTAGACGAACTCGGAACCCTTCCCGACCAGGTCGGCCCCCGAGTACCCGGCGGCCAACACCAGGTCGGAGACGTGTTCGGCGCCGTACCAGTCGTCGTCGTCCATCTTGGTGACCCACTCG
>JAAZXC010000122.1 GCA_014240365.1 Acidimicrobiales bacterium | reverse complement strand
TCCTCGACACCCCGTATCCACAGTTCGCAGCGTTGCCCGAGCCCGAAATGCGATCTCAGTTGCTCGCTCTACCGGGCCCCGGATCTTTCCGAGTGAACGACGCGACTTCATCGTCTCCTTCGGTGCTGGCATATCTGGGATCGCAGCAGTGGTCCTGTTCGTCTTTGCCCTCAGGGGAGGGAGCCTCGCAGCGGTGAGTGTCGTGTCTTCGCAGTACGCAGCGGTAGCTGTGCTCCTTGGTGTTGCGATACGAGGACAGAGAATGTGGTGGTGGCAGGCATTCGGACTCGGCGGATCAAGCCTCGCTGTTGCACTGATCGCTATCGGGTGACGTCCAGCGGAACACTTGAGACACAGGAAGCGGGAGTCGGCGCATTCGACGGTGATCTACTCGATTGGGGTGGCCATGGCCTGAGCGATAGGCGTTACGCGTTGTCGGCGGTTGCGGAGCTGATCGTCTCCCACACCCGCTGCGACACCAACGGAATATCGACGTGGTGGACGCCAAGGTGGGCCAGCGCGTCGACCACGGCGTTTTGAACGGCGGGCATCGCACCGATCGTCCCGGCCTCTCCGATGCCTTTCACGCCGAGGGGGTTCACGTCGGTGGGCGTCTCCTGGACGATCCGTTCGAAGGACGGAAGCTCGACAGCCGACACGATGCCATAGTCCATGAAGTTCGTCGTCAGCGGTGTCCCGTCGTCGGCGTATCGGAACTCCTCCATGAGCGCCTGGGCCACGCCAGCGGCGATTCCGCCGTGGACCTGCCCGTCGACGATCATCGGGTTCACGATGATGCCGGCGTCGTCACAGGCCACGTGGCGCAGGATGCTGACCTGGCCGGTCTCGCGGTCCACCTCGACGACGCTGGCGTGCACCCCGAACGGAAACGTCGCCTCCGAGGGTTGGAAATCAACCTCTTCGGCGAGTTGTTCCCCGATCCGGGCGGCCTCAGCGGCCACATCCACCCAGCCGACGTGGACCGTCGGCGACCCCGCCACCGAGAATACGCCCGAGTCGACGTCCAGCACGACGTCATCAGCGCTGGCCTCCAGCAGGCCGGCGACGACCCGCTTCGCATCCTCGACCACGGCCTCGCTCGCCCGGTGGACGGCCACGCCGCCAGTCTGCAACGAGCGGGAACCACCGGTACCGCCTCCGCGGACCACCTCGTCGGTGTCGCCGTGTCGAACCTCGATCAGGTCGAAGTCGATTCCCAGTACGTCGGCGGCCACCTGGGCGAACGTGGTGTGGTGGCTCTGCCCGTGGGCGGACGATCCGGTGAGTACGACCGCCGAACCGTCGGGGCGGATGGTCACGCTCCCGAACTCCGGGGCCCGCGTCGGATTCGCGATCTCAACGTAGGCGGCGAAGCCAATCCCCAGGAGCGAACACTCATCGTCACCCCGCCGGCGATCCTGATCGGCACGGAGGTCCTCGATGCCCAAGGCGTCGAGGACGGCGTCGAGGGCGTCGGCATAGGCACCGCTGTCGTACACCTGACCCGACGGTGTGGTGAACGGAAACACCTCGGGGTCGATGAAGTTTCGGCGGCGCAACTCGGCGGGATCCATGCCGATCTCGACCGCGTACCGATCCATGATCCGTTCGATCCCATGGGTGGCCTCCGGGCGACCCGCCCCCCGGTACGCCCCCATCGGAACGGTGGTGGTTACCCAGGATTCGGCAGAGAACTCGAGTTTCGGTATGTCGTACGAACCAGTGGCCATCATCTGGCCGAACACCGGAAGGAAGGCACCGATCCCCGGATGGGCACCCGCGTCCTGGTCGATGTGGAGGCGGTAGGCAGCCAGGGTGCCGTCGCTGTCTCCGCCGAGGGTGGCGGTGAGTTCCAGGCCCCGCCCGTGGGCGAGGTTCAGCATCGACTCGCTCCGGGTCTCGATCCAGCACACAGGGCGACCCGTGGCTCGGGCGGCGAGAGCCACCACGATGTCCTCGGGGTAGCTCCCGTTCTTGGCTCCGAAACCGCCACCGACCTCAGGGGTGATGACCCGGACGTCGCCTGTCTCTACGCCACAGGCGGCCGCCAGTGAATCCCGGGCTCGATGGGGGAACTGGGTACACGACCACTGGGTGAGGCGCAGGCGGCCGTCTTCTTCCCGCCATTGGGCGACCGCTCCACGGGGTTCAATCGGTGCCCCGTTCAACCGCGGGTTCGCGAAGGTGAGTTCTACGACCACCTCGCAACCGTCGAAGAGATCCGGCGCGGGCTCGCCACCCATGCTGTAGCACCGATTGGTGCCGGCATCGGGGTGGAGCAGCACATCGTCGCAACGCGCTGCGTCGAAGCCGACCACAGCGGGCAGCGGTTCTACCTCCAGGACGACCACTTCGACGGCATCGGCAGCGGCGACCGCCGAGGTGGCCAACACGACCGCCACAGCTTCTCCCACGTATCGCACCCTGTCTCGTGCCAGGGCGCTGCGAAGCATGGCCTGGTCGAGCATGGGTAGGGACGGTGCGACCGGCTTGATCCCAAGATCGTCGGCCGTGAAGACGGCGACCACCCCCGGAAGACAACGGGCGTCGTCGGCGTGGATGGCCCGGATTTCGCCGTGGGGCTCGACGGACCGCACGAAGACGGCATGGAGCGCGTCGTCGGGTACGATGTCGGCGACATAGCGGCCTGCTCCGACCAGGAGAGCCGGATCTTCCGTCCGCCGGACACGT
>JAAZXC010000121.1 GCA_014240365.1 Acidimicrobiales bacterium | reverse complement strand
ACCACGGCATATGAGACTCCGAACCCCAGGACCGACCAGACCTCCCGGTTGCGGGGCCCCCTGCCCGGCTTGAAGAACGGGAGCCTGATCTGGCGTCCGGTGAGCAGGGCGAGCCCGTAGGGAACGAGGGCGATGCCCAAGGCGACCGTCACCCACGGTGTCTTTGACGCAATGGCCCCCTCGCTGGTGATCGAGTTGACAGCCAGGCCGAGGGCCCCGAACACCAGCACGAAGGCAGCGGTGAGGGTGAGGCTGACCGACAGTCCCCGGAGGATCTGTTCGGTGCGGGCATCGGAGTCGGCGGTGTCGCGGCCCAGGAAGTATCCGAGCCAGGTGGGGAGCATGGCGAACCCGCAGGGGTTCACCGCGGTCACGATTCCGAGGGTGAAAGGTACGGCCAGCCCGACGCTGATCACGTTCGCCTCAGGTGACGGGGCCGGTTCATGACATGTACTCCATGATCGCCGCTTCCAGGTCGGCGGTATCGAGGCGGCCATGGTGGACGTGTTCCAGATCGCCTCCGGAGCCGATGAAAGCGGTCACCGGCAACCCGACGGCTTCGAGCGCCACGGTAAACAGGCCTTCAGGGTCACGGCCCTGAAGGTAGGTGATGCCGAGTTCGGTTACCCGCCGGGCCGAGAGCGTCGGAGAGTCACTCACGTTGATCCCCAGGAAGCGGACGTCGGCACCGAGAGATTCATGGGCTTCCTGGATGTCCGGCATCTCCTCCAGGCACGGCGTGCACCATGTGGCCCACAGGTTGACCACCACCGGCCGGCCGTCCTCGGCCACCAGGTCGGTGAGACTCGTCGTGGACCCGTCCCAGAGTTCGAACGCCATGGTGGTGACCGGGTCGCTGTGGGGCGCACCGGCGTTGTCGCCGGACGAGGCGCAACCGCCGACCAGGACCAGCGACGCTGCGAGGATGGCGCCGGCGGCTCGTCTGGTCACGACGCCAGACCGTAGCCGCCGACATGGTTGGTGCCCACGGGCCGGGGCTCGCAACTGCGTCACCCCGGCCCGTGCTTCTGGCGATATTCGTGTCCCCGCTCCGCCGGCCCGGGGAGGGGACCGGGCCGGCGGAGCAACCTGGGTTGCGGGGCGGTTCAGGCTGAGAGGAGCTCGCGCTGCAGACGCACCGGTATCGGCACCATGAGCAGCTGGTCCTCGGTTCGGGGCACCTTGGACGGTCGTCCCCGACGTCTCTTGCTGGTCAGGATGTGACCGTTGCGGAAGAGCTGGGCTCCCCACACGCCCCATGGCTCGCCACGTCGGATGGCGCCCTCGAGGCACGATTCCATGACGGGACAGTCGGCGCATATCAACTTGGCCTGGGCGATGTCGCCGAGGTCGTCGGAGAAGAACACACCCGTGGGGACGCCCAGTCGGGCGCAAGCGGCTTGTTGCCGCCAGGTCTCGGCTTCGTACATGAGTGCCTGCATGGCCTGCTCCTCTGATCTCTTCTCTGGATGATTCGGTGGGTGGTCTGAAAAACGAAGAAGGCCGCCGGATTTCTCCGGCGGCCTCGGGGGTTGGTGTGCGTTCAGCTGTTCAGCTGTTCGCTCCCCGGGGCCGCTGGTGGATGGTCCAGAAACCAGTGGTCCGGAACACGGTCGTCGTGGACGTCAGATAGGTGACATCCATCGACGTGTCCGGCTTTACGAACAGATGGGTACGCGACGAGGACACGTGCGCGCCGGCCGGATGGCCGTGACGGTGGCAGCGGTGCTCGTTCATCGTGGGTCTGGTTCCTTGGGTTCCTGTGTTCCTCGGGTGGCTGATTCCACCCCTCCGGACGTCAACTCTAGGGCCGTCCGAACGCCCACTACTCAAGTGGACGGGGCACCCACCCGTCAAACGATTAAATCAACGGGTCCGATAGATGGCCTGACCTGCGAGTTCGTCGCGGGTCGCCAATCCCAGAATCCGAAGGTGTTCGAGGTGGGCGTACGTCTCGCTGGCCGCCATGTCCCCCCAGGAACGTTCCTTGAAGAGGCGCTGCATGAACGACTCCACGGTTCCGTTGCCGAGGTCGTCTCCGGCCTCACGGATGGTCTCGAGGCGTTCCTCGTGGTGGCCGAGGATGGCATCCACCCGACCGGCCACGTCTGTGAAGGGGTGGCCGTGCGCCGGTAGCACGTTGGTCACGCCCGGCAGTTCCTTCATTCGCTCCAGGGATCGGAAGAAGGTGGCGAGGGGGTCGTCCATGGGCCCGATGCCGTTGATGTGTGGGGTGATAGTGGGGAGCACGTGGTCGCCCGACAGGAGCAGTCCGTCGGCCGGGTCGAAGAGGCAGAGGTGGTCGTGGGTATGACCCGGCGTGTGGACGGCGAGCCATGTCCGGCCGCCGAGAACCACCTCGTCGCCGTCATCGACGGTCACGGAGGGCTCCGGAACCTGCCACGACCGGGATCCACCCGTGACG
The DNA here is from genome assembly GCA_014240365.1 of Acidimicrobiales bacterium. Classification (GTDB taxonomy): domain Bacteria; phylum Actinomycetota; class Acidimicrobiia; order Acidimicrobiales; family MedAcidi-G1; genus UBA9410. Next base: position 317 of record JAAZXC010000121.1, on the reverse strand, counting down.
TCCATTTCCGCCCACTTGCGGAGTTCGGTTGCCGATGGTGGCGTGCGTGTCGCACCCCATGGAGTGGGCCGGCTCATCCTGGAGCGGAGCTTCTCCAGGTGTTCGTCGTCTGCCAGGTCCAGCTCGACCTCGCCCAGATCGTCGGCGTCTTCAGCGCCCAACCACACGGATCGGAAGTCGGCATGTGTGAGGACACGGGTTCCGTGGTCGTCGCGTAGCCGGTCCCCGCAGCGCGCTTGGGAGGGCCGAGGCTCTCTCATCGCTGACGCAATACGTGCAACGGAGTCATATTGCGGTCGGTTTTCAGAAACGAGCTG
>JAAZXC010000120.1 GCA_014240365.1 Acidimicrobiales bacterium | reverse complement strand
TTCGAGAAGTAGGCGGAAGAACCGGCTAGAAGAGCAGGCCGAGGGAAATCGTGGTGAAGGCGAAGACCAGAGCCGTCAGAACGGTGATCCGGTCCAGGTTCTGCTCCACCACGGTGGAGCCAGCGGTCTGGGCACCGATGCCACCGCCGAACATGTCGGACAGGCCACCGCCCTTGCCGCTGTGCAGGAGGACCAGGAAGATGAGGCCGAGCCCTGAGGAGGCCTGGATGATGGCGACGATCACGAACATGATGGCCTCAGGCTATCGGTGGTCGGCCGATCACCCGACCAGTCGATAGGCGATGATCCGGGCGAATTCGTCAGCGTCCAGCGACGCCCCGCCGACGAGCGCTCCGTCGATGTCAGCCTGGCCCATGAGATCCGGAGCGTTGACCCCCTTCACCGAGCCTCCGTACTGGATCCGAACTCCATTGGCCGCCTCTGCGCCCCACTTCGAACGCACCACTCCGCGAATGGCGCTGCACATCTCCTGTGCGTATTCCGGAGCCGCCGTCATGCCCGTACCGATCGCCCAGATGGGTTCGTAGGCGATCACCAGACCGGCCACCTGTTCTGCCTTCAGGCCGGCGAGGCCTACGAGCACCTGGCGCTCCACCTTCGCAGCCGCTCCGTCGGCCTCACGTTCACCGAGGGTCTCCCCGCAGCACATGATCGGTGTCATGGCGTTGGACAGGACGGCCTTCACCTTGCGGTTCACCTCGTCGTCGGTCTCGCCGAACAGCTCCCGCCGCTCCGAGTGTCCGACTATCACCACCGACACGTTCATCTTGGCCAGCATCGCCGGGGCGACCTCGCCGGTGAAGGCACCCTTCGCCTCCCAGTGGCAGTTCTGTGCTCCGAGCGCAATCGGTATGCCGTCCGACTCCAGAACCGTCTGGATGGACCTGATGTCGGTGAACGGCGGATGGACGGACACGTCCACCGCGTCGTAGTCGTTCTGGGACAGCGCGTAGCTCAACTTCTGTACCATCTGGATGGCCTCGAAGTGGTTGTGGTTCATCTTCCAATTTCCGCTGATGAGCGGCTTGCGATTGGCCATCTTCGGCTCCCTCTCCAAATCCCTGTCTAGTTTCCGGCTGACCCGTGCTCGCCGCGAAGGGCCGCCAGGCCCGGCAGGTCGCCCTTCTCGATCAGCTCCAGCGCAGCACCGCCGCCGGTCGAAACGTGGTCCATAGCGTCGGCAAGCCCGAACTGGCGGGTAGCCGCCGCACTGTCGCCTCCACCCACCACCGTGAAGCCACGGCAGGCTGCGACGGCCTCGGCGAGGGTACGGGTTCCTGCGGCGAACCGGGGATCCTCGAATACGCCCATGGGACCGTTCCACAACACGGTTCGGGCGTCGGCAATCACATCACAGAACTCCACGGCCGAGCCGGGACCGATATCAAGACCCATCCAGCCGTCGGGCATCGACGTGCCGACCTGGCGCACCTCTCCCCCTGCCGACGGATCCCCGATCTTCCCCCCGGGGCCGAGCGCCGTGATATCCAGCGGCAGTCGGATCGGCGCACCGGAATCCAGTAGCCGGGCACAATCCTCGATCAGGTCCTCCTCCAGTAGCGACGAGCCGACGTTGGCCCCCTTCGCCGCCAGGAAGGTGAAGCACATGCCGCCACCAACAATGAGCTCGTCGACCACGTCAAGAAGAGCCTCTATGACGCCCAGTTTGTCGCTCACCTTGGCGCCGCCCAGGATCCCGACGAAGGGGTGGCGGGCAGAGTCGCGCAGGCCGGAAAGCACCTCCACCTCCCGGGCAAGTAGACGGCCGGCCGCCGACGGCAGGTGCCGGGGCGGACCCACGACCGAGGCGTGCTCCCGGTGAGAGGCGCCGAAGGCGTCGTTCACATAGACATCGTGGCCTTCGATCAGGCGCTCGGTGAAGCCCGGGTCATCAGCCGTCTCGCCGGGATCGAACCGGAGGTTCTCCAGCAGCTCCACACCGGGGACGAGCTCGGCCAGCCTGGCGCGTACCGGGTCCATGGAATACGGCGCGTCAGGTGAGCCGTCTGGCCTACCCAGGTGGGAACACGCCGTGACATGGGCCCCGGCATCCACGAGGAACCGGAGGGTGGGAACCGCCGCCCTGATGCGCAGGTCATCGGTGATGACCCCGCCGGCAAGTGGCACGTTGAAGTCGCACCGGACCAGCACCCGCCGACCGTTCAGGTCGCCGAGGTCCTCGAGTTGGGGAACGTCCACGGAATCGGTGGGCCGGTCCGCCTAGCGGCGCTTTCCGGCCTTCGCCTTCTTCGTCCGTCGGGTGCCGACAATGCGCGCCAGGTCGACGAGACGGGTCGAATAGCCCATCTCGTTGTCGTACCAGCCACAGATCTTCACCATGCTTCCGACCGCCATGGTGAGCCCGGCGTCAAACGTGCACGAGGCCGGCCGACCCACGATGTCCGACGACACCAGCGGCTCCTCGCTGTAGTCCAGGACCTTGGAGAGGGGTCCCTTTCGGGCCGCAGCAGCGAAGGCGGCGTTGACCTGCTCGACCGTGGCCGGCTTCCTGAGGGTTCCGACGAAGTCGGTGATCGAACCGTCCGGGATCGGCACCCGCAGGGAGATGCCGTCCAACTTCCCCTTCATCTTGGGCATGACGAGGCTGGTCGCCCGGGCTGCGCCTGTGGAGGTGGGCACGATGTTGATGGCAGCCGCCCTTGCCCTCCGGAGGTCGCTGTGGGGGCCGTCCACCAGGCTCTGGTCGCCGGTGTAGCCGTGCGTCGTCGTCATGAAGCCCTGTTCCACCCCGAAGGCGTCGTCCAGAACCTTGATCATCGGAACGAAGCAGTTCGTCGTGCACGAGGCGTTGGAGACGACGTGGTGCTTCGCCGGGTCGTAGTCGTCGTCGTTCACACCGACCACGAAGGTGGCGTCGGCGTCGCCGGACGGCGCCGAGATGATGACCTTGCTGGCGCCCGAGTCGAGATGCAGGGCCGCACTGTCACGGCTCGTGAAGAAACCGGTCGACTCGATCACGACGTCGACGCCGAGGTCTCCCCACGGCAGGTCGGCCGGGTTGCGCTCCGAGAGGACCTTGATCTTCTGGCCACCGACGGTGATGCCGTCCCTTGTGGCCTTCACCCGGGCATC
>JAAZXC010000011.1 GCA_014240365.1 Acidimicrobiales bacterium | reverse complement strand
AGTGTCGCCGACGACCTCCGCGATGCTTGACTTGCGATCAAATAGGCGATGAACGTGATCTTCTGATTCAGAGATTGTGCTGGCGGTGTAAAGCTTGGTGTCAGTGATCGTGTCGCCATCCAGGTGGCTGACGAGGCACACGGGATCTCGGTCGAGGAGCCGTTTCCAGAGGCTGTCTGGCATCGCCGATCCTGGAACCAGTACACATTCTACTTCTGCTCCCGACCCATGGGCAAAGCCCTCAGCGTTGGCAGATCCGATCTCGAGTTTGAGTAACCGGCCCCCACCGCTCTGGAGACCGGCCAATTCGACAAGTTGACCCTCGAGGGCTTCGGATCCGAGTGAGCCAAGGCGCCCTCCTCCGGGGGTTATGGCCATCGCCCTACTTGGGTCCGGGGCCATTGATTGAGGCTGGTCGATGATCCAAGCCAGATCTACGCGAGTTCCTGCCCGAATGCACGCCATGACACTCATCGCGATGCTGTACATGGCTAGATCGTATCTATCGCTATTGCAGCGCTTGGCCGTCGGCAGATCAGCTAGAGGTCTGAACGATTTTCAACGAATCGGCCAGCCGGGCTCAGAGAAGTCGTTCTGGCCGAGGGGGATGGCTATCGCGACGAATGCGCTTGGTCAATAACCGGGAAGTTGAACATTGCACATGCGGTCTCATAATCGTCCCAAGTGTCAATATCTCGAGGCAGGGGTTTGTCGACTGGTACCCGTGTCAAACGGCTCTCAGGCGCAGAATCCACAATCTTCCAGACTGCCTTGTCCCCATGGAGTTGACGCAGTTCATCGAACGATGAGGCGCTAAATATGAACGGATGACCGAGTTGGCCTCGGTAGTTGGTTACAGCAGCCCAAGACGGAGATTGCCGCCAAGCCGCGACAACAGCGTCGATGATTTCTGCGGTAACTCCTGGCATGTCACCGAGCAACATCATGACGGCGTCGCACTCGCCGGCGGCATCCAGACCTGCCAGCAGAGACGACGCACATCCCTCTCCGTAGCCATCGTTGTATACCGTTTGGGAGCGCTGGAGGGAGAGGGAATCCTCAGCTTCCTCGCAACTGCCTCCGAGTACCAGGTAAACGCGTGTTAGCGAATGTGCTTCTTCGATGTCTCCCATAACATGCGAAAGAAGGCTCTGACCGCCGAAGGGAAGCGTTTGTTTTGGCCGTCCGAGCCGCCTTGAACTGCCTGCACCCATGACTATGCAGACGAGATCTCCCATGCCGGCCAACCTAGTTGGTGCATCAGGATCAATGGCCTGACTGAAGATCTGCCTCGACTTCTCAGCAGAGAGGCATAGACGGTGCGAGTTGTAGATATGGCTCGAGTTGCTTGTCCGTAACGGAAGTTCCTACCTATAGAGCAGGAATGGTCAGTGTCTGCAGAAGGCTGCCCGTGGGAGCGGGCCTGCCAACTATGAGGAGAAGAGAGCTTTCTTTACGAGGGCTGGGGCACCACTCGGAGATAGGGCCTTTGTTCGTCCCAGCCATCAGGGAACATCTGGGCAGCCTGATCGTTATCGATGGCAGGGATAATGATCACGTCGTCCCCGTTGGTCCAGTTCACCGGGGTCGCCACCTTGTAGGTGTCGGTGAGTTGCAAAGAGTCAATAACTCGCAAGATCTCATCAAAGTTCCGTCCCGTTGAGGCTGGGTAGGTAAGGGTCAGCCGGATCTTGTTTGCAGGGTCGATCACAAACACTGAACGCACGGTCAGTGTGTCGTTGGCGTTGGGGTGGATCATGTCATAGAGGTCAGCCACCACCCGATCAGGATCACCGATCATCGGAAAGTTCACAGCGTGGCCTTGCGTCTCGGCGATATCTACCGCCCACGACAGGTGATCGGTGACCGAGTCAACAGATAGACCGATGGCCTTTACGTTTCGGGCAGCGAACTGTTCAGCCAGTCCGGCTGCATAGCCCAGCTCAGTGGTACAGACAGGAGTGAAGTCTTTGGGATGCGAGAACAGCACGGCCCAGGAGTCGGTCTTCCAAGAGTGGAAATCAATCAGCCCTTGGGTTGTGGCAGCGTTGAAGTCGGGTGCAAGGTCGCCCAGTCTTAGAGTCATCTGATTCTCCTTCTCAGTTCTAAGGCCAGTATATGAACCATCTATCAGTCAGGAGTTCACAACCCCCCTCGGCCGCCTACTCGGGTGGGACCGAAGAACAGTTGCCGCCTGGACCTTCGTAGACATGCCATGGCACGGAAGAGGTCGAGAGTTCGATTCCCTCTTGATCCACTGAGGGTCGCGTCTCTCGTGGCTTCGGCTGCCAGGAGCTCGAGAACCACGATTCCGGGCCGAATCCGTACCCAAAGCAGTCCCCCTGATTTCGACCGTGACTTACCCGTCCCGGCAGATGTCTGTGATTGCAGGCGAAACGAGGGGTAACGGAAGAAAGATCACTTAGGCCTTAGGTGTCATCACCTCCACCGCATCCGCCGTAGCACCGAATGGGCGCTCCGACGCACCCGGGGCCTGATTCGTCGATCCGGGAGGCCCTAGGAGGCGGCGTCGGCCTCCACGGCAGCGACCAGCCGCTCGGCCATGTCGGGAATCTCGGACCTGACACGTGACCAACTGGGGATGAAGGTCGACTCCAGTGGATCCTCCAGGAACTCGGCCCCGGCACGGACAATGGCCCCGGCGAACACCTGGATGGCGGCCTCCTCGCCGTGCCGGTCGTAGTTCAGGCCGTTGAACGCCGCATCCGCCTCGTAGCGGTCGATCAGGTCCAGCGCCGTGCGGTCGTAGGCGGCCTCCAGCGACCGGAATCCCTCCGTCGAGAGGACCACGCCGGAGATCGCCAACCTGCGGTAGATCGCCCTGGCTATGTCGGCGCTCATCCGGTGGAGGCCGCTGTCAGGGTCCTCGGCCGAGAGCTCCCTGTGCTTGTGGTCATAGGCGTCGGCAATGTCCACCTGGCAGATGCGGGTGGTGGGGAGGTGCCGATGCACCTCGGCCAGCACGCCGATCTCGAAGCCCCAGTCGGACGGCACACGCAGCGACTCGGCGACCTCGAGGGTCATGGCGCACTCACCTGCCAGCGGGTAGCGGAAGCTGTCCAGGTAGTCGAGGTAGTCGCGCCCGCCGAAGGTGACAGCCATTGCACGGATGAGGGGTGTCACGAACAGCCGGGTGACCCGTCCATAGAGGCGATCGCCGTCGAGCGCCCCACGCGAGGCCCGGTGGTAGTAGCCCTTGGCGAAACCGAACCTGGTGGACGGGTGCGCCATGGGATACAGCAGCCGGGCGGGGAGGGAACGGTCATAGTCGCGGATGTCCGCATCGTGGAGCGCCACGATGCGGCCCGTTCCAGCGGCCAGGAAGTAGCCGAGGCAGAACCAGACGTTGCGTCCCTTGCCCGGCACTCCGGTGGACAGGTCGTGGGCGTCCAACTCGTCGCGGATGGACTGCAGCCTGGGTCCGTCGTTCCAGAGGATCCGGTGGCGCTGGGGAAGGCGGGAGAAGATGGAACGCGCCCGGTCGAAGTCGGACGCATCGGCACGGTCCAGGCCGATGACCACCTCGTCGAGGTAGGGGACGGCGGCCAGCTCGCGGACGATCCTCTCCAGAGAGGGAGCATCCAGGTCTGCCACCAGGCATGGGATGACCAACGACATGGGCGTCTCGCTGCTCCACTCCTTGAGCTCCCGCTCCAGATCCTCGGTGGATCGTCGTCCGAGGTCGTGGAGGGTGGCGATCACACCGTTCTGGAAGAAGTCGGCCACGGAGCAAGGCTAGGAGTTGGGATACGGATGGAGCATGGCGGACGACATCATCGTTTTCTAACCTTTCCGACACGTGACGTGCATGGTGTCACCGTTAGCGTTTGAGGTGATGAAGAAACGCCTCTTTCCGATGGCCCTCTGCCTTTTTGCGCCCCTGATCGCCTGTTCCTCGGACGCCACGACCTCCGATGGCATCAGGACGGTCGTGGTGCTTTCGGCTGATCAGGCCGTTCGAATAGTGGTGCCAGCCGGATTCGGCGAGTCCGCCACTGCGGTCGCCGCCGCTCCCGAAACCTCCGATGCGCCTACGACCACTGCGCTTGTGTCGACGGCGGAGGCGACCGCTTCGGAGACGACGCTGGGGGCGCCCACTGGTGACGCAGACGAGGATGCCGGCACGGATGAGGTCGTGAGGCAGGAGGCACCCACCGAATCGGCGTCGACCGACGAACCACCGACATCGACATCGACATCGACCACGACCACGACCACTGTCGCCCCGGTGAAGGACACCATTCCGCTGGTCGAGGTGAAGGCCCCACCTGGTATCCAGATGATGGACGCCCTCGAGGAGTTCAACGGCTGCCTCGGAGAGGAGGGCTTCGAGTTCATCGGTCGCCCCGACACCACGCTCGGCGATGGCGCACCGGTGAACCAACCCGCCTACATCGAAGCGCTCACACTCTGTGCCGCGAGGTCCGGAATCATCAGCGCCATGCAGGAATTCCAGATGTCGCGCGTTGGCCGCACCCCTGAGAAGATCAGGGAAGACAACGAACAGTTCATAGCCCTGACCGGGTGCCTCCGCTCCAGGGGTTGGACGGTCAGCGATCCGATGCCCGATGCCGACGGTTCGCTCGGTCCCGGTGATGACTTCCGGGGACCAGACGGCGATGTGGACATGGATGGAATTCGGTCCTGCATAAGTGAACTGAGCCTGCTCGCCAACGAATGACCCCCGTCCGCACTGCCCGAAGGGCAACCGACCTTCCGACCCGGAGATTCCAACCATGAAGAAGACTTTCATCATCCTCCTCCTCGTCGGAGGGCTGGCGGCCCTGTTGGCCACCGTGCTGACGAGGTCTGGCGAAGCCGGGTCCACCACCCCGGGGGTGGACCGGGCAATCGCCGAAACGGTGACCATCCGGACCCTCACCGACGAGATGACCGTACGAGGTGAGCTGCGCCGCGACGAGCTGCAGTCCATCAACTCGTCGACCGATGGTCGAATCAGCGACATCGGGGTGGAGGCCGGTGAGGTGGTGGCCGAGGGTGACGCGCTCTTCACCATTGATGGACGTCAGACGGTTGCTGTCACCGGCGACTTCGCCTTCTACCGGCAGTTGGACGTCGGTTCGGACGGACACGACGTCCTCCAACTGGAGACGATCCTGGATGGTGCCGGATACGACGTGGGCGACGTGGACGGGCTCTACACCGAGGAGACGAGGTCGGGGCTGGCGGCATGGCAGGCCGACCACGGATACGCAGGGACCACGGCTGAAGTCAACGAGGTGGTGACCGTTTCGCTCCAGGGCAATCCCGCCGGCTACACGGTGGGGGCCGTCAATGCCGTTTCAGTGCGTATCGGCCCGGCCGAAGGCTCGACGATCGGGCTCCAGGGAGGCCAGATGGCGGCTGTAATGACCACCGCAGGGCTTGTGGTCGATGCGGTATCTGCTGCGAATGCGCCGGTGCCAACCATCTCGTTGAGTGCCTTGGCCGTCGTTGTCGAGGAGGGCCGACCCGTAGTCGTCACCGTCACCGCCGACGTGGCCCCGACCGCCGCCCTGGAGATTCCGATCACCATCTCCGGCGACGTCACCGTGGATGACGACTACGTGGATCCGGGCGGTTCGATCGTGCTGCCGGCAGGACAGCTGTCGGCGACGCTGGAGATAGTGACGCTGCTGGACGAGGACCGCGAGCCGTACGAGGACCTGAAGGTGTCGATCGGTGGCGGCTTCGACTCGCTGGCCGCCGTGGCCCCCCGGACCCTCATCGTCTATGACCTGCAAGCGGAGATCAACGACAAGGAGGAGCGCAGGACGGAACTCGTGGACGAGCTCGTGGATGCCTCGACCGCCGTCCAGGGACTCAGGGAGTACGACATACGGGTAGAGATCGCCGATCTGGAGGAACGGAGGGCGGAACTCCTCGATGACATCGTCGAATCCGTGGCCGACGTCGAGACGGAGCAGGCCGAGGTGAATGCACTCGAGACGCTGCGGAAGTTGAAGACCGACGTTGAGCAGGAGTTGATGGACAAGGGCATCATCACGATGGCCAAGGCCATCGAGGCTGACTACACGCCGACCGAGGCCGATCAGTTGATGGCCTTGGAAGTGGCACTCGAAGATGCCAATTCCGACCTTGACGCCGAGGACATCACCGTGTCCGCATGGAGGAAGGCCTTCAATGCCTACTACGACGCGCTGGAGGCCGCTGGGAAGGAGTCGGCTGAGCTCGAGGCGGCACGTGACGCCCTCACGGCTGAGACCGATGCCCTAGCCCTCCTCCGAGAGGAGCAGGATCGGCTTGGCTACCGGATGGAGGATGCCGAGGATCGCCTCGCCGACGCCCTCGCTGCCGAGGATGACTCGCTGGCCCTCCTTCGCGATGAGCAGCAGAGGTTGACCTACCTGCTCGAAACCCTTCATGAGAGACCCTCCGGGTGGCTCAGGCCGGCCGGTACGTGCTCTCCGCCGCCAACGAGGCGACGGTCAGCATCGATGATCCCGACGTTCCGGACGTTCCGATCCTGGTCCTGCGTGCCGACAGCGAGACGGTCTCCGAGTCGGGAATGGCGATGTTCACCATCGAGACGACCGTCGAACTGGTCGACGATCTCGACGTCTTCTACGTGCTCGAGGGAACCGCCACCCCCGACGTCGACTTCAACGCGCCGGACGGCGACGTCACCATGGGGAAGGGACAGGAGAGGGTGACTCTGTCGATTCCGATCCGGGCCGACGACGACGTCGAGGCCGACGAGTCGGTGACCGTCCGGCTCATCGTGGAACCGAGCGGCGCCTACAGGTTGAGCGACAGGGATCGGGCGACCATCCAGATCAAGTCCGCCGACCTTCCGGAGCTCACGCTGACCGGCGGCGGTGAGGTGACCGAGGGCGGGACGGTGATCGTGACCATCCAGGCCGACCAGGCTCCGGACAAGGACACCAGCGTCAACTACTCGGTCAGCGGTAGCGCCCAGGCCGGCGTCGACTACGAGGTGGTCACCGGTACCGCCCTGCTGCCCGCCGGCCAACTCTCCGTGGACATTCCGATCCGGACGATCCTCGATGACGTGTTCTTCATGCCGGGCGACATGGTCGTGGCCGACTGGCCTGCCCGGGTGGGCAGCGTGGAGGTCGAGGAGGGGGACCTCGTGCAACGCGCCACGCCCCTCTTCAACCTGACCGATCCGGGGTTCACGATCACCCTCTTCGCCAGCCCGACCGACCGGTCGAAGCTGGTCGAGGGCCAGGAGGTGACCGTCAACCTGGCTTCCGGAGACCAGGAGGTGGAGGGGATCATCACCCACCTGGACGACACGGCTACCACGTCCGGAGGCAGCGAGACCTACGAGGGCGTGGTGGAGACCGCCGAGTCGCTGGTCGGGGTGGACGGGGCAGTGGTGACGATCGACGTGGTGGTCGAGCAGTCCCTGGACGCAGTGGTGGTTCCGATCGCAGCCGTGCTCTCCGACGGGGGCCAGGAGACTGTCCGCGTGGTCACCCTTGAGGGCGTCATCGAGAGGCGGGCGATCGAAACCGGCATGCTCGACGGCGCCTACGTAGAGGTCGTCACGGGAGTGGCTCCCGGCGAGTATGTGATTCTCGAGATCGACCGTTCGTGAACCCGCCAGGGCCCGACGTGGCCGAAGAGGCGATCCTCTCCCTCGAGGGCGTGTCGCGTATCTACGGCGAAGAGGTCCAGGTACGCGCCCTGGACGGCGTCTCGATGGAGATCCGGGCCGGCGAGTTCGTCTCCATCGTCGGGCCCTCCGGGTCCGGCAAGTCGACCATGCTCGGCCTACTGGGCATCCTGGACCTGCCGACCCATGGCGTCATACGGGTGCGTGGGGTGGACGTGGCCAGATTGTCCGATGCGGAACGATCCCGGTTGAGGGGAGACGCCATCGGCTTCGTGTTCCAGCAGTTCCACCTCATTTCACACCTGACGGCGCTCGGCAACGTCGAGACGGCACTGCTCTACAGAGGCCTCTCCCCGAAGGAGCGTCGCCGGCGGGCAATGGAGGCACTCGAGCAGGTGGGTCTGGGAGACCGACACGACCATCGCCCGGTCCAGATGTCGGGCGGAGAACAGCAACGTGTGGCGATAGCCCGGGCCATCACCACCGAGCCGGGTGTCGTCCTGGCCGACGAGCCGACCGGTGCGCTGGACTCCATGAATGCCGAGAACGTCATGCAGATCTTCAACGACCTGCAGACGCCGGACAGGGCCATCTGCATCGTCACCCACGACCTCCACGTGGCCGACTCGGCCGGCCGCAAGATCTCGATGCTTGACGGCCACATCGTGGCCGACGAGCAGCTGGTGCTGTCGTGAGGCGCGTCAGGGAGGTCATCGGCGTGGCCGTCTCCGGTCTCACCTCGCGCAAGGTTCGCACGCTGCTGATCATGCTCGGACCGGTGCTGGGCGTGGCCGCCATCGTGGCCGCCATCGGCATCAACGAGAGTTCGAAGGGCCACCTGAAGGCGAAGCTCCAGGAGTTGGGAACCGACCTGATCGTGGTGAATGCATCGGCTGGTTTCGGCTTCGGCCAGGATCCCGTGATCGAGGCCGCCGCCGTGGGCCGGGTGAGTCGACTCCCGGACGTGGTCGCCGTCACGGGGACCCGCCAGATGTCCGACATCGTCACCGTGCCGTTCGCCGGAGCGGAGGACTACTACAGGGCGTTCCCCGTGCCTGTCATCGCCACCGGCCTGGACCTGCCGACGACCCTCGAGGTCCCGCTCGTGAGCGGCCGTTTCCTGAACGGGTTCGACGAGTCCTCCGGAGCCAGGGTGGCGGTTATCGGCCGTGACCTGGCCGACGAGTACGGCTACCTGCGGGGTGAATCGCGGACCATCGAGCTGAATGGCGTCCCCTACGGGGTCATCGGGGTCCTCGACTACGTGCTGCTGGAACCGTCGATGGACTCGGCTGTGTTCCTCACCTTCACCGTCGCAATGGACGACTGGGGGTTGGACGAACCGGATCCCAGCCGCCTCTATGTGCGTGCCCCCGATAACACCAGGTTGGTGGCTGAGGAGATTCCGATAGTGGTGAGCCTCGGGGGCCCCGACGGTGCCAACGCATCGGTGCCCACCGATCTCCTCGACGCACAGTCACAGGTCGACGAGAGCCTGAACAACCTGACCAAGATGATGGGTGGCCTGGCGCTGATAGTCGGCGGCGTGGGAATCGCCAACGTCATGTCCATATCCGTCATCCAACGCTCGTCGGAGATCGGTATTCGCAGGGCCCTGGGACACAGCCGCGGCACCATCGCGATCCAGTTCCTGTTCGAGGCCCTGGTGGTGGGTGTGCTTGGTGGAATCGTGGGGGCCGCCGTGGGAGCCGGCGTGGTCTGGGGCGTTGCGGAGCAACGCGGCTACACGATGGTCCTGTCCGTGGTCGGATTGGCCGGCTGGGCCCTCGTATCTGTCGGTGTGGCCGTGGTCGCCGGTCTGTACCCGTCCACCAAGGCAGCCAGGCTGGAACCCCTCGAGACCCTGCGCCTTGGCTGAGAACCGGGGAACCGGGGCGCCTGCGGGTGACGTAACCCGGTGCTCCTAGCATCCCAGTGATGGACATCGACCTCTCCGAGTACGGCTGGAGTGGCGGAGCAGCGCCCACCGATGGCCGGCTGGGGCGCATCGTGCGCGTGGATCGCGGCGAGTGCGACGTCATTGCCGTCGAGGGTCGGCTCCGGGTCATCTCGGACTCGCAGCGGGCCCAGGACCTGGTGGCGCCGGCGACCGGCGACTGGGTGATGGTCGTGGATGACCTCGAGCTGGGGCCTGTTGTCGCGAGGGTGCTGGACCGGACCAACACGGTGTCCCGCCGGGACCCCTCCGAAGCCGTGGTCGAGCAGGTGCTGGTCGCCAACGTGGACCTCGTGCTCATCGTGCACGGCCTGGATCGACCGCTGCCGCCCGGACGACTCGAACGCTTCCTGGTGGTGGGTTGGGACAGCGGGGCTGAGGTGGCCGTCGTGTTGACCAAGGCTGACAGGAACGGGGAAGCGGCTGTGGAGGTGGCGGCCGTGGTCTCGGCACTGGCTCCGGAGGTACGGGTGCTGACCGTGGGAATGGGGTCCGGTGCCCACGAAGGGCTTCACGAGGTGGAGGCGCTGATGACCCCCGGCCGGACGGCGGCCCTGCTCGGTGAGTCGGGCGCCGGCAAGTCGACCCTCGTCAATGCCCTGATCGGCGAGGACCGCCTGGAGATAGGGGAGGTCCGCTCCAGCGACTCGAGGGGACGCCACACGACGGTCAGTCGCGAGCTCCTCCTCCGGCCAGCCGGGGGGCTCCTGATCGACACCCCGGGGATACGTGCAGTTGGAATCTGGGATGCCGAGGAGTCCCTCGCCCGGGTCTTCGGGGACCTCGAGGAACGAGCCGTCGGCTGCCGGTTCAACGACTGCGCCCATCTCTCGGAGCCGGACTGCGCGGTCCTGGCCGAGGTGGCGGCCGGCCGGGTGGATGTCCGGAGGGTCGTCCGCTACCGGGCACTGCGTACGGAACTGGAAGTCCAGCGGGAGCGTGAGGTGGACAGGAACCGGCGACGGGCGGGGGGACGCCGCCCCCGCCGCTGATCCCGCCTGGTCAGCCGTCGGCCTGCTGGCCTGCTTCCCCGGCTGCGAGTGCCCTGCGATCCAACTTGTCGCCGGAGTTGAGGGGAAGCCGGTCGACGATCCGGACTGCCGCCGGCAACTTGTAGGACGACAGGTCGGCCCGACCATGGGCGATGATCTGGTCCAGCGTGGGCGCCTCGTCGGGGTTGGTTGGCACGACGACCGCAACGCCCACCTCTCCCAGCACGTCATCGGGGCGCGGGACCACGGCCACCTGGTCTATGCCCGGGTGGGTTCCCAGGACGGCCTCGACCTCCAGCGGGTACACGTTGTAGCCGCCCCGGATGAACATCTCCGAGACCCGGCCTGCCAGACGGTGGCAGCCGGTCGGGTCCACCGTGGCCAGGTCGCCGGTCCGGAGCCATCCGTCGACGAGGGTGGTGGCCGTTCCCGCAGGGTCGCCCCAGTATCCCGACATGGCGCTGGGTGTGCGGAGCCACATCTCTCCGACAGCGCCGACATCCAGCACCTCGCCGTTGACCCCCCTCACCTCGGCCTCCACGCCGGGGCGCGGCCTGCCGACCGTGTGGAGTGCCTCGTCATCGTCCGCATCCAGCGAGGTGCCAAGCCCGACTCCACCGGACTCAGTTGACGAGTAGCGGATGGAGTACGGGGCGTTGAAGCGGCGGCGTGCCTCGTGGACAAGTGCCGGCGGTGACGGGCCGCCGCCCACGACGATTGCCCGGATGCTCGACAGGTCGTACGCGTCGAAGTTCCGATGCCGTAGAAGCAGGGCGATCTGTGCCGCCACCCCGTTCACGGCCGGCAGACGGTGGCGTTCCAGGAGGCTGAGCAGGTGACCGGGATCCCATCGGTCCATGAGGTGGATGGTGGCGCCAGAGGCCAGCTGCCATGGCAGCTTCGTCATCACGCCGACGTGGGCGAAGGCCGTTCCCGCCACCAGGTTCCCGCCGGAACCCCAGGCTCCTCCCGTGTCCATCTCCGCGATGGCGGCGAGCTGGCGGTTGGTAAACCATGCGCCTCGCGGGTCACCGGTGGACCCTGATGTGAAGCAGATGCAGACGGCGCGCCCAGGGTCGTCTGCGAGATCTCCTACGCCCTGACCGGCCAACCGGATTTCCCCCAGCATGCGACCGGGGTCCTCTGTCGGCGTGACGAGTTCCACCGTCAGATCGTTGGACAGACCCCCGGCAAGGGCCTCGGTAGCCAGCACCAGGGCCGGTCCGACGGTGGTGGCCACAAGGTCGCGTTCACGGGCCCGAAGTCGCGGATTGGCACCGGCGGTGACGGCTCCGACCTTGGCGGCAGCGAGGTACGCCACCGCATACTCCGGCCCTGACGGGAGCGAGAGGAGGAGGACGTCCCCCTCGGTCAGACCGCGCGCCGCCAGACCGGCAGCCACCTCGTCGGAGGCCCGGTCGAGGTCCAGATAGGTGACCGACGCGCCCGACGCCAGTCTGAAGGCGGCCCGGTCGCCGAAGCGTCGGGCGGCCGTCGTGATGGTCTGCGGCAGCATTCGGGCGTAGGGCTGGCGTTCAGCCGTCAAGCAGATCGAGGATCAGCTCGGCCGGTCGGGCAATGACAGCCCGCTCGCCCCGGACGCCGATGGGGCGCTGCATCAATGCCGGGTGTTGCATCAGAAGGTCGACGACAGTCCCGGCATCGGCCAGGTGTGCAGGGTCCACGTCGAGCCCTTCGAAGGTCGCGTCACGTCGGATCAGATCGGCAGCCGGGCGGTCCAGGATGTGGAGTATCGATTCGAGGGTCTCCCGGTCCAGTGGGTTTTTCAGGTACTCGACGGCATCGAACTCGACGCCGCGCTCCTCGAGCATGCCGAGGGCGCCTCTGGACTTCCCTCAACCGGGGTTGTGGTAAAGGAGGAGCCGGTCGGACATGAGCGGGACGGTAGTACGTGGCCCGGCCCCGGGGCGGCCACCGGACTGGGCTGATCGGCGGGTGGCAGCGTAGGATCGGTTCGAGTTATTCGCCGGGGCGACGGTTTGACCGTCGGGGCCGGGGTCCACCCTGAACCGAGGAGTCGATTGAGCATGGGTCGTCGTTCCGATGCCATCGCAAGGTTCACGGAGGAGGCTGAGGCTTCCGGCCTGCAGGTCGAGGTGCGTACCTACCCCGAGGGCACCCGGACCGCTGCCGATGCAGCGGCGGCCGTTGGCTGCCACGTCGACCAGATCGTCAAATCGCTGGTGTTCATGGCCGATGTGAGGCCTGTGCTGGTTCTGTGTTCCGGGGGTCGCCGGGTGGACGAGGAGCGCCTCGCCAGATACCTGGGTGCCGAGATCAGGATCGCGGGCGCCAGCGAGGTGCGGGCTGCTACGGGGTTCGCCATCGGCGGGACCCCGCCGCTCGGCCATACCGTGCCGCTCCGGACCTTGGTCGATCCGCATCTGATGGACTTCGAGGAGGTGTGGGCCGCCGCCGGGACACCTGATTCCGTGTTCCCTGTGAAGCCTAAGGACCTCGTGCAGGCCACCTCCGGCGCCGTGGTCGGCATCACCCACTGAGCCACCACCGGATTTCCGGGGCTCAGTCCCCGAAGGCGTAGTCCAGCGGAACCGCAGTGGTGGACTTGAGTTCCTCCATCACGAAGATCGTGCGGACGTCTGACAGGTCCACCCGTCGGATCAGCCGCTTGTAGAAGGCGTCGTAGGCGGTGATGTCCGGAACCAGCACGCGCAGCATGTAGTCGACTTCGCCGCTCGTGCGCCAGGCCGCGACGATCTCGGAGAACTCGCCGATTCCGGTCGTGAAGCGATCCAGCCAGGCCTCCGAGTGGTCGTTGGTCCGTATCTCGACCAGGGCCGCCACCCCGAGGTTGACCGCCGCCGGATCAACCAGGGCCACACGCTTGGTGATCACTCCGAGCTGCTGAAGGCGCTGTACCCGTCTCCAGCATGAGGTGCCGGCCAGCCCTACGCTCTCGCCCAGTTCGCTGGCCGAGAGCGCCCCATCCTCCTGGAGTAGACGCAGGAGGTTCCGATCGATTTCGTCCATGAAGAGAGAATAGTGCATGTAGTGTCAATAATGAACATTGATAGTGCAAAATGGAACCGATCTGGGGCAAGAACGCAGGAAGTGGTTGCCCGACGCTGTCTACGATTCATCCATGGCGATCACCAATGTCTTCACCGCACACCCGGCCACCGTTGGCGAGAGCTGGGCGGGTCACGCCCGTTTCGCACTCTCCACCTCAGGCATGCTGGCCGGGGCGGCCCTGGCTGCAGCGATCCACGCCGTGGTGCCTTGCCTCTGCGAGACGACGGCCAGCCGCACCATCGACCGGTTGCATGCCATGGTGCATGGATCCCGGTCCGACGGTGGTGCCATGATCGACACCGTGGAGACCATCGAAGCGTGAACCTGACATGAGCGGACCGCTCCTCGTCGAGGTGACCCGCGCTGGACTGGTCGAAAGCCTGCACGAGGTGGACGCGGTCGTGGTCGACACGTCCGGCCGGATCGTGGAGGCATGGGGTGATGCCTCGCGCCCGGTCATGCCCCGATCGGCCATCAAGCCGATCCAGGCCCTGCCGCTTCTCTCCACCGGCGCTGCCGACGCCTTCCACCTCACCGATGTGGAGTTGGCACTGGCGTGTGCCAGCCATGGAGGCGAGCCCGCCCACGTTGACGCTGTTGCCGGATGGTTGGAGCGCCTCGGACTGGATGCAGCAGACCTCGCCTGTGGGGCCCAGGTCCCCATGAACGCTTCGGCCGCAGCGGCGGTGGCTGCCGCCGGCACCGACGCCACTGCCGCATACAACAACTGTTCCGGGAAGCACACGGGGTTCCTGACGGTCCTCCGCCACCTGGGCCTGGCGCTCGACGGCTATGTAGACCCGACCCATCCGCTCCAGGCTGACCACATCACCCCCTCAATCGAGCGCACCTGTGGTGTGGACCTGGCAGCCGCCCATCCGGGAGTGGACGGCTGCGGGATTCCGGTCTGGTCGATGCCGTTGGATCGTCTGGCCCGGGGTTGGGCGACCATCGGTGGAGAACCCGAGGGCTCCCCGGCGCAGCGTCTCCTCTCGGCAATGCGCAATGAGCCGTTCCTCGTGGCGGGAAGCTCCCGGGCCTGCACCCGCCTGATCAGAACGGCCACAGGCGGGACGGTGGTCAAGACGGGGGCCGAAGGGGTCTTCTGTGCCGTGCTCCCGGCTGATGGCTACGGGCTGGCGCTGAAGGTCCGCGACGGCGCCGGTAGGGCCGCCGAGGCGGCGGTCGAGTGGATCCTGGCCCGCTGCGGCCGTCTCCCGGATCCGATGCCATCGCCTCTGGTGAACCATGCAGGCCTGCAGGTGGGCGAGGTGCGCGTCGCCGGTTGAACGGTGACGTCAGGACGCTGTGCTCCGGTGGCCGGCCGGATACTGACGCTCCCTAGGGTTGGCGGTGGATCTGCGGATGGGCGATACGGGAGCGGTCGGATCGATGGGTAGTTGTGAGGGACGGGTCGTAATCGTGACCGGTGCGGGCCGGGGCCTGGGAAGATCGCACGCTCTGGCGTTCGCCGCAGAGGGGGCGAAGGTCGTGGTGAACGACCTCTGTGTCTCGCGTGACGGTGAGGGCCCTGCCGGAGGACCGGCCCACGAGGTGGTCGCTGAGATCTTGTCGATGGGTGGCGAAGCGGTCGCGAACGGCGCAGACGTGGCGGACTGGGCAGAGGCTGAGGCCATGGTGGCCCAGGCGGTTGAAGTCTTCGGACGGCTGGACACGCTGGTCTGCAATGCGGGCTTCCTGCGGGATCGCATGCTGGCCAACATGAGTGAGGAGGAGTGGGACTCGGTCACGCGTGTGCACCTGAAGGGGCACTTCGCTCCTGCCCGCCATGCAATTGCCTACTGGAGGGACCTCGCCAAGGCCGGAGCCGACGTGAACGCCCGTGTCGTGATGACCTCTTCCGGAGCCGGCCTGATGGGAAGCATCGGGCAGGGGAACTACGCAGCGGCCAAGGCGGCTATCGCCCTGCTGGTGGTTCAGGCGGCGGCCGAGTGGGGGCGCTACGGCGTGCTCGTGAACGGCGTGGCGCCTGATGCCCGTACCCGGATGACCGAGGGCGTCTTCTATGGATCGGAGGCGCCGGACGGGTGGGATGAGAAGGACCCCGCCAATGTCTCGCCGCTGATGGTCTGGTTGGGAAGCCCGGACTGTGACGTGACCGGTCGTGTGTTCGAGGCAACGGGTGGAAGCCTGAATGTCTGTGACGGGTGGCAGCACGGTCCCGTGGCCTCTGTGGGGGATCGCCGCTTCGAGGTATCCGAGGTGGGAGAGGCGGTACACCGTTGCATCCGCGAGGCCCCGGACCCGGCCCCGGTGTTCGGAAGCGGCGGCTGACCCGGCCGGATTGCCCTGGTAGCACCCCCGGGACCGGGCCGATCGGGCATCCGGCATCTGGGGTCAGTTCGTAGGTGCAGCGAGTCCTGTCTCGGCGGCGGCGGTACGGGTGAGGGCCTCGTCCAGAAGTCGGTGCGATTCGTCGGAGTCCACTCCGAGTTGCCGGAGTTCGAAGGCGAACCTGTCTGCAGCTCCGGAAAGCCGTTCCCGGCGCTGGCGTAGTGGTTCCGAGTGGGGTGGTTCGGCGGACACGAAGGTGCCGCGTCGGCCCTGTCCGACCAGGGTCCCGTCTCGTTCCAGTTCGCCATAGGCCCTGGCCACGGTGCCCGGGGCGAGGCCCAGCGTCCCCGCCAGGTGACGGACCGTGGGAAGCCTGCATCCCGGTTCGAGCTGCCCGACGGCGACCATGACCGATAGCTGGGCCCGAAGCTGTTCGTAGAGGGGAACGACGGCTGCCGGATCCAGCCGTACCACCAGTCGGCGTCGACGCCCCGAGGCATCTGTGAACTCGGCGATACTCGGTGTCGGCATTGCCGAGAGCCTAGTCGACACATTGACCATCGTATTGATACAAATGGGCAATAGTTGCCAGTAAACACCCAGATCCTTGCTAATCAAAGTGATACAAACGATGATCTGTATCAAGAGTCGGTGTCGAAAAATGACTGACGAACCACCTACCGGGAGGTCGGAAATGAAGTTGGTAACGGCAGTGATAAAGCCCTTCAAGCTCGATGACGTGAAGGACAGCCTTGCGACGCTCGGCGTACAGGGAATGACGGTGAGCGAGGTGCAGGGGTTCGGCCGCCAGGGCGGACACAGCGAGACCTACCGGGGCACCGAGTACAAGGTCCTGTTCACGCCGAAGACACGGGTCGAGGTCGTGGTCGACGACGAGCTGGAAGACCGCGTGGTGGATGCCATCGTGGCCGCTGCCCGGACCGAGAAGATCGGTGACGGCAAGGTCTGGGTGACCGATGTCGGCAACCTGGTCCGGATCCGGACCGGCGAGCGCGGCTCCGACGCTGTCTGAGCCCCGATCGGAACTTCGACCCGGCGACTGCCCATCTCGTAGGGGCGGTACCGGGTCGGGCTACCGTCGGTTCCATGAGCACCGATGAGGACCTGACAGCGGGCGACAGCCCGGAGGAAATGGTCAGGTTCGAGATCCGGAACCAGGTCGCCTGGATCACCATCAACAACCCTGAGAAGGGAAACGCCATCTCGCCCGTCATGCGCGATCGCATGGCGTCGATCCTGAACGGATTGAACGGCCGCTTCGAGGCACGCGCCGTTGTCATAACGGCAACGGGCCGGAAGCTGTTCTGCCCGGGGGCCGACATCAGCGTGGGGCGCGAGACCGCTCAGCGGCCCGATGGGGCCCCCGAGTCGGCTGTCGGCGAGGCACGACGGATGATGTTGGACGGCCAACTCAAGTTGATGCCAGCCATCCTGGACTGCGACCTACCGGTCATCGCAGCGGTCAACGGCACGGCCGCAGGTGTGGGTGCCCACCTCGCCCTCTGCTGCGATCTGGTGGTCATGGCCGACCACGCCAAGTTCATCGAGGTCTTCGCACGCCGGGGCCTCGTGCCCGATGGCCTTGGAGCCTGGATCCTGCCCCGCCTGGTCGGCCTGCAGAAGGCCAGGGAGCTCATGTTCTTCGCCGAGGACATCCCCGCTGCCGAGGCCCTCCGCATAGGGCTCTGCAACAAGGTGGTCCCGGGTGACGACCTTGAGGGAGCAGTCACCGAGTGGGCCGAACGCCTGGCCTCTGGCCCGACCAGGAGCCTGATGCTCACCAAGTGGCTGGTGAATCGCTCCCTGGATGTTGATCGCAGGACGCTCGAGGACAACGAGGCCTGGGCTGTCGAGCTCAACTCGCGCACGCTGGACTCCCAGGAGGGCATTGCCAGCTTCCGCGAGCGCCGCGATCCCGTCTGGCGCGGGTTCTAGGAGGCGGTGGCCGCATGATCATCCGGGTGGATGAGGCAGGGGCCGTACGGGTCGACGAGCACGCCGTGTTCACCGACTTTCACGTCGAGGCTCCGGCCGGCTTCGCCGTTGCCGACCTCGCAGCCACCATGGGTGAGCAGACCCGCTCCGACGGCGAGTACCTCTGGATAGCGGAGTCGGCCATTCGGCACTGGTTGTCCGGGCTGGCCGACGACGACTGGGAGGAGAGCTTCGCCGGAATGGTCTCCTACGCACGATCCAAGGGCTGGACCGACGAGGCCGGCACCCACCTGAGAGCCCACGTAGAGAACCCGGGCTGACCGACCACTGAACGGAGGCCCACCCATGGCCGTACTGACTGTCTTCCACAACCCCCATTGACACGCTTCCAAGAACGCCTTGGCGGTCGCCGAGGAGCTCGGGGTGGAAGTGGATGTCGTCCTCTACATGAAGGAGCCGCCCGATGAGGCGCTCCTGACCCGCATGGCCGCAGGGTTGGACGGCCCGGTCGAGGACCTGGTCAGGAAGGACTCGCAGTTCTCGAAGTTGGAGCTCGTCGAGGCCGACTACGTCGGCGACCCGAAAGCGGTGGTCGAGTTGCTGGCCCGTCGCAAGGCGCTCCTCCAGCGGCCGGTCCTGGTCATGGGCGACCTTGCTGGTGACGGACCGCTGGTGGCCTGCGTGGGGCGCCCGAAGGCGCGCCTCTACGAGTTCATCGGAGGAGCGGGGGCATGACCCCCACAGCGGATATCTGTGACGGATACGGCGACGAGGTCAGGGTCCTCGAAGGGTCGTTCGCCTCTTACGGCGGCGCCACCTCGTTCTCGGGACCGATCAGCACCCTGGCGGTATTCGAGGACAACTCGAAGGTGCGCGACGCCCTGGAGGAGGCCGGATCTGGCCGGGTACTGGTGATCGCCGGGGGCGGTTCGACCCGCTGCGCCCTGGTGGGGGGAAACATCGGCCAGCTGGCCGACGACAACGGATGGGCCGGAATCCTCGTGGATGGTTGCGTCCGCGACGTCGGGGAACTGCGCGGCACGACGATTGGGATCCGTGCCAGGGGAACCAGCCCCCGACGGAGCGTGAAGAGCGATGCCGGCGAGCGGGACGTGAGGGTGACCGTCGGGGGAGTAGAGGTGTCTCCCGGCATGTGGTTGTGGGCCGACGAGGACGGGATCGTCGTGGCCGACCGGAACCTGGAGGAGTGAGGGCGCCGTAGGTCCCCGACCCGACCGGTTCAGGCGAAGTCAGGTGGTCGTTTCTCCGTCAGCGCCCGGACACCCTCGGCGTAGTCGGCGGTCCGCATGTGTTCGTCGAGCAGTGCGAGCGATTCGGTGACCGATGAAGCCACGTCGCCGTGGAGGTCCGAGTAGATCTGACGGCGGGTCGCGGCGAGGCTGGAGCGGGCCACGGGCGATAGGAACTCGTCGATCCAGTCGAGGGTGTGCGCCAGCACGTCGGTGCCATCCGACAGGCCGTTCACAAGGCCGATTCCCAGGGCCTCGTCGGTCGTCACCACCCGGCTGGTCAACAACATGTCGTTGGCGCGTCCCAACCCGATGAGGCGCGGCAGCAGCCACGACAGCCCGTACTCGGCCGGCAGGGCCAGCTTTCCGTGGGCGGTGGTCAACTTGGCTCCCGGCACGGCGAACCGGAGGTCTGCGAAGCAGGCCAGCACCAGGCCCACCCCGGCGGCGGCCCCGTTGATCGCCGCCACCACCGGGGTGGCGAGGCCGAAGTGGTATGCGAAGTCGGCGTCGAACGCCGGGTTCACGCCGTAGCCCGGCTTCGCGATGTCGGCGCTGGTCCCAGGGTCGTAGCCACCCTTTGCGATGTGGCCGTCGAGTGCTGCGGAATCGGCGCCCACACAGAACGCGCCGCCCTCGGGGTCGCCCGTGACCACCACGACCCTGACAGCCGGATCGGCCTCGGCCTCGGCCAGAAGCCACCGGTACTCGGTGTGCATCCGTCCCGTCCAGGCATTCCGACGCTCGGGACGTGACAGGAAGATGATGCCGGTGGAGCCGACGGTCTCGTAGCGGGTCGTCCTGAGGTCCACGCGGCGACGCTAGCTCCGGGGCCCACGTCAGACGACAGGCCCTCCGCTTTCACCTATGTGGCCGTCGACCGGTACGTTGGCCCACGCTGGCATTGAACCCGATGCCAGAAGACGAAGGAGAGCCCGATGCTCGCAGCGATCCTCATGGAATGTCCGACCGAGGAGTTGGTGGTAGCCGACGACGTGACCCTCAGGGACATGGCTCCCGGTGACGTGAAGGTGAAGATCGCCCACAGCGGCGTCTGCCATTCCGACCTGTCGGCCATGAACGGCACGATTCCCCAGGCACCTCCCGCCGTCCTGGGACACGAGGGCGCAGGGGTTGTCACCGACGTCGGCGACGGCGTGACCCATGTGGTGCCCGGCGACCACGTGATCATCGCCTTCTCCCCGCCGTGCGGCACCTGTGCGTTCTGCACCGGCCGCCACCAGCCCAACCTCTGCATCAACGGGCTCATCGCCATGGGTTCCAACCCGCAGTTCAGGCGGGGCGACACGGTCGTCGGCGCCATGACCGGCTGCGGCACGTTCGCAGAGGAGACCATCGTCCCCGGCATGGCTGCCATCAAGATCGACAAGGACGTCCCGTTGGACGTTGCCGCACTCGTCGGCTGTGGTGTCACGACCGGTGTTGGTGCCGCCCTCAACACGGCGAAGGTCACCCCCGGTTCGTCCGTGCTGGTGATCGGCGCCGGCGGCGTCGGTGTCGCCGCGATCCAGGGCGCCAGGATCGCCGGGGCATCTGCCATCGTGGCCGTGGACCTGCACGAGGGAAAGCTGGACCGGGCCAAGGCCTTCGGCGCCACCCACGGCGTGCTTCCATCTGACCTTCCGGCGGCCATTGCCGAGGTGACCGGTGGTGAGGGCTTCGACTTCACCTTGGAGTGCATCGGCATGCCGTCCACCATGCGCCAGGCCTTCGACATGACCCGACGTGGAGGCACCTGCTGCATCGTGGGCGTGGGCCGCGCCGAGGAGACCTTCGAGCTGTCGGCCTTCGAGATGTTCTTCTCCGAAAAGACCCTCATCGGCTCGATGTACGGGGGCGCCGACGTCCGAACCGACTTCAACCGCTTCCTGCGCCTCTACAAGGCCGGTCGTCTGGACCTGGACGGGATGATCACCCGTCGTATCCGCATCGACGAGATCAACGACGCCATGGCATGCATGGGTGATGCTGACGTGATCCGTCAGGTCATCGACTTCTAGTCCGGTATCGGCCCGCTCGACAATGGTCCGGGTCGGGTCATGACAGGTCACGACGTGTCGGACACAGTGCCGCTGCGGGCCGACCTGGTCATCGAGTATCCGTTCATCCGCACCACCGGACCGGTGGTGGGTGCATTCCTGACGGGTCTCCGCGAGGCGGTGCTGGTGGGCATCCGGCGTGTCGACGGCACGGTGATGGTGCCGCCCGTGGAGTACGACCCGGTCACCAGCGAATCCCTGACTGAGGTGGTCGAGGTGTCGTCGACCGGCACCATCGTGTCGTGGACCTGGGTGGATCCGCCCCGTCCGGGATCGCCGTGGGACACACCCCACGGCCTGGCACTGGTCCTGCTGGACGGTGCTGACACGCCCCTGCTCCACGGTGTCCTGGTGGATTCCGCGGACGAGTTGGCCACCGGTCTCCGGGTGGAGGCGGTCTGGCGGGACTAACGCGTCGGCCACATCACGGACCTGGTGGGCTTCGCTCCGGTGGCTCGGGACACGTCGGAGGGATCGTGACCAACACACCGGTTCCCGACGGGGTACCCACCGATCAGGTCGCCGAGGGTCCTCCCATCGACCTGCCTCCCTCGATCAGCAATGTCGAACCGGTGCTGTCGGTGCGCACTCCCATACGTCTGGAGTACGACTTCATACCCAGCGCGGCGGCCCAGCAGTACCTGCGTGCGTACGCCTCCAAGAGGATCCTCGGCAACCGGTCACCGGTGGACGGCGCAGTCTTCGTGCCGCCACGCGGCGTAGACCCGCGCAACGGCGTTGTGGCCGACGAGATGGTGGACATGGTCGATAGAGGTCATGTGGGCAGCTTCTGCATCACCCATCTACCCATTCCGGGCCGTAGGGACCTGCCGGTTCCGTACGTGAGCGCCTGGATCCACCTGGATGGGGCCGATATCGGCTTCCTGGGCCTGGTGGCCGGTTGTGCAGCGACCGACGTACGGATCGGAATGAGGGTTCGTGCGGTCTGGAAGCCCGACGCCGAACTGGCCGCCACCGCCGAGAACGTCCTGCACTGGGAGCCCACCGGCGAGCCCGACGTGCCCGTTGACGAGGCCGGCAACCGTGGCTGGGCGCTGAGGCAGGCGGCGACGCGGGGTGGCGACGATGCGTGAGGTGGCGGTGGTCTCGTCGGCCATCCACCAGGTGGAGGCGCTCACCTTCACCACCGACGTGCAGTTGATGGTGCCGCTCATCAACGAGGCACGAAGCGCTGTCGGCCTGACGCAGGCCGACATCGGTTTCACCTGTTCGGGAAGCAGCGACTTCCTGGCCGGGCAGGGTTTCTCGTTCGTCCAGACACTGGACGCCGTCGGTGCGTTCCCACCGATCAGCGAGAGCCACGTGGAGATGGACGGGGCGTTCGCCCTCTACGAGGCCTGGGTGAAGCTCCAGATCGGCGAGATCGACACGGCACTCGTGTACTCCTACGGAAAGTCCTCTCCCGGCTCGCGACGTGACGTGCTGGCTGTCCAGATGGATCCCTACACGGTGGCGCCGCTCTGGCCCGACGCCCATGCCGTGGCCGCCATCCAGGCCCGTCTGCTCCTGGAATCGGGTGCCGTCAGCGCCGAGCGGTTGGCCGAGATAGCGGTACGGAGCCAGCACCACGCCGTCGGTAATCCCAATGCCCTTAGGGCATCTACCGATGCCACCGTCGTCTCCGTGCTGTCTGAGGCAATGGTCTCGGATCCGCTGCGGCCATCTGACATCGCCGCCGAGTCGGACGGCGGTTGCGTGGTGGTCCTGGCTGCCGGGGACCGGGCCCGTTCGCTGTGCGAACGCCCGGCGTGGATCCGCGGTATCGACCATCGAATCGACGCCCATGCCCTGGGCGTACGGGACCTCACCCGGGCCCCGTCGGCCGCACTGGCGGCGTTGAAGGCCGGAGCGCCAGACGATCACCTGGACATTGCCGAGATGCACTCGCCGACCACCAGCCAGGAACACATCCTGGCCACCGAGCTGGGCCTGGGGCCCGACACCGTGGTCAACCCGTCGGGTGGGGCGCTGGCCGCCGACACCCTCATGGCGGCGGGTCTGGTCCGCATTGCCGAGGCCGCCCGGCGGATCTCCAACGGTGAAGCGGACAGGGCGCTGGCTCATGCCACCTCGGGCCCCTGTCTGCAGCAGAACCTGGTGTGCGTGATGGAGGGGCAGTAGCGGTGGGCTCAGAGCGCACGGCGGTCCTCGGGGTGGGACAGACCCATTACCGCTCGACGCGCGGCGACGTCTCGATGGCCGGACTGGTCCGGGAGGCGGCCATGCGTGCACTGGCCGACGCAGGCCTGGAGTGGTCCGACATCGACGCCGTGGTGATCGGCAAGGCGCCCGATTTCTTCGAGGGCGTCATGATGCCCGAGTTGTACCTGGCCGATGCCCTCGGGTGTGTCGGCAAGCCGATCCTGCGGGTCCACACGGCGGGGTCGGTGGGTGGTTCCACGGCACTGGTCGCCACGTCGCTCATCCAGGGCCGGATCCACCGACGGGTCCTGACCCTCGGCTTCGAGAAGCAGTCGGAGTCCAACGCCACCTGGGCCCTCTCGCTGCCGCAGCCCTTCTCGGTCTCGATCAACGCCGGCGCTGGCGGTTACTTCTCGCCCATCATCCGCCAGTACATGGCCCGCTCCGGAGCCCCGGAACTGGTCGGGTGCATGGTCGCGTTCAAGGACCGCCAGCACGCCCTCTCCAACCCGTATGCCCACCTCCGCCAGCACGACCTGACGTTCGAACAGGTGGTGGAGGCGCCGATGCTGTGGGATCCGATCCGCTTCTCGGAGACCTGCCCATCGTCTGACGGGGCGTGCGCAATGGTGCTGGGCGACGAGGCTGCCGGGGACGCCTCACCCAGACCGGTGGCCTGGGTGCATGGAACCGCAATGCGATCCGAGGCCAACAACTTCCCGGGGCGCGACGAGGTCAGCCCGCAGGCCAGCCGGGACTGCGCCGCCGACGTATTCAGGCAGGCGGGGATCACCGATCCCCGGCGCGAGATCGACGTCGTCGAGATGTACGTGCCGTTCTCCTGGTTCGAACCGATCTGGTTGGAGAGCCTCGGTTTCGCCGAACGTGACCAGGGCTGGCGAATGGTCGAGGAGGGGGCAACGCGCCTTGAGGGTGGAGACCTGCCCGTCAACTGCTCAGGTGGGGTGCTGTCGTCAAACCCGATCGGCGCCTCGGGGATGATCCGGTTCGCCGAGGCTGCCCTGCAGGTCCGTGCCATGGCGGGCGACCACCAGGTGGACGGCGCCAGGGTGGCCCTTGGCCACGCCTACGGTGGCGGCGCCCAGTACTTCGCCATGTGGGTGGTCGGTGCGGACAAGCCCTGACGGCCCTGAAGGCGCCTACGATCTGATAGTCAGCCACGGCCGCCCGGAGGCGAGCCACCAACGGACCCGGGAAGGGACGCCATGCGAGTAGTCGTCGACTTCGACCTTTGTGAGAGCAACGCGATCTGTATGCAGATCGCTCCGGACGTATTTGAGGTGCGCGACGACGACTTCCTCTACGTTCTTGAGGAGAACCCCGGCGAGGATCGCCGAGCTGTGGTGGAACAGGCCATCCAGCGCTGCCCCAAGCAGGCCATCTCGCTGGAGGAGTGACCGGTGGAGCGTCGCGCCGTCACCATCGTCGGGGCGTCTCTGGCCGGTTACTGGGCAGCTGAGACCCTTCGTCGCGACGGCTTCGAGGGCAGGATCAGCCTGATCGGCAACGAGCCCCACGCCCCGTATGACCGCCCGCCGTTGTCTAAGAAGTATCTGGCCGGCGACCTGGACGACGATCGGTTGGCGCTCACGACGGCGGAGAAACTGGCCGACCTCGGGTTGGACCTGCGTCTCGGACGCAGCGCCACGGGGCTCGACATGGCCGACCGGACCCTCGAGGTGGACGGCGTTGCCGAGCCGTTCGACGGTCTGGTGATCGCCACGGGGGCCCGTTGTCGGACCCTGCCGGGAACCGCTGGGCTGGCCGGCGTGCACACCCTGCGCACCCGCGACGACGCGGCTGCCATACGAGGCGCCATGGCGGACGGTGCCCGGCGGATGATGGTGGTGGGCGCCGGTTTCATTGGTGCGGAGGTGGCCTCGACGGCTATCGGCAGAGGCATCGAGGTGACCATGGTGGAGGCGTTGGATGCACCGTTCGGACGGGTGCTGGGCATCGAGATGGGCGCCGTGATGGCCGACGTGCACCATCACCATGGCGTGGACCTACGAACCGGCGTCGGCGTTGCCGAGGTGCTGGGTGACGGCCACGTGACGGGTGTGCGTCTCGCCGACGGGATCACGCTGGACGTGGATCTCCTGGTCGTGGGCATCGGTGTCATCCCCAACACGGACTGGCTGGAGGGTTCCGGCCTGGCGCTGGACGACGGCGTGGTCTGCGACGAGACCTGTCTGGCGGCGCCCGGCGTGGTTGCCGCCGGCGACGTGGCCCGCTGGTACAACGAGCGCTACGGCGAATCGATGCGGGTGGAACACTGGGACAACGCTGTCCAGCAGGGAGTTCACGCCGCCCGCCGGCTGCTGCTCTCCGACGGGGAGGCGACGCCGTTCGCACCGGTGCCGTGGTTCTGGTCCGACCAGTACGACCGGAAGATCCAGTTGGCTGGTCGCCCGCATCCGGATGACGAGGTGCGGGTGGTGGCCGGATCCACCGCCGAGCACCGGTTCGCCGCCTTCTACGGTCGCGATGGTCGCTTCACCGCTGCGCTGGGAATGAACCGACCCCGCCAGGTCATGCAGTCCAAGGGCCTCCTGGAGGCGGGAGCATCGTGGGACGATGCCCTGGCGTTCGCCTCCGAGTGGGAATGACCGGCCTGGTCGCCTCCCGGGTGGGTGGAGGACTGGTCGGCGGCCTGATGGTTGCGGTGTTGGCGGTCGGCTGTGGTGGTGCCGCGGCGCCGACGTTTGATCTGGAGGCCATCGAGGCTGAGGTGCCGACCCTGCTCGTGCCGGCGTATCCGGGGGCCGTGATCGAGGTGGACTGTGGCGACCCGGATCCCGACGGCCTGGGCCCTGTTGCATGCACGGCGATCCTGGCGGGCGCGGAGGTCCGGGTCCTTGTCCACAGGCCCTCCATCGACGGTCGGATCCGCGTGGAGTCCAGCGTGGACCTGGTGGAAGCGGTGGACGTGGCCGCCGCTGCGACGGCTCGGTTGGAGTCCGATCTGGGGGTGGTCAACTCGCTCGTCTGCAGTCCAGCGGTGAGGGTCGCACGCGAGGGACAGACCTTCGCGTGTACCGCCACCGACCCCGATGGAGGCGACCACCATCTGGTGGCGACCCTGCTGGACGGCGACGGTGCCTTCCGCCTGGATCTGGACTTCGACCCGGACGGGTGAGTCAACGGCCCGTCGGGGACCGTCAGGCCTGGTCCAGCCTCGCTGCCAGGTCGATGTTCACATGACGGCGTTCGCGGTGCTGGGCGACCATCAAGGCTCCCTGGGGGACCGGGTGGTCGTCGAGGAACCGGTCCACGTCCGGGTCCACATCGGCTCCCAGGGCACGTATTCCTTCGAGCATCCGGGCAATGCTGTTGGACGGCAGCCGGTCGTTCAGGTCCTCCCAGCGGTCGACCAGGTTGCGCCATGCAGTTGCCCTGTGACGTGGGTGGGCCAGCAGCGAGCGGATCAGGAAGGGGGCGTCCTGAGTGCGGATCGTGCCCTGGTGGATCTCGCCCAGAAGGACCTCCACCTCGGTGATGCCGGGGAACAGTGCGAGGGCCCGAAGGTGGCGCTGTTCCTGCTGGGAGGTCGCCGAGTCCTCGAATCGGTGCCGGCACTCGGACCTGTCGGCTGCGTCGCCGTGGCTGGCGACGATGGCGACCACGGCACCATCCACCGCCGGGTCGGTGGATGTCCTGGAAGACCAGCGACGGCGGGCCTCGCCAATGATGTCCGGGTCGTCGGCCAGGGTGCCGGCGGCTACCAGAAGGATGCCTCGGAGCTGCCTGGTGCGATCGCTTTCGGCGTCTGAGGGCTCCCAGCCGAGGCGCTCCACCATGCCCCCCAGGAGGCCGGCTGCTTCGGTGGCCGTTGTCGGGTGTCGCAGCGGTGCCACAAGGTCGATCGTGTAGAGACCCCGCAGCACGGCCTGCCACACGGCCAGGTCCGGGTCGTTTCGCCATGCGTTGGCGAACCCCGCAAAGGAGGCCGGATCGTGCGTGGCGCCCAACGTGGCGGCCCACCTGTCGTCGACTGTCATGGCCCGCTCGATGGCCGTGAGCCTCTCGGGGTCCGGCGCCACGTCCAGCTCACTGCGGTAGAAGCCGTCGGCTCCGGCATTCAGGGTGACCAGCGTCCCCTCCAGGGCCAGCACGATGGGGCTGTTGCCCAGGAGGACCCGCTGCTCGCCGGCGGTGGTCCTGATGCGTACCGGCACCTGCCACTGACCGTCGTCGTCCATGCCGTCGTAGCGGAACCGCCGCTGTACGAGGGTGCAGGTGCCGTCCTCGACGGTGCCCTCCACCACCGGAAACCCTCCCTGGAAGATCCAGGCGTGCATGAGGTCCCCGACGGGCTGGTCGGAGGCCTCCTCCAGAGCGGTCCAGAGGTCCTCGTTGTCTGTGTTCCCGCCGAGGTGTGCCGAGAGGTAACGGCGGACGCCATCTCGGAACACCTCCTCTCCCAGGAATTGTTCCAGCATCCGAACCACACCGGCGCCCTTCTCGTAGGTGAGGAGGTCGAACATGGACTCGGCATCGGCAGGGGTGACCACCGGATACTCGATTGGGCGGGTCGAGGCGAGGGCGTCAATGTCGAGCGCTGCCGCCCGTGCCGCCCCGAAGCCTGCCCATACGTCCCATTCGGGGCGCCAGGCCTCCACGGCCTTCATCTCCATGAACGTGGCGAAGGCCTCGTTCAACCAGATTCCGTTCCACCAGCGCATCGTGACCAGGTCGCCGAACCAGAGGTGTGCCAGTTCGTGGCTGACCACAGCAGCGACGCTCTCCAGCTCGCGCTGGTCGGCCGAGGCGGGGTCGACCAGGAGGAGCACCTCCCTGAAGGTGATGCAGCCCAGGTTCTCCATGGCTCCGAAGGCGAAGTCGGGGAGCGCCACCAGGTCGACCTTGCCGCCGGGAACCTCGATGCCGTACCAGTCGGCGAGCCAACGAAGGGAATGGGCGGCCACCTCGAGGGCGAAGGCCGTCTGGTCCGCACGCCCCGGCCGGTGGATGATCCTCACCGGCACCCCATCCACGTCGATCGGATCGGTGGCCTCCAGTGGGCCGACCACGAATGCCACCAGATAGGTCGACAGCGCGATGGTGTCGGCGAACACCACCCGGTCCGTGCCGTTGTCCAGCGACGCACGGGAGACCTCCGCACCGTTGGACACCGCCAGGAGGTCCTCGGGTACCACCAGAGTGACGCCGAATGAAGCCTTCATGTCAGGTTCGTCAAAGCACGGGAAGGCACGTCGGGCATCGGTGGACTGGAACTGCGTCGTGGCGATGGTCCGCTCGGTTCCATCGGCGTCGACCAGCGTGCTGCGGTAGAAGCCGCGCAGCCGGTCGTTCAGCTCGCCGGTGAAGGCCATCTCCAGTCGGGCCCGGCCCGGTCGGAGTCCGTTGGCGGGGGTCAGCACCAGGCGTTCGGCTGCCTCGTCTACCGACACCGGGATGGCTGACCGCTCACCGGCGACGATGATCGAGGCCTCCCCGATCAGGAGTTCGGCGGCGTTCAGGACGATCCGATCGGTGGCCTCCACCACATCCAGGTCGATAGCCACTGTTCCGGCAAAGGTGTGGTCGGCCAGGTCGGGGACCAGCTCGAGGGTGTAGTGCCGGGGGAGGACGTGGCGCGGGAGTCGGTGCTCGGACATGGCTGGCGAGCGTACCGTTCCGCCGGCGCCCGTCGCAGGCCGGAAAGGGGCATGATGGTCCGCCGCCTACCCCGCCGATGGGTGGACGGACCCCGGAAGGAGCAGAGTGCCAGCAGCAACCCTCGACGTCGTCGGCGTCGGCAATGCCATCGTCGATGTGCTGGCCGAGGTCGATGACGACTTCATTGGTGAGCACGACCTGGCCAGGGGGGCAATGACCCTCATCGACCGGGAGCGCGCTGTCGAGCTGTACGCGGCGATGCCGGCGGGGCTTGAGGAGTCCGGTGGCTCGGCGGCCAACACCATGGTCGGCGTGGCGTCGTTTGGGGGTCGGGCCGCCTATATAGGCAGGGTCGCCGACGACTTCCTGGGAGAGGTCTTCAGACGTGACCTTCGCCGGGTCGGTGTCGCATTCGACGTGCCCGGGGTGGTGGGAGCCGAGCCGACGGCCCGCTGCCTGATCCAGGTGACCCCGGACGCCCAGCGAACCATGAACACCCACCTCGGAACCTCCTCCCACCTCTCATCCTCCGACGTGGACGCTGACCTTGTGGCGTCGGCTTCGCACCTCTACTGCGAGGGTTACCTGTGGGACACTGCCGAGGCCAAGGAGGCCATCCGGTATGCCATGGACGTGGCGCACACCGCTGGCCGGACCGTGTCGTTGACCCTCTCGGACGGCTTCTGCGTGGAGCGGCACCGTGACGAGTGGCGTGAGCTGCTGGCCGGCCGCGTCGACGTGGTGTTCGGCAATGCCGGAGAGGTCTGCTCCCTGTTCGAGGTCACCGACGTGGACATGGCCGTCGAGGCACTGGCATCGGAGGTGGACCTTGCCTTCGTGACGCTGGGGCCGCGGGGATCCCTGGTGGTCAGCGGTTCCGAACGGATTCCGGTGGCCGCCGACGAGCTGCACGCCGTCGTGGATACCACCGGAGCCGGTGACCTGTACGCCGCAGGTGTCCTATTCGGTTTGAGCAGGGGAGCGACCCCCGACCATGCGGCCAGACTCGGCAGTATCGCCGCTGCGGAGGTCATCAGTCATCTGGGGGCCCGCCCGAAGATGGACCTCGTCGCCGTGGCGAAGTCCATTCTGGGTTGACGCCCGGCGTAATCGGGTCGCCCCCGATCAGGTGACCTACCGGCCCCGGCGGTACCGTCCGGACCATGAGCGACGGATACACCTGTTTCGACATCCAACTGGACGACGGCGTCGCCACGGTCACCATGAACCGTGGCGAACATCTGAACACCATGGTCCCGGCCTTCTGGGAGGAGCTCCCGACCCTGGTCCGCGAGCTGGACGCCAGCGGGAGTACGCGCGTCATCGTGCTGGCCTCCACCGGACGTCACTTCAGCGCCGGCATGGACCTTGCGGTCTTCGGCGAGCGACCCGACGGTGACTCCAAGGCCGGACCCGGGCGCCTACGGGCCAACATGCGGGCCAACCTGTTGCACCTCCAGGAGACGTTCTCCGTTCTCGAGAAGGCACGCATGCCAGTCCTGGCGGCCATCCAGGGTGGCTGCATCGGCGGGGCCGTGGACATGGTCACCGCCTGTGACATGCGGTACGCCACCGAGGATGCGTTCTTCTGCATCCAGGAGATCAACATCGGCATGACCGCCGACGTCGGCACCCTCCAGCGGCTCCCCAAGCTGATACCCGAGGGCGTCTGCCGCGAGCTGGCCTACACCGGGCGCCGGATGCCGGCCGCCGAGGCGAAGGCCGTCGGCCTGGTCAACGAGGTGTTCGCCGACCACGAGGCGCTCCTGGACGGGGTGCTCGGGATCGCTCGGACCATCGCCTCGAAGTCACCACTGGCCATCTACGGATCCAAGGAGATGATCACCTACACCCGTGACCATTCCACCGTGGATTCGCTGAACCACATCGCAACCTGGCAGTCCGGAATGTTCCAGCCCAGCGAGATGCTGGAGTCCTTCACCGCACGCGCCGAGAAGCGCGACGGTGAGTTCGAGGACCTGGAGCCATTCGAGGGTGGGGTCGGCCAGGGACTCGCCTGATCTCCGGAACTGGCTCCAGGTCAGGTACCAGTCGTGGCCCGAGATTGCGGACCCGTACGGATCGATCCGTCGATCGCTCGACGCATCGCACTCGCCGCACAGGGATTCAACGACACGGCACCCGGCGACCGGGTTGACGTCCGGCACTTCCGAAGGGTCCTGGCCCGCATCGGCCTCCTGCAGTTGGACTCGGTGCAGGCCGTCTGCCGTTCCCACTACCTGCCTGTCTACAGCCGTCTGGGGCCCTACGACAGGGACCATCTGGACCGATGGCTCTGGCGGTCGGGAGAGATGTTCGAGGCCTGGTCGCATGAGGCGTCGCTGGTACCGGTCGACCTTGAGCCGCGACTCCGGTGGTTGAAGGACCGGGCCCGATCGGGCGACACCTGGCCGGGCCTGGCGGCCATCGCGGAAAATGGTGCCGACTACGTCGCCGCCGTCCTGAGCGAGGTGGAGCAGCGGGGCCCGGTGACGGCGGCCGACCTGAGTGATCCACGTCCCCGCACAGGCACCTGGTGGGACGGACGGTCGGATGCAAAGCGGGCGGTGGACTGGCTGTTCAGGGTCGGCGACGTCGGGAGTCGACGGGTGGGGAACTTCCAGCGAACCTACGAGGCGTTCACCGGAGTGGTTCCGTCCGGGATCCGTGACCTCCCCACGCCCGGGGCCGACGAGGC
This sequence comes from Acidimicrobiales bacterium, assembly GCA_014240365.1. GTDB lineage: Bacteria > Actinomycetota > Acidimicrobiia > Acidimicrobiales > MedAcidi-G1 > UBA9410. The sequence continues at coordinate 6,941 of JAAZXC010000011.1, read as the reverse complement.
GCAACGTGACCTGCTCGAGATCGCCGGCAGGTGCCACGGGATAGGGACAGCGGGTGACCTGGCCGACTACTTCCGCATAGGAATCCGGGAGGCCAGGCCCCGCCTTGCCGAGCTCGTTGAGGAGGGTCGCCTGCTCGCAGCCGAGGTCGACGGGTGGAGTGATCCGGCCTTCATGCATCCCGGTGCCGTCCGACCACGGTCGGTTTCGGCCAGGGCCCTGCTCTCGCCGTTCGCTCCGGTGGTGTGGTTCCGCCCACGGGCTGAACGGCTCTTCGGCTTCCGGTACAGGATCGAGATCTACGTCCCTGAGCCGAAGCGGGTGTACGGCTACTACGTGCTGCCGTTCCTGCTGGGCGACCAACTGGTGGGTCGGGTGGACCTCAAGGCCGACCGGGCCAATGGCCGGTTGCTGGCCCGTGGCGTGTTCGCCGAGGAGGGGGTCGATATGGACTTCGTGGCGTTCGAACTCTCGATCGAGCTGGATCGCCTGGCTGGCTTCCTTGGGCTCACCGACGTCGTGGTCGCCAGCCGCGGCAACCTCGCCGGGGCACTTCTTTCGGTGCGACGGTGAGCGCCCGCCGCTCCCGGATCGCCGCCTAGGAGCGAGCCCGTAGCCAGGCTGCGTACCAGGCCATGTGGCCCAGGGCTGCTACTGCACGGTCGGCTGACGCATAGCAGAGTCGACCCGATTCCCGGACGGCGGTGACCATCGGGTTGTCAGGCTGGGCAACGGCAAGTTCAGAGGCGACCAGGATCGGCTTGGAGTGGGTGGCTGAGGCTGCGGCTGCGGCTTCGGCGTAGCGTCGCTCCTGTCGCTCGTGGTAGTCCACGATGCGTTCCAGCCCGTGGTCCGGGTGGAACGGCCCCCGGCGGGTCAGCGCAGCGGTGTTCCCCTGGATTCCCAGGCCCAACTGCAGGATGGAGTCGATTCCGGGGTGCGCGGCCACTAGGTCCAGCAGCTCGGGAATGGTGTCGCGGGTCTCGCCTCCGGCGAGGTCCACGGGGTTGTTCCGGCTCCAGCGCGGCGGAAGCATGGCGTCCACGGCCACCAGCAGGTCTTCGGGCAGCGCTGTGAGCGTCAGGTCCGGGTGTGATGTGACCGCATCGGCGGTGACCACCCCCCAGCCGCCGGCTGTGGTGAGCACCAGGACACCGTCGCCTCCGGGAAGAGGCTGGGTGGCGAAGCTGGCTGCGGCATCGAAGGCCGCCTCGATCGTGGGCGTCCGGACCATTCCCGCCTGCCGTGCCATGCCATCGAACACCCGGTCATCGGATGCCAGGGAGCCGGTGTGCGATGCAGCGGCCCGCTGCCCACCGCTGGTGGCCCCGCCCTTCACCACGACCACCGGCATGCGTCGCGTGACGGTGGCCATGCGTTCGAAGAAGTCACGCCCATCTGTGAGGCCCTCCACGTAGCAGAGCCCCACGTCGGTCTCCGGGTCGTCGGCGAACCACTCCAGGTAGTCGGCAATGCAGGTGGCGGCGGCGTTGCCGGCCGAGACTGATCGACTCAGCCCGATCCCGGTCTGGCCTGCGTAGTTCTGGAAGGCCGAGACGAAGTTGCCGGACTGCGATGCGACTCCGATGCGTCCACGCGGGGGATAGGGCGCCACGATCTGAGCGCACAGGCCCACCGGCGGCGACGTGATGCCCTGACCGTTGGGACCGGCCAGGACGAGACCCAGTTCGTCGGCCATGGCCACCAGGCGGGCTTCGGCCTCGATGCCATCCGGGCCGGTTTCCGAATAGCCGCCAGCGGCCACGAAGACGGCCCGTACACCCCTGGCGGCGGCCGTCCGGATGATCTCCTCGTTCACCGAGACCGGCGTACAGACCACCAGGAGTTCGGCGGCGCCATCGGGAAGCGACTCGATGGAGGCGAGCACGGGCTGGCCGAGCACAGATCCGGCCTCGCGCCCCACAGCGAACACAGCGCCCTCGTAGCCGCAGGACAGCAGGTTGTGGAGGGTCACGAACCCGAACTTGCCCGGGTGGCTGGACACCCCGGTGACCACCACTCCTCTGGGCTCGAACAACGGCCTCAGGTCACGGCCCATCAGGCGTCTCCCCGGTCGTCCACGACCTCCACGAGGGCGTCCACGGCTATGGCCACGCCATCCACGACGATCAGCGGATTGAGGTCCACCGACACGATCCCCGGGTCGGCGGCCAGCGCACCGAGAGCGCACAACGTCTCAACGAGGGCGTCGCGGTCCACGGCCGGTTCGCCACGGAACTCTCCCAGGAGTGCCTGGGTTCCCAGGTCACCCATGAGGTCCCGGGCATCCATGTCCTCGAGGGGTGCAAGGCGGAATGCCACGTCAGCGACCGCCTCGGCCAGAACGCCGCCGACACCGAGCATCACGCAGGGCCCGAACTGCGGATCCCTGACCATGCCGGCAATCAACTCCCTGTTGCCGCGGAGCATGGTCGAGATCAGCAACTCCACCGGCCCGTCGGCTTCGGTGGCCGCCGCCAGCAGATCGGTAGCCGCTGCATGCACGTCAGCCGCCGAGCCGAGCGACAACCGGACCAGGCCACGTTCCGTCTTGTGGGCTATCGCGTCACCGCACAACTTGGCCACGACCGGCAACCCCATGGCCACGGCAACCTCTGCAGCGGTATCCGGGTCCGAGGCCGTTGCCCAGTCGGACACGATCACGCCGGCGTCGGCGACCAGTCGCCGGGAGGCCGCCTCGGAGAGGGTGCGGGTGGCGGGAACACCCATGGGACCACCCAGGTCTCTGCTCATCGGCAGAGAATAGGTACAAGACCCGGAGGTAGGGCAAGGCCGGCCCGGCCCTAGCCTCGCGTCGATGGGAATGCATGACCTGGACGCCGAGAACGAGGACCTGGTCCGGAAGGTCATCGACTACGCGTTGGAACGACTCGGCAGCGATTCCCCGCTGAGTAGCCCCCCGAGTGCCGAAGAACTGCAGGCCCTGGTGGGTAACACGATCACCCCCACTGGGTTGGGGGGGACCGAGGCGCTTCGGACCTTCGCCGATCACCTCGCACCGGCCTGCATGCCCACGGACCATCCCCGGTACCTGGCCTTCGTAGCCGGTGCCCCGACAATGGCGGCTTCGGCCTTCGATCTGGTGGTCGGCTCCTCGTCACTGTGTGGATCCACCTGGCTCGACGGCGCCGGCATGGTCTTCGCCGAGAACCAGGCCCTGCGTTGGATAGCCGACCTGGCCGACATGCCGGACTCCGCCGGCGGATGCTTCGTCACCGGCGGCACGATGGGGAACCTCTCTGCGCTGGTCACGGCCCGACATGACGCCGACCGGAGACGCATGGATGCGGGATCCGGCCACCCACAGCGGTGGGCCGTCGTTGCTGCCGAGAGTGCCCACTCGTCGATCGACTCGGCGGCCGGAGTGATGGGTGTCGATGTGCTCCTCGCAGCGGTGGATGCTGGAGAGCGGCTGCGCGGCGATGCCGTCGCCGCCGCAATCGCCGCACGACCGGCCGGTACCGAGGTCTTCGCTGTCGTGGCGACGGCCGGAACGACGAACCTGGGCATCGTGGATGACATTGACGGCATCGCCGATGCATGCGCCGAATCCGGTGTGTGGCTGCACGTGGATGGTGCCTACGGCGGCGCTGCGATGGCCGCCCCATCTGTCCGCCACCGGTTCGACGGCATCCACCGGGTGGATTCCCTCGTGGTCGACCCCCACAAGTGGTTGTTCTCGCCTTTCGACTGTGCGGCGCTGGTCTACGCGAACCCGGCGCTGGCCCGTGTGGCGCACACGCAGCACGCCGGTTACCTCGAGCCGATCATCGACGACTCCGTCTGGAACCCCTGCGACTACGCCAACGTGCTCACGCGCAGGGCACGCGGCATGCCGTTCTGGTTCTCGTTGGCCGTGTACGGCACGGACGCCTACACCGAGGCCATCGAGCACACCCTTGAGGTGGCACGTGCCACCAGGGACATGGTGGTGGCGGCCGATCACCTGGAGTTGCTGGTGGAACCGGAGCTCTCGGTGGTGGCCTTCCGGCGTCGGGGCTGGGGGCAGGCCGACTACCAGACCTGGTGCGACCGCCTGCTGGCCGCTGGTACGGCGCTGCTGACGCCGACCACCTTCGATGGTGGGGCCGCCATGCGTGTCTGCATCGTCAACCCGCGGACCACCGTTGGTGACCTGCAGGAGGTGCTCGCCACCCTGGGAGGAGCCGGGGACCACGCCGCCTGAGGGCACGGTCTATGGGGCCCCTGCGGCCTACTCAGCTGGAAAGGGCGGCGTAACCGGGCTTGATGGTGTTCTCGATCAACATGAGGCGCTCGTCGAACGGCAGGAAGGCGCTCTTCATGGCGTTGATGGTGAGCCAACGAAAATCCTCAAGACCCCAACCAAAGGCCCGGTTCAGCTCGGCCATCTCCGAAGTCATCGACACATCGCTCATGAGGCGGTTGTCCGTGTTGAGAGTGATGCGGAAGCCCAGGCTCCGCAGCAGCCCGATCGGATGGGCGGCGATGTCGTCCACCGCCCCCGTGTGGACGTTCGAGGTGGGGCACAGTTCCAGGGGGATGCGACGGTCCCTGACTATGGAGGCGAGGCGGCCCAGCAGCGGCGTGCCATCCTCCGAAATCTGGATGTCGTCGACAATGCGTACACCGTGGCCGAGTCGCTCGGCACCGCAGAACTGGATGGCTTCCCAGATCGAAGCTGGACCGAATGCTTCGCCGGCGTGGATCGTGAAATGGAAGTTCTCCCGTTGCAGGTACTGGAAGGCATCCAGGTGGAGGGTGGGTGGATACCCGGCCTCCCGGCCGGCTATGTCGAACCCGACGACGCCGCGGTCCCGGTACCGGATAGCGGTCTCTGCCACCGCCATCGAGTCCGTCGACGTGCGCATGGCCGTGATCAGGGTCCGAATCGTCAGCCCCGTTCCGGCTGCACCATCGGCGAAACCCGCCAGGACCGCTTCGACCACCTCGTCGAGTGACAGGCCTCCAGCGGTGAGCAGGGCCGGGGCGAAGCGGACCTCGGCGTACACGCAGCCGTCGGCGGCGAGGTCCACGGCGCACTCGAACGCCACCCTGTGGCAGGCAGCGGCCGTCTGCATGACACCCACCGTGTGCTCGAAGGTCTCAAGGTAGAGGCCGAGATCCCTGCGGTCGGCGCCCCGGTGGAACCAGGTGGCCAACTGGACCTCGTCGGTGCTGGGCAGAGCCTCGTAGCCGGTTTCATCGGCCAGCTCGATGACCGTCAACGGTCGTAGTCCGCCATCGAGATGGTCGTGGAGCACGACCTTGGGTGCCGACCGGATGGTCTCTGGGTTCATGGGATCCATGGCGCAGGCTATCGGTGGGCGGTGAATTCGATTCGGGCGGCCCCGCCCACGCTCCACCGGGTGGATCAGGCGAAGCCGCGCAGTGGTAGGTCAGGACCCCTCTGGAGCCAGTTGTCGGAGCGGTAGTCGGCCGTGCCGTCGATGATGTGCAGCGTGTAGGCCAGCCTGGGGTGGTCCGACGTGTTGGGGCCGCTCCAGTGGGGGAGGCAGCCGTGGAAGGCGATGCATGTACCGGCGGCCACCTCAAGGGGCACGAGGGAATCCATGTCGTACGGGGTGGGGTCCAGCACGTCGGTGGTGGTTCCGGCGCCCTCGCGCCGAAAGCGGCTACGGGCCCCGCCGGTATGGCCGCCGGGGATAGCCCACATACAGCCGTTGGCGACCGTGGCGTCGTCCAGAGCGAACCAGAAGCCGACCACCGTCCGGGGTTCGGTCCACAGGAACGAGTGGTCGCAGTGACAGGTCACCTCTCCGCCAATCCAGGGCGGCTTGAAGATCACCATTGACTGCAGGAGCAGGGGCTCCACGAATCCCAGATCGGTGGCGAGGTGGGCCATGTCCGGGGTCCTTGAGAATCGGTCGAACACCGGGTCGAGGTCGTGCATGGCATGACCCAACTTGTTGAGTGCCCGCTCCATAGGCACGAGCTGGGTGCCATCGTCGTCGAAGGCACCGTTCTCGAAGAACGGACGCACTGCGTCGGCCGACGTCAGGAACCAGTCATCCTGGGCATGGGTCTGGTCGGTGGTCGAAAACACTGTGGCAGCGCCCTCGGGGAGGCCACCCTCGGCGTAGTCGGAGACCAACTCGTCGATCCGGATGCGCAGAGTGTCCAGCAGGCTGTCGGGTACGAAGTCGGGGAGCACAACGTAGCCATCGTGCTCGAACTGGTGCCTCTGGTCGGAGTCGAGGACGCTCTCCACTCTCCGGGTCACTCCTGGCCGCGCCGGTAGCGGAGCCCGACGGCGGCCGGCATACGGAGTCGGCTTCCTGCGAACACCAGGACCAGGAGGGTCGCTAGGTGCGGCGTGATCGGTGGCAGCTCGCCCATGACCTTGTCGGTCACCGAGTACCACCACAACATCAGGGCGGCGCACGCTGCCAGGCTGAGGGCGGCCCTGGAGCGGCGTTGCCACACCGCACGGATGGCTAGGGCTGCCAGCACCACACCGGCGAGGAGCAACAGGGCGTGGACGGCGGTCCGGTCGCGGAGTTGCAGCGCATCGGCGAATCCGAACAGCAGGGATCCGACGAAGGCGCCGACCGGCTGCCAGTTGCCGAAGATGACCGTGGCCAGCCCTATGAAGCCCCGACCCTGGGTCTGGGCCTCCCTGTAGATGCCGGTCTGCTCGATGGCGATGAAGGCGCCACCGAAGCCGGCCAGCCCGCCGCTCACCACGACCGCCAGGTACTTCATGCGGTACACGTTCACGCCGAGGCTGTCGGCGGCCACCGGGTGCTCGCCGGCTGCCCGTATCCGGAGCCCGATGCTCGTACGCCACAGGATCACGACCGATGCCGGTACCAGGGCCAGGGCCAGGAGGGGCGACATACAGCCGCACACTGCAACCGGTCGCGCGCCCGCGCTGCATATGAATTACTAGCAGGCCGCCGGGGCGGTTGATCAGGAGTTT
>JAAZXC010000119.1 GCA_014240365.1 Acidimicrobiales bacterium | reverse complement strand
TGGCGTCCAGGTGGGCGTCGATTATCCGCTGGTGGCGGGCGATCTCGTGGTCCCGGCGGTTGAAGGCGGTGATCACCCGTATGCCTGCAAGGCTCTCGGAGAGGTTCGCCAGCACGTCGGCGATCCTGTCGCGGACCCGTAGGTAGCCAATGAGCGAAACCCGGCGGAACCACATCGTCAGGACGATGTTGATGGGGACCACGGCCAGGAGGCAGACCAGGGCGAGCGTCGGGTCCAGGAATACCAGGTACCCGGTGATGACGACCAGCGTCATGCCCTGCACGAAGAAGTTGACCAGACCCTCCTGCATGAGCACCGTGAGGGCCTCGATGTCGCTGGTCATCCGGGTCATCAGGACGCCGGACTTCTCGACGGTGAAGAAGTCGAGGGACTGGCGCTGGAAGTGGCTGAAGACCCTCACACGGAGCTCGTATACGAGCCGTTCGCCGAGGCGGCCGGTGAAGCGTGTCCGGAACCAGGAGGCGGCAGTCGAGAGACCAACGGCACCGAGGTAGGCGAGGGCCACCGCTAACAGCACGTTGCGGTCGCCGGCCAGGACGCCACGGTCGATGCCGATCTGTGTGAGGAGGGGTCCGACGTGGAGCAGGCCGACCTCGGCCAGCACCAGGAGGAAGGCCACTATGAGTCCGCCGGCGTGCGGTGCCAGGAAGGTCCTGAGGCCGAACGGACGTCGATCCCAGTCGCGGTGCGAGAACCGGACCACGGGCTGCGGGTGTTCCGGTTCGTTCCTGAGGACATCGGCGATCCGGCTACGGAGCTCTTCGGGAACCTCGGCATAGGGCAGTCCAGCCTGGGCGTTGGCCTGGAACGACGAAGGCCCGGCGAAGAATCCGTGTCCACCACCCATCAGGCCCCCACCTCCCGGTCAGCGACCTGGGCGACGATCGCCCTGTAGCGGGGCTCGGTGGCCAGGAGGTGTGCGTGTGTCCCGTCGGCGACGATGCGGCCGCCCTCCATGAGGACGACCCGGTCGGCGAGGCTGATAGTGGACAGTCGGTGGGCAATGACAATCGTCGTGCGCCCCTCCAGGAGGTCACCCAGACCCTGGTGGATGCCCTCCTCTGTCCGGACGTCCACGGCGCTGGTGGCATCGTCGAGGATCAGGATCGCCGGGTTGGCCAGCACCGTGCGGGCGATGGAGATCCGTTGGCGCTGTCCGCCCGACAGGGTGTAGCCGCGTTCGCCGACCACCTCGTCGAAACCGTCGTCGAGATTCCCGATGAACCCGTCGGCCCGGGCCACGCGGGCGGCAGCCAGCACCTCGTGGCGTGGGGCATCGGGTCTTCCGAATGCGATGTTCTCGTGGAGCGTGTTGGAGAACAGGAAAGCCTCGTCGGGAACCTGGTTCACGTGGGAGCGGAGGCTGGCGAGGCTGACGTCGCGTACGTCGGTGCCGTCAATCAGGACCGCACCGACGTCGACGTCGTAGAAGCGGGGGAGGAGCCGGGCCACGGTGGACTTGCCACATCCGGTCCGGCCGACGATGGCCACCGTCTCACCGGACTCGACGATCAGGTTGAAGCCATCCAGGACCGCAGGCGACTCCGGATTGTCGGCCCCGGGGTACCTGAAGGTGACGTTGCGGAACTCGACCCGCCCCCGGGGGTCGGAGATGGGTCGAGCCCCGGGCCTGTCGACTATCGCAGGCTCCTCGGCGAGGATCTCGTAGATGCGTAGGGCCGAGGCTGCGGCCCTCTGGGCCTGGAGCAGTACGAAGCCGAACATCCTGAACGGCACCGAGATCATCGTCACGTATGCGCTGAAGGCCAGTAGCGAACCGACGCCGATCTCCCCGTTGATCACGAGGTGTCCGCCGTAGAGGAGCACGAGGGCCATTCCCAGCCGTGGCAGCGCCTCGATGAGGGGATTGAAGCGTGCCCTGGCCTCTATGAGTGCGGTTGCCGACCAGCGGAGGCGGTCGGCAACTCTGGACAACAGGGCGATCTGGTCGTGCTCGGCAGCGAACGACTTCACCACCCGGGTTCCGTTGATGTTCTCGTCGACGACCATGGCCACCTCGGCCATTCGTCCCTGGGTCACCCATGAGAGCGGAAACACCTGGTCTCTGAGCCGTTGTCCGAGTACGTAGACGAGCGGCATCGTCGACACCGTGACAAGCGCCAGGGGGACGTGGATGCTGAGCATGAACGCGAAGGCGATCAGGAAGCTGATCGCCGAGAGGCCGGCCAGAGGGCCGAATGCCAGAAGCAGTTGTATCGAGCGGATGTCGGAGTTGGCCCGCGATATGACCTCGCCGGCCGGCATGTGGTCGTAGTACGAGAACGACAGCCTGGTCAGGTGGTCGTAGATCTGCGACCTCAGGTCGGTCTCGATCCGACACGCCGTCCCGAAGAGTAGGTAGCGGTAGGTGAAGCGCAGCCCGAAGGAGGCGGCAGCCATCACGACCAGGATCAGAACGTGGCCCTCGAGCCCACCTCCACGCTGGTCGACGGCCACGTCGACCGCCTCACGCAGGACCATCGGTACGGATACCTGTAGGGCCAGTCCGGATAGCCCGGTCACGAGAACCATGATGAAGGTGGCGCGTCGGGCCCGGATCACAGGCAGGAGTCGTCGGAACCAGCCTTTCGAGGGATCCGGGTCGATATGGGTTGCCGTGGGTGTGGGCCTGCGCGCCGTGGTCACGCGGCGCCGCCGGCCTGGGCGGCCCGGATGGCCTCGCCGAAGCGGGCGAGGCTGGCGATCAGATGATTGGAGTCACCAGCGTGCACATGGGCGCCTATGACCAGCAGCCGCTCACCGACCGCCCGGTCGGCGCGTGCCAGGGCGGATCGACCCTCTCCGGTGAGGTGGTGGGTCACGCGTCGGCCATCATCGGGGTCGGAATGGCGTTCCACGAGGTTGCGGTTCAGCAGACCATCCATGAGGGCTGTGATGGACGGGCGGCTCACAGACAGGCGGCCGGCCAGGTCCGATGGAGCCGCACCACCCTCGTCGAGGAAGGCCAGCACCCTGTACTGGGGGAGGCTGAGGTTGATCTCGCTGAGCGGGATGTTGACCTGGCGTGCCAACTTGGCCGCAGCTCGTGCCGCAGCCACCAGCTGCCCACCGTCTCCGTAGGGGTCGGCGGAGGTGGGCGCCATCTCCCCGTCACGTAGCGAATCAGCCATGATGGTTAGAGTATCAAACTATCTCGGTG
>JAAZXC010000118.1 GCA_014240365.1 Acidimicrobiales bacterium | reverse complement strand
CGGCGTGCAGGCGGGCCGCGAGGCTGACCGGTATGCCCACACCGGCCACCTGGGGGATGTGGTACAGCATGATCCGCAACCGGTCATCGCCGATGCGCTCCACCAGGCCGGCGAAATGCCGGAAGAGGCCCTCGGGATCCGGATCCTTGAAGTAGAAGGGCGGCAGCACCATGCAGGCCCGGCAGCCCAACTCCATGGCATGGCGCGTCAGGTGCACGGTGCCCGGCAGGTTCGTCACACCGGTACCCACCACCATCACACCTGGATCGATACCCCCGTCCACGAGGGCTTCGAGTGCCGTCTCGCGTTCCCGGGTTGCGACCGACAGGGCCTCGCCCGTCGTGCCGAACACGGCCAGGCCCACGCATCCCTCGTCGAGCAGGCGCTGCGCGTGGGCCACGAATCGGTCGTGGGACACGGACAGGTCGGCCTCGAACGGCGTCAGGAGCGGCGAAACCACTCCGTTCGGAAGCAGCGGGCCATCGGTTTCGGGCATGGGGTCTCCGACCGCTTGAAGGGGTGGTCCGGAGGCGCATCGTGACACATCCGGCGCATAGCCTGCGCCAATGCACCAGAGCACGCCGACTGGCACCGATCGGCCGATCCATGCCGACTTTCGTAGCGACACGATCACCCGGGCCACGCCCGCCATGCGCGAGGCCATGGCGAACGCCGAGGTAGGCGACGACGTCTACGACGAGGACCCGACGGTCAATGCCCTCCAGGAGCGCCTGGCCGCCATGGCCGGCAAGGAAGCGGGGCTCTTCTTCTCGTCGGGCACCCAGTCGAACCTCGCTGGTGTCCTCAGCCACTGCGGGCGCGGCGACGAGTACCTGATCGGCCGAACCTCCCACGTGCTACTCAACGAGGCGGGGGGCACCGCCGCACTGGGCAGCGCCATCCCGTGGCCCATCGAGGTCGACGAGATCAACCACTTCTCAGCCGATGATGTCCGAGCCGCCGTGAAGGAGCCCGACCAGCACCATCCGGTCACCACGCTGCTGAGCCTCGAGAACACCGTCAACGGCCACGTCCAGAGCGTTACCCACGTGGGTTCGCTGGCCGCAGCAGCCCGTGAACACGGCCTGGCCGTGCACCTCGACGGGGCCCGCCTGTTCAATGCCGCCGTCGCCTCCGGTGTGGGCATCAATGCCTATGCCGCCCATACCGACACCGTGTCGCTCTGCCTGTCCAAGGGCCTGGGTGCCCCGGTCGGCAGCGTGCTGGTCGGCGACCGGGCGTCGATCGGCAGGGCGCACCGGCTCCGCAAGATGCTGGGCGGCGGGATGCGCCAGGTCGGGCACCTGGCTGCCGCCGGCCTCTACGCCCTGGACCACCACGTGGACCGGTTGGCCGAGGACCACGGCCGGGCCGGTCGCATCGCCGCCGGCATGTCCGGCATCGACGGGCTGGGCGTCGTGCACGCCACGAACATGCTGTGGATCACGCCGCCGGCCGAGGTCCACAATGCCCTGGTCGACCATCTCGTGGCAGACGGGATCCTCGCCACCTTCTGGGCACCGACCATGCGCTTCGTCACACACCTGGACCTCGACGACACCCAGGCCGACCTGGTCGTCGACTCCTTCACCCGCTTCTTCGACGGCGCCTGAAACGCCCCGGCCCGGGGTCTTCGACCGGCCGCCAGTAGCCTCCCGCGCACGGGCGGTCCTCCCCGATCGGCCGCCGGAGGGTGCAGGACATGTCAGGAAGCCACGAAGGCCAGGTAGTGGTGGTAACAGGTGCCGGCAAGGGCATCGGACAGGCAATTGCCGAACGGTTCGCCGGTGCAGGCGCCCACGTGACGGTCAACGACATCGATCCCGACCGGGTCGACTCCGTCGTGGCGGCCATCACCGATGCCGGCGGCACAGCCATCGGCGCAGTCGCCGACGTGTCCGACAGCAGCCAGGTAGCCGCCATGTTCGACGCCACGCTGGAGGCCTTCGGAACCGTCGACGTGCTGGTCAACAACGCAGGCATCGTCAGCCCGATGCTCCACTTCTTCGAGGCCGACGAGACCTGGTGGCGTCGCATCATCGACGTGAACCTGACCGGCCACTTCCTCTGCTCGCACCGGGCCGCACGGATCATGGCGGCGGGCGGCTCCGGCGTGATCATCAACATGTCATCCGGCGGAGCCACCCGGGCACACCGGGCCTTCACCGCCTACGACGCCTCCAAGGGCGGCATCGAGGCCCTCACCAGGGCCATGGCCCTGGACCTCGGCCCCTACGGCATCCGGGTGTGTGCGCTCATGCCGGGCTCCATCGACACCGAGGGCATGGACGAAGACGCCCGCACCCTGCGTGGCGAGAACATTCCCCTGGGTCGGCCCGGCGATCCGGACGACATGGCCGGACCCGCACTCTTCCTGGCCTCTCCCGACGCCGCCTACATCACCGGAGATGTCATCAAGGTAGACGGCGGGATGCTCTCCCAGCAGCGTTCCGCCACCGTCGACATCATGCCGCCCAGCGACTTCCCGTCGCTCGCCGACGTCCTGGCCAACGGGGACTGCGGGCCTACGAGATGACCGGCGGAACCATGCGGATCGGAGCCGACGTCGGCGGCACCTTCACCGACGTGGTGCTCGAGATCGACACCGAGATGTTCTCCACGAAGGTCCTCACCACGTACGACGCCCCCGAACGCGGGATCCTGGACGGGGTGGCGACGGTCGTGGCCGAAGCCGGAGCCGACCTGGCCAACCTGGACACGTTCATCCACGGCACCACGCTGGCCACAAACGCCCTGATAGAGAGAACCGGTGCCCGCACCGCCCTGGTCACGACGGCGGGTTTCCGGGACACCATCGAGATGCGAACCGAGAGCCGCTTCGAGCAGTACGACCTGAACCTCGTGCTCCCCGCCGCTCTCATCGAACGGAAGGACCGTCACGTCCTGGCGGAACGCATCGGCGTCGACGGGCGGGTGCTGCGGCCCTTCGACGAGGCGGAGGCCCGCGCCCTCGTCGACCATCTGGCGGACCGCCCCGAGGACGAGGCCTACGAGGCCGTCGCCATCGGGTTCATCCATGCCTACGTGGACGGCGCTCATGAGCGCCGGTTCCGGGACCTCCTGCTGGAGCGCCTACCCGACGTGGCCGTGTCGATCAGTTCGGAGGTCTCGCCCCAGATGCGGGAGTTCGAGCGCTTCAACACGGTCTGCGCCAACGCCTACGTGCAACCGCTCATGGCCTCCTACCTCCATGAACTCGACAGGCAGTTGCAGGCCGAGGGTGCCCGTTGCCCCGTCTACCTGATCCACTCCGGCGGCGGCCTATTCGAGAAACAAGGAGAGTTCCCTTCGATCTATAACACTACATTTCCGATTCATGAAGATGCGCGGCGATATTTCGTCAAGGGTCCGCCCTTACT
>JAAZXC010000117.1 GCA_014240365.1 Acidimicrobiales bacterium | reverse complement strand
CCCACGTTCGTGCGGCGAGGCGATGACCACGAGGCCGTCCACCCGGTGAGCTGGACGACGATGACCGGCTTCTACGGCGACGACGAGACGACCCGCAGCGGTGGCTTCCAGCCGGCACCCGACCCCGACGCCGAGCCCGACCGGTTCGAGGTGCTCGAGTGGGCGTGCGAACCGGGCGACGCGGTGGCCTTCCACTACCGGACCGTCCACGGCGCCCGCGGCTCGGCCGGTCTCCGCCGGGCCTTCTCTCTGCGAATGGTGGGAGACGACGCCCGCTACGTCCAGCGTCGGGGCCGCACCTCGCCGCCGTTCGACGGCCACGACATGGTCGATGGCCAACGCCTCCGCGAGGACTGGTTCCCCATGCTCCCGGTCGGCGCCCCGGCCTGACCGGCCCGCGCTGAACACATGGCCAGCACCGGTCCCCCGCTGGTCCTCATCCACGGCATCGGGCTGGACCGGTCCATCTGGGACGGCGTGCTCCCGGCCCTGGAGGCCGGTCATCAGGTGATCGCCTACGACCTGCCCGGCCACGGGGAGGCGCCCGGCGCCCTCGTCGAGCCGACGCTGAAGGCCTTCGCCGACCATGCCGTAGGCGTGCTGGACGAGAACGACATCGACCGGGCCGTCCTCGTCGGGTTCTCGCTCGGCGGGATGATCAACCGTCGGGTGGCCATGGACCACCCCGACCGGGTGGCCGGCCTCGTGGTCATCGCCTCGCCGCACGAACGTGGGCCCGAGGCCCAGCGCCTGGTCGAGGAGCGGGCCGCCCTCACCGCCGACGTCGGCATGGCGGCCACCATCGACACCACCCTGGACCGCTGGTTCACCCCCGTGTTCCGCACGAACCGGTTCGACACGGTCGCCGAGATCTGGCGACGGGTGCTGGCCACCGACGCCGAGGCCCTCACCCGGGCCCGCCACGTACTGGCCGTCGGTGTCGACGAGCTGGTTCGGCCGGAGCCACCTCCGGGCCCGCCACAAGACATGCCGATGCTCGTCATGACCGGAGCAGATGACTCGGGCAGCACCCCCGACATGGCCCGGGCCATGGCCGCCGAGGTCCCCGGATCCGAAGTCGTCATCGTGCCCGGGGTCCGGCACCTGGGGCTGATCGAGCGTCCCGACCTTTTCGCCGAGCCCCTCGTGCACTTTCTCTCCCGATGGGCGAGAATCCCCGGCGGATGACGACCGACCGGCAGTCCCGCACCGAACCGAGCACCATGTCCGGCGGCCTGGCGGCGGTCGAGGCGCTGCAGGCCGAGGGCGTCGAACATATCTTCGGGCTGATCGGCTCGGCCACCATGGAGATGTTCGACGGGCTCTACGACGCCGACGACATCACCTACGTGGGGGTGCACGACGAACGCACCGGGACCCACATGGCCGACGGCTACGCCCGGGCTTCGGGCCGGGCCGGGGTGGTCCTCGCCGGACAGAACGGCCCGGGTGCCACCAACCTGGTCACCGGCGTGGCCCAGGCCGCCGCGGCGTTCTCCCCCGTGATCTCCCTCGCCGGCGCCCTGTCCACCGGGCACGTCCACCGCGACGCCTTCCAGGAGGTCGACCAGGACGCACTGTTCCGGCCGATCACCAAGAAGACGTGGACCGTCCCGTCCACCGAACGGGTCCCGGAGATGATCCGCGAGGCGTTCCGGGTTGCACTGGCCCCCCGCCGGGGCCCCGTCCACCTGAACCTGCCCCGTGACGTCCTGGCCGGAACCGCCGAGTTCGATCCCCCGTGGGATCCCGCCACCTCGCGGGCCCACGAGCTCCCGGGCGGCGCGCCGACCGCCATTGCCCGGGCCACCGCACTGCTGGCCGCCGCCGAGCGACCGGTCATCGTGGCCGGAGCAGGCATCAAAAACGGGGGCGACCACGCGGCGGCCGTCGCCCTGGCCGAGGCCGTCGGCGCACCCATCGCCACCTCACCCGGCCACGGCGACGCCATCCCGGCCGACCACCCACGTTGCGCCGGCCAGATGGGCCCCCGCGGCAACCCGGTGGCCACCCGCCTGGTCTGCGAGGCCGACGTGATCGTGGCCCTCGGAACCCGTCTCGGCTTCAACTCGACCTTCTACTCGTGGGACAACGTCAACCGGGACGCGGCGATCATCCAGATCGAGGCCGAGCCCACGGCCATCGGACGATTCTTCCCGGTGACCGTCGGCATCCACGGTGATGCCCCGACGGTGGCCCGCCAACTGGCCGACGCTCTGGTCGATCACACCGTCCGGAGCGGGGCCGAAGCCTGGTCGGCGGCCTTCGCCGGGGATCGCGCCACCCACCGGACCCGCCGCGATGAGGAGGCCGCCACCGGGCACCCCATCCAGCCCACGGGCCTGTTCCGCGAACTGCGTGCCGTGCTCCCCCGGAACGCGGCGGTCACCCTCGACGCCGGCACCCTCTGCCTGCAGGCCACCGACGCCCTCGACCACTTCGAGCCACCCTGCCTGTTCAGCCCGCTGGACTTCGGCCTCGTCGGGTTCTCGTTCGCCTGCGGCCTCGGCGTGAAGCTGGCCCGCCCCGACCGGCCGGTGGTGAGCCTCATGGGCGACGGCGGGTTTGGCATGACCCTCTCGGAACTCAGCACAGCGGTCACCCACCACATCCCCACGGTCACCGTGGTGATGGACAACGGCTGCTGGGGAGCCGAAAAGGCCTACCAGCGGGACTTCTTCGACGGCCGCTACATCGGCGCCGACGTGCACAGCCCACCGTTCGACCGGATCGCCGAGCTCTACGGCGCCGTCGGGCTCCGGGCTGAACGACTCGGCGAGGTGGGCGACGCCGTCCGGGCCGCGCTCGACGCCGAACGGCCAGCGGTGGTGGTCGTGGAGGTCGACGGCGACGCCCTCTACAGCTTTCGGCGGGACTCCTTTGCCCACCGCTCCAGTCCCCACCAGCCCGAAGATGACACGGAGACCTCGAAATGAAGTTCCAACTGGCCATCAACCTCGAGCGGCTCGACGACACCCTGACCATGGGCGACGTGGCCCGCCACACCCTGGAGATGGTCCAGATGGCCGAGGCCGGCGGCTTCACCACGGCGTGGGCCGCCGAGCACCACGCGCTGGAGATGACCATTGCCCCCAACCCGTTGCAGATCCTCACCTGGTGGGCCGGCCACACCGACCACATCCGCCTGGGCACCGCGGTGGCCGTGGCCGCCTACTGGAACCCCATCAAGCTGGCTGGCGAGGCGGCGTTCCTGGACCTGGTCAGCAACGGGCGTCTGGAGTTCGGCATCGGCTCGGGCGCCTACCAGCGCGAGTTCGACCGCATGCGCCCCGGCCTCAAGCAGTCCGACGCCTGGCGGTACATGCAGGAGATGCTGCCCGTGCTCAAGGAGTTGTGGGCCGGCGACTACGCCCACGACGGCGAGTTCTGGTCGTTCCCGGTCTCCACATCGGTGCCCAAGCCGCTCCAGCAGCCCCATCCGCCCATCTGGGTGGCCGCCCGCTCGCCCATCACGTTCGACTACGCGGTGGCCAACGGTTGCCACGTCATGTCGTGGCCCATTGCCCGTCCGTTCGCCGAGGCCGAGCTCTACAAGCAGCAGCTCGACGCCTCGATCG
>JAAZXC010000116.1 GCA_014240365.1 Acidimicrobiales bacterium | reverse complement strand
ACGGGTTCTGCCTGTCGGCACCCGCCGTGCGGAGGGAGTGGGGCGTCGAGGAGGTGTACGTGCACGCCAAGACGGCGGTGGTCGACGACGTGTGGGCGACCATCGGCTCGACCAACCTGGTGTTCAGCTCGTTCCAGGGCGACACCGAGATGAACGTCTCGTTCTGGGACGGTCCACCTGACGATGGGCAGTCCGGGGGCGGGATGTCGGATGGTGGTGTGGCCCGGGCGTTGCGGATCCGGCAGGTCGACGAGCAGGGGGGCTTCGACTCGTCGGGGATGGACGGACGGGTCGCGGTGGCCCACCTCATCGCGGTGGCCCGGGCCAACGCCGCCTCCCGTGCAGCCGGTGATTCATGGGAGGGCTTCGCCTGCGCCATCGACCCCGCCACCTGGGCCAGCTGACGGGAACCTGCTGATGGGGCCGGGTGCTCCGCGCCGCTGTCACAGGGCGCGTCTACGTTCGGCTCATGGAAACAGCACTTGTCCTCGTCGCCGTATTCTCCGTCCTCGTGGCGGTCGTGACCGTGGTGTGGGCCACGCGGCGGCCGGCTCCGGTCGGAGAGGGCGGGTCAGGTGCACCGGTGCTGGATGCTGCGGCACTTGCCGCTCAGATCGGTGCTGAGGTCCGGGCCCAGGTCGTACCCGAGATGGCCGAGACGGCGGCCAACGCCCTGAAGAACAACAACGACCAGTTCCTGACCCTGGCCGGCGAACGGATGGGCGCGGTCCACGAACAGACCAAGGGCCTGCTGGATCCGTTCAGCGAGCAGATGCGGAAGCTCGGCGAGACGGTGGGCCATCTCCAGACCTCCCACGAGAAGGAGAAGGGCGCGGTCGGTGCGCTGACCCTGCAGTTGGGCCGCCAGATGACGGAACTCCAGTCCACCACCACCACGCTGACCGAGGCGCTGCGCTCGTCGTCAGCTCGTGGGGCCTGGGGGGAGAACCAGTTGCGGAATGTCATCGAACTGTCCGGGATGGAGCCCTACTGCGACTTCACCGAACAGGTCACGGCCCAGAACCGTGCCGGCGATCGGATCCGGCCCGATGTGAAGGTGCGGCTCCCCAACGGCGCCCAGTTGTTCGTGGACGCCAAGGTCCCCCTGGACGCCTACCTCCGCGCCCAGGAGGCGACAGATCCGGCGACGGTCGAGACCGAGCTCAAGGCCCACGCCAAGGCGCTCCAGGCGCATGTCAAGGCTCTGGCTGGGAAGAAGTACTGGGAGGCCGACGGCGAACCCTCACCGGAGTTCGTCGTCCTGTTCGTACCGGGCGAGTCGTTCCTGGCCGATGCCCTGCGTGCCGAGCCCGGGCTCCTCCAGGAGGCCATGAACCAGCGGGTCCTGTTGGCCTCGCCGGTGAACCTGCTGGCGTTGCTGTGGGCGGTGGCCGGCGGATGGCAGCAGGCCCGTCTGGCCGAGAACGCCCGGGAGATCGCCGAACTGGGTACCCAACTCTACGACCGCGTGGGAAAGCTGCTGGAGCACGTGGAAAAGACGGGCGGCGGACTGAGGTCGGCGATTGCCGCCTACAACAGCTTGGTCGGGTCGATTGACGACCGCTTCCTCACGACCCTGCGGAAGTTCCCCGAACTCGGCGTTGGTAGCAAGGTGTTGGACTCTCCCGCCGGCATCGAAGTAGCGCCGAGGGATCTCCGGGCGGCGGAGCTGCCGGTCGCCGAGGTCGAGGACGGCGGGGGCGACGCCACCACCTGAGCGGTCTTCCCGGGCGGCCCTGTCTTCGCGCTGTCACGGGTCTGTCACAGCTGTCTCGTACCACCTCTGAGGGAGATGTCGCGCCCTGAGGGAGGCATCTCTTCTCGGTGCAGATGGTGGGCGTCAACGGGGGTGAATTGCTGGACATCCCCACCATTTCAAGGATCTCTGAGGACTGTCACACCCCTTCGGCATTCTGGAGGTGCGTCGGGAAAGAGATCTCCAGGCGGGTGTTCGGACGGGCACCGACAGACAGCTACTGGCCGGACTGGCAGTGGCCGGCGAAAGGAAGTTGGCGAAGAATGGCGAATGACGGAATGAATGGCGGCTCCGGCCGCGGTGGTACGGGGGTTGGCGATCGAGAGGTCGTGGCGGACCTGATGCGGCGCATCGTGGCCGGCGACGACGCGGCGTTCTTCACGCTCATGCAGGACTACGGACACCGGGTGCGTTTCGTGGTCCGGCGGGTCCTCGAGGACATGGGTCGGCGGGACATCCTGCGTGACACCGACGAGATGACCGGACTGGTCAACTGGGCCTGTCTGGTGATCCGCGACCGGGCGGCCGGGTGGTCGCCCGATGGTGGGGCGATGCCGTGGACCTGGGCCTCACGGGCCATCCGGGCCATGGTGTACGAGGCCGTGGGCCACCGGGTGACCGAACTCGACGAGGGAACCTTCGACGAGGGTGCGGATCATGCCCCAGACGTACCCATGGTCGGGGAGCCGACCGGCGCCGACCGTGTGGTCGAGGAGTTCGTCCACCTGGCCTGTCGGCATCCGTTCGTCCGTCTCCTCCTGGAGACGCTGCGAGGGGTGTCGTCGGTGCGTGACTACGAGGTGGTGCTGGAGTACGTGGTCCAGCGTTCCAACGGCGATCCGTCGCCGTCGCACACCGTGGCCCGTGAGTTCGGCATCAGCTCGGACAACGTGCGGCAGATCTTCTCCAGGACGCGCAGGAAGCTGCTGGCCGCCATCGACGACGACCCGTCGCTGGTGCCGCTGCTCGAGATCTGGTGGTTGGCCGCATGATGGGTAACAGAGGTTCTGGCGATGCCAGAGCGGGCCGCATCACTTCGACGGCTCCGTCCGGTGTCGCTCGGGAGGTCCCGATGGAGATGACGCAGATGGTCCTCGGCATGGCACAGCGGTACCGCGAGGCCGGCATGCCCCACCCGGCTGCCGCCGCCGTGTCGGTGGCCGCCCGCGGGATCACCGGCCTGGAACGGGGGCCGTTCGCCGAGGATCACGACGTCGACGAGGAACTGGTGGAGGAGTGCGAGACGGGACGGGTTCCGTTCGCCGCACTCCCCGATGTCGTCGGCTCCCTCGTCGAGGGGTCCCATCGGATCAGCCTCCTGCAACTGGCGGACTTCGATCGGGAGGTCCGACGACAGGAAGGTCAGGCCGAGTCCTTCCGGCGCGCCGTGTTCTCCTGGGCCTTCGACCAACCGGTCGACGAGTCCGTCGAGTCACCGGTGGACGGTGCCGTCATCGACGAACTCGCCGAGCGTCGGCGTGACGCCGGCACCCTTCGTCGGGTCTGGGCAACGCCCCCACGGTCCGACCGGGCAGCTCACCGGATGATCCACGAACTGCTCTACTCCGAGCCGTCGGAAATGGGGTGAGGGCCCGATCTGGAGCCGTCACGTCACGCCCGGTGGGTACAGAAGGGCATGTCGGATGAACTCGACCCAACCATCAAGACCACCTTCGGCGTCAGTGCGAACTCCGTCTATCTGGCCGAGGCCGACCTGAACGGCGACTTCTGCGACCTCTTCCTGCTCGCCGGGCGGTATGGCTCCCGTGGGGGCTTCCGCCTCACCGGTCAGGGCTGGGTGGTCGACGACCGCCCGATGAACTGGCTCACGGGCGATGCCGCCCATCTGGATCCCATCACCCCGGGATGGGCCCGGCGACGGGCCCGCCAACTGGGGATCGACGACGTCACCTTCGACGGGCCGCTCAGACCCCGCTGACCTACC
>JAAZXC010000115.1 GCA_014240365.1 Acidimicrobiales bacterium | reverse complement strand
CTGGTTCGTTCCGCGATCAGGAGGCCTATGTGCGAATCGCCCCGCCATTCACGCAGGATCGTGACCAACTGCCATAGACGCAACAAATCGTTGCCGGCAAACGCCGGCTCGGAGAGAAGCGGAAGCACGGAGGCATTGGCAGCGGCGAGTGGGCGTCCTGCGAAGGAGAGGGCGGCGACGCAGGCTTCGGCGACGTCGATCGCAGCGGAGATGTCGGTGTCGGCGATGGTTCCGGCGACTGTGGAGTCGAGGATCTGCATGACGGCCCGCCATCTCGCCCGTTGCATCTCATCGGGTGGCACCAGCTCCCAGACGCCGTCGATCGCGGAACGAACCAGGTCGGGGCTGAAGTTGTAGAAGGTCGCTATCACGACATCGGCGGACACCGGGCCCAATGGGGCAGCCCGCGAGGCGAAGTAGCCACTCGACCCTTTGACGCCCATGGATCTGTACTCCGCTGCCGCCTCTGGTGCGAAGTAGATGAAGGCATGGAACATCGTCGTGATGTCATGCACCCGTGCGACGGTCTTCAGTGAGAGATCGGCTGTTCCGGAGGCATCGGGCATGGGCCGACGGTATCTACAGCGGATCCATGCCGGTGATGGTGGTCTGGCCTGGAGGAGGTGATCTGAGGCGTGCTCTCCTTGCCTCTCCCACCAACATTGCGTCAGCTCAGCGAACCCCTGGGTGCCCATCGTTCTCGAAGTCCAACTCCCCGACGGAATCTGGCAGGAGGAAATCTCCCTTGGCGACACCGCCATAGTGGTCCTGCCGTGGCGCCGAGTCGGAAATCTGGGAGCTCTTGTCTGCTACGCAGGTAAGGGCTCAAGCCGGTCAGACGTTCATCTGCTCGCGCACTTTCATCATCGCCACATAGTCGCCGACCGGCTGAACCTTGGCAGTCCCGGCGGAGACGATCGGGAATAGTCCGCTGAATATCTGTCCAGCGTCGTCGGCGTCGACCACGAAGAAGAAGTCATGTCCGGGTGGATCCACCCAGGCACCGATCACCTCGTTCACGTTCTCTTTGAGCGTGCCGAGCACTGCACCGAAGGTCTCGGCAACCGCAGCCTCGTCGTGCGCCGGACAGGTGGTCTCGTCGTGGTGGTGGGTGATGTGGAAGAGCACTGGTGGGTCTCCTGACTGTCGTGGGCGAGCAATCTCGCTGGCCCGGTCCAGTCAAACTATCCCAGCTCAGGCCCCGCTTCGGCGGGTCTGGAACGCGCGTAGCGGTCCCGGCTCACCCTTCCAGATGGGTCCGGACAGCTGGTGGTGGCGCCATGGGCACATGGTCGCCAACCGAAACGCCGACGTAGTAAACCGTCGCCGTCAGGACGACGCGGTCCTCCACCCGAACGTCGAAGGCCATGTCGAACGACGTGGTTCCCCACCGCACTACCTCGGCCGTCACCACCAACTCGTCGTGCACCCCGGCCGGTCCGTGCCAGGTGAGGTCGGCCCGGCGCAGCATCAGTTCCCAGCCGGTGGACTCGAAGTCCGCGTTCAGCGTCCGTAGCCACGAATCAGCGACGTCGTCCAGGTATGCCAGGTAGTGGGCGTTGAAGACCACGCCCTGGGCGTCGACCTCGCCGTAGCGGACGCGGATGGTCTGTGTGTAGGCCACTCTCCAACTTTCTGTAGCTCTCCTGGTGCCGCCCGACCTTAGGCCCCCGCCCCAGGCGTCATGCCCGGCTAGCGGGGCGGCCTGGTTCCCACTCGTCCAGACCGTCCCCTTAGGCCGCTGTCTCGGTCAGGCAGGCCTTAACGCCTCCCCCAGTTTGTAGGCGAAAGTGCGGATGCCTCCATCTACAGTGAGGAGATGAAGGTGTGGTTGGTGCTGGCGCTTCTGGCAACGGGGCTTGGGTGTTCCGAGGAGCCACCGGAGCCGTGGTCAGCTCCTGTGCGGGCGGCCACCGTGGAAGCCTGTGCCGAGGTGTTCAAGGGCGCCGACTCTGGGGTTATGCGCCAGATGACCGAGAACGACATCACGTCTGGGGATCTGTGCCGATGTGTTCTCCACAACCTGGAGCGCCAATACACCGAGAGTGACCTGACCCTCCTCGCACCGGACGAGATGGCCGACGCTGGCACGAAGGCCACGGTCAGTTGCATGGAGTCGATGCTGGGCTAGCGCCGCCTGAACTGGTTGGCCCAAACCGTCGAGGCACTCGACCGATACGGCGAAGAGATTTATCGACGATTCTTTAACTAGAACCGAGCCCGGTTGGTGGCGACCCACCGGTAGACGAGGCCACCCAGCCACGACAGCGGAGGAATTGCGATGACCCGACCCGCTATTCCCCAGCCGCCACCAAGTTCCCGCAGCACTCGGGTAACGGCGCTGTGGCCCGAGAGCCGCTCTTCGTTGGCCACCCACCAAACGGCTGCGGACACTTCAGTAGGCGTCAAACCCAGCAGGTCGAGGTCCAGGTCGGCAGACGGCGACATCGGCACCTTCCCCCGGGACATCACCCAGTTGGCGCAGCGCCGGCAGAACCCACACTCACCGTCGTAGACCAACACGGTTGAATGATCTCACGCCGTTTGTTTGGCCGAACCGCAGCTACGAGTGAGGTGTCGCCATCGCCCTGCTGCCCGTTTACTGAAGTTGCCCCACGAGGCGTGTCAAGACGACCACAAACCCTGCTATTCCCAGGGCTCTCCGCAATGCGTTGGCGCCATCGAAGGCTTCCAGATAGCTCCAGATGCTGAGGCCTACAAAGAAAACAGCCTCCGAGACTCGATTAACGGCTGATCCCTGCTCAGTCATGCGTGCCACTACGGAGGCAACAATCACGACAATCAGAGGCAGGTTTGGTGCCTGGCCGATCGTGTAGCCGCGGATCTTGAAATCACGGTTGCGGCTCACATCAAGACACTATTGGAGATCATGTGGGGTTCTCCCTGCGCAACCCTCGACTTCTCACGCTGCCCTGAACTGGTTTGACCGAACCGGCCCCTAGACGTCAAGCCTGCAGGTATCTACACCTAGGCATCCGGTGACGGCACCCTGACTGACGACCAGATCGACGCGTTGTGGCCTGCTCGACCATGTGTCGAGCACACGGCCTAGGTGAGTCGCCCTCGCGGTTCTCTACCTGGGACGCACCGAATAACGCAGCCACCCCCGGGCATCACATCGCCTTGGGCTAACTGCAGAAGCCTCAACGGCGGCCACCGAACTGCATGTGTGAGGTCTCATTTGTGCTCGCGAGCACCACTTCGCCTCGAGGCGAGTCAATCGTGACGGATAGTGCCGGTGGCCCTGCAGACACCGCGATGTCGAGATCGATGGAGCGCAGGGCGCCTGCGAGACCATCGGCGTCGGGCGTCGTGATGGTCAACGACCTGAATTCACCCCCGACAGGATTGGTATCTTTCGGATTGGCGCACTCGAGCCAATCGATGAAAAACGGCATACGCCCACCATGCGGACTCCGGACAGGGAACGACAGATCCCACACGAGAAGATCACCCGATTCCGTTTTGCGCTGGGTGCGACTGGGGCCCTGAATCGATACGCCAGCTGATTCCAGTGCCTGGGCAATGGCGTTGAGATCGCCTTCGGCCACCCAGGTGACCATGCCACCGCTCGTCAAATTGGCGTACTGTTCTCCAGCGTTTCCTTCCTGGGGCTGCGCCGGGTCGGGCGCGATGATCTCGAGATAGGTGGAGCCGAGGGACAGGAGTGCGTTGCGTGTGCCCAGACCTACGTGCTCTCCACCGTAAGCAGCTGGTACCCCGAACGTGTCCGCTGCCCAT
>JAAZXC010000114.1:216-3911 GCA_014240365.1 Acidimicrobiales bacterium | reverse complement strand
GAGGTCCGGCGTGGACCAGCCGAACAGGTCGCCACCCGAGAGGAATACCACGTCCACCTCGCCCACCGAGTCGACCCTCGGCGACTGGGTGATGCCCCCACCGGGCCGTTCGGCGAACACCTCGCGCGACAGGAACCGTGCCAGGGCCGGAGCCAGGATGTTGATGGCCACACCGGAGATGATGTGGTCCACGCCGAAGCCGACCGTGGCCACGGCATGTAGCAGGCCCCCGGCCGCCCCACCGGCGATGCCGATGACGATGCCCCACCAGGGACCGAACTCGAGGGCCCCCCAGGCACCGAACCAGGTTCCCAGGATCATCATCCCCTCCAGGCCGATGTTGACCACCCCGGCCCGTTCCGCCCAGATGCCACCCAGGCCGGCCAGCAGGATCGGTACGGCCCGACGCAGCGTGGCCTCGGCGGTGCCGGCCGAGATGAGGTCCGTGGTCTCGGGACGGGCCAGCTCCTGGGTGACCGAGAGGACCAGCACCAGGCCGAGGGCCGCGACGGTCCAGCGCAGGACCACCGAGTTCCCCAGGGAGCGGAGCTCGCGCAGGGCTGTCATGCCTCCATCTCCTGCTTCGGGCGGGTGGCCGCGGCCGCATCCCGGGCCTCCTGGGAGCGACGCACCCGGTTGACCACCTCGTAGGAGACAACGGCCGAGAGCACGACCACTCCCTGGAGGATCGAGACGATCTCGCGCGGCGTGTCGCCGACCACGTCCAGGATGGGGGCAGCTGAGTCCAACCAGCCGAAGAGCAGTGCTCCGATCGCCACGCCGGCCGGGTGGTTGCGGCCCACGAGAGCCACGGCAATGCCGGTGAAGCCCAGGCCCCGGGTGAAGGCAAGGTCGTACTTGTAGCTGTCGCCCAGGACCTCCGGTAGCCCGATGAGGCCGGCCACGGCACCGGAGAGGAGCATCGTGCGCATCACCGTGGCCTTCGGGTCCACGCCGGAGGCCTCGGCGGCGAACGGGTTCAGCCCGGTGGCCCGCAGGTCGTAGCCGACCCGGGTACGTGTCAGGAACAGGTGGAAGAGTACGCCGACGAGGGCTGCGACCAGGATGAACCCCCAGAGCTCGCGCCCCCTGGTGATCTCCCGGGTGAACGTCTCGACGACGCCGTTGAGGTTGGGGAAGCGTCCGGACGGAGGGATCTCCGGCGTCTTCATGTTGAGGCTCGTGTCGGCATCGTCGATCAGCCAGTGGCGCAGCATGTAGCCGACGGCCGCCAGAGCGATCGCGTTCAACATGATCGTGGAGATCACCTCGTGCACGCCCCTGGTGACCTTCAGGTAGCCGGCCACGCCTGCGAACAGCGAACCCACGGTCATGGCCACGAGCATGATCAGCGCCACGTGCAGTGCAGCCGGCAGGTCGACGGCAGCGCCCACCGAGGCCGACAGGAGGGCGGCCAGCACGTACTGGCCCTCCACCCCGATGTTGAACAGGTTCATCCGGAATCCGATGGCCACCGCTATCCCGGCCAGGTACAGGGGCGTGGCCCGGTTGGCGGTCGCCACCAGCGTCTCCAGCCGGGTCCCGTAGGACAGCATCTCCATCCACGCCTCCAGCGGGCTGGTTCCGGCGATCAGCAGGACCACCGAGGAGATGGCGACCGAGAACACGATGGCCACGACCGGGGCCGCAGCGGCCATGAGGATCCGCCGGACGCTCATTCGTCCGCCCCTGTCATGTACCCGCCCAGGATGCGGGGGGTCGTGGTGGCCGGATCCAGCTCGGCGACCACGCGTCCACGCAGCATGACAACCAGACGGTCGGCCAGGCCGATCAGCTCCTCCAGGTCGGCCGAGACCAGGAGCATCGCCAGCCCGTCCCGACGGGCGGCCCGCAGGCCCGCCCAGACCGAGGCCTGGGCGCCTACGTCGATGCCCCGGGTCGGGTGGGCGGCCACCAGCAGGCGTGGCGACGCCGCCATCTCCCGGCCGATGACCAGCTTCTGCTGGTTGCCGCCGGACAGCGCACGCGCCGACGTGTCGATGCCCGGCGTCCTGACGTCGAAGTGTTCGACTATGCGGGCGGTGGCCGAGCGGGCGCCAGACCGGTCCAGGAACGGTCCCCTGGCGAACGGGGCCATCGTCTGGTGGCCCAGCATGGCGTTCTCCCAGAGGGGTGCGTCCACCAGCAGGCCCCGACTGTGACGGTCCTCGGGTACGTACCCGATGCCGGCCTCACGCCGTCGACGCACCGGCCAGTGTCCGATGTCCTCGCCGTCCAGCAGGAGTTGGCCGCCGCTGGTCTGGCACAACCCCAGGATCGCCTCGATCAGCTCGCCCTGGCCGTTGCCCTCGACGCCGGCCACGCCCACGATCTCTCCGCGGTGCACGTCCAGGGAGACCCGGTCCAGGGTCGGTCGGTCGGACCCGTCCAGCACAGACAGGTCGCGTACGGCCAGGGTGACGTGGTCGTCGGCCACCCGGGGCTCGGTGGACGGTGTTGGTAGTTCGGAACCCACCATGAGCTCCGCCAACTCGTGGGCGGTCACCTCGGCGGGGTCGACGGTGGCGACGGTGCGACCCTGCCGGAGCACTGTGATGGTGTCGGCGATGGCCAGCACCTCCTCCAGCTTGTGGTCGATGAAGATGATCGTGTGTCCGCGGGCCTTCAGCTCCCGTAGGTTCCGGAACAGTTCCTCGACCTCCTGGGGCACGAGCACGGCCGTGGGTTCGTCCAGGATCAGGACGCGTGCCCCCCTGTAGAGGACCTTGATGATCTCGACCCGCTGGCGCTCACCCACCTCCAGCGTCTCGACCAGGTCGTCCGGGTGGATGTCCAGGCCGTAGGAGGCACCCAGGGCCTCCAGGTCCCGTCTGGCTGCCTTGCGGTCGATCAGCCCACGGCGGCGCGGCTCGGCGCCCAGCACCACGTTCTCCAGGACGGTGAGGTTGTCGGCCAGCATGAAGTGCTGGTGGACCATGCCGATGCCGTGCTCGATGGCCTCGGAGGGTGACGAGAAGTCCACCTCCGTGCCACCGACCAGCATCCGCCCCTCGTCGGCGGACTGCATGCCGTAGAGGATCTTCATCAACGTCGACTTGCCGGCGCCGTTCTCGCCCACCACGGCGTGGATCTCGCCCTCGGCCACCCTGAGGTTCACGTCGTCGTTTGCGACCACCCCCGGGAAGCGCTTGGTGATGCCTGAGAGCTCTACGGCCGGCGTGGTCACGATGTCGGCTGGTGGCTCAGTTGAGGATCTTGTCGAAGAACGCTCGAGTGCGCTCGTGCGTCGGGTTCGAGAACACTTCCTCTGGCAGCCCGATCTCGATTATCTCCCCCTCGTCAATGAAGAGCAGTCGGTCTGCGGCTGCCCGGGCGAAGCCCATCTCGTGGGTGACCACAACCATGGTCATGCCCTCGCTAGCCAGCTCCAGCATCACGTCCAGGACCTCTTTGACCATCTCGGGGTCCAGGGCCGACGTGGGTTCGTCGAACAGCATCACCCTGGGTTCCATGGCTAGGGCGCGGGCGATGGCCACACGCTGCTGCTGGCCACCGGAGAGCTGGCGGGGGTAGGCGTCGGCCTTCTCAGGGATGCCCACCCTGGTGAGCTGGCGCATGGCCATCTCGGTGGCTTCAGCCTTGGAGCGGCTCCGGACCTTGCGTTGGGCCAGGGCGATGTTCTGGATGATGGTCAGGTGGGGGAACAGGTTGAATTGTTGGAACACCATCCCCAC
>JAAZXC010000114.1:0-206 GCA_014240365.1 Acidimicrobiales bacterium | reverse complement strand
GTACGTGGTCGATGTCGGTCGCCGTGTCGGTCAACTCGAAGCCGTCGACGGTGACGGTGCCGGTGGTCGGGACCTCCAGCAGGTTGATGCAGCGAAGGACCGTGGACTTGCCAGACCCGCTAGGCCCGACGATCACAAGCACCTCGCCCTCTGCGACGTCGAGGTCCATGTTTCGCACAGCGTGGATGGTCTTGGCGAAGGTCTTG
>JAAZXC010000113.1 GCA_014240365.1 Acidimicrobiales bacterium | reverse complement strand
ATGGTGCGCACCTTCCACGAGGTGCTCGGCCTCGAGGCGAGGGAGCAGAGCGAGGCGCTGCTCGGCGGCCCGCCGGACGTGGTGGTGGCCTGCGTGGGAGGCGGTTCCAACGCCATCGGGATCTTCTCCGGCTTCGCCGACGCGCAAACCGAACTGATCGGGGTCGAACCCGCTGGCGGGACTGCGATCGGCCGTGGCGTGCCCGGCGTGGTCCACGGCATGGAGTCATACCTGATGCAGGACGAGTTCGGCCAGGTCCTGGAGGCCGAGTCGATCAGCGCCGGTCTGGACTATCCGGGTGTCGGGCCGGAACACAGTTTCCTGGCTGCCACGGGAAGGGCCCGCTACGAGTCGGTCACCGATGCCGAGGTGGTGGAGGCCTTCCAACTCCTGAGCCGCTCTGAGGGCATCATTCCGGCACTCGAGCCGGCCCATGCCCTGGCATGGGTGTCGAGGGAACGTGCCTCGCTGGCGGGAAGGTCCGTGGTGTTGAACCTCTCGGGCCGTGGCGACAAGGACGTCGCCCAGATGATGGAGATCCTGGCGTGAGCACGGATCGAAGGACTGGTCCCCTGGAGGCGGCGCTGCGGGCCCGGCGCGATGCCGGCGGCAAGTGTCTGGTTCCGTACCTGACAGGTGGCCTCGGGGGCGACTGGGTGGAGACCATCCAGGCTGTCGCCGCTGCGGGTGCCGACGTCATCGAGGTGGGCATCCCGTTCTCCGACCCGGTGATGGACGGCCCGACGATCCAGGCCGCCAACGAACTGGCTCTCGGTGCGGGCGCCACCCCTACCAGCATCCTGGATTCCCTACGGGGGGCAGACGTGGGCGTTCCCCTCGCGGTGATGACCTACTACAACATCGCCTACAGGATGGGCCTCAAGCGCTTCGCCGAGACCCTCGCCGAAGCAGGGGTATCAGGCTGCATCCTGCCTGACCTGCCACTGGAGGAGGCCGATCCGTGGTTGGAGATCGCAGCGGCCGCCGGGGTCGAGTCGATCCTCCTGGCGGCCCCCACGGCCCCGGAGGAGCGGCTTTCACGAATCTGCGAACGGTCCCGCGGCTTCGTCTACGGCGTGGGGCTCCTGGGGGTGACGGGCGTGCGCGCCGAGCTGGCCACCAGCGCCATCCAGATCGCCACCCGCCTGAAGGCGGTGACCGACGTTCCGGTGCTCATCGGGGTCGGGGTGGGCACTCCCGCTCAGGCCGTCGAGGCGTCGCTCCACGGTGACGGCGTGGTGGTCGGGTCTGCGGTGGTGCAGTGCATGGTCGATGGAGCGGGCCCAGAGGGCGTCGCCGCCCTCGTGGCTGGCTTCCGTTCTGCCCTCGACGCTTCGTGAAGGTTCCAATGGGGCGTCAGGTGCCATGGGCCCGCAGTGATGGTGGATCGGCGGAGAGCCTCTACGAGCTTGTGGGCCCTGAATGGTTCGTGGCCCTGGTGGACCGTTTCTATGCGGGTGTCGCCGACGATGAGCTGCTTCGCCCCCTGTACCCGGCGGACCTCACGGCTTCTCGACTTCATATGGCGGGGTTCCTGAAGCAGTACTGGGGTGGCCCTGCCGACTACAGCGCTGAGCGTGGGCATCCACGACTCAGGATGCGCCACGCCCCATTCCGAATCGGGGCTGCAGAACGTGACGCCTGGCTGGGACACATGGCCATCGCAGTCGATGGGGGCGACCTGACCGACGCTGCGGTGACCGCGGTGATGGGGTACTTCCAGAGTGCGGCCGAGCACCTGGTGAACCACCCGGGCTGAGTCCCACCGGGGCTGGGATCGACCTGTTCGTGACCTGTTGTGATTCGATCTGCACCGGTCAGGCTGGCACCAATCCCTTCTACCAAGCGGAAGGTTGGGCGTAAATGCTTGACATTTGGTCCCACAAGTAGTCGGATGTCATTTGACCGTAGGTGGGCAACCCCACCGGGAGACCAGAAAAGGAGATGCTCGATGAACAAGAGCGAACTGATCGGGGCAATGGCCGGACGAGCCGGAGTGTCAAACAAGGATGCCGGCGCATGCCTGGACGCATTCTTTGATGTGGTGGCCGGAGAGGTCGCAGCCGGTGACGCCAAGGTGTCGGTGCCGGGCTGGATCTCCTTCGAACAGGTGACCCGGGCAGCCCGCAAGGGTCGCAACCCGCAGACGGGTGAGGAGATCCAGGTAGCGGCCACGAGGGCCTGCAAGATCTCCGTCGGCTCCAAGATGAAGGCGGCGGCCAAGAGCGGCGGCGCACCCGCAGCACCTTCGGCCTGGTAGTCGTAGAGATCCACCCGGTCATACAGACCGGAAGTAGAAACCAGACGTGAACGGCGGGGCCGGGGCGACAACGCTCCGGCCTTCACCGTTGTCGGGGTTCACCAGCCTGGATGGACACGGCCGGACTAGGCAGGGGTTGGTACGCCCGTCCGGAGCCGGACCGCCCGGGTCGACCAAATGACAGCGCTTCTCCCTCCCGAGGCGGTGATACCACACCGGGACCCGTTCCTGTTGTTGACCGAGGTCACCGAACTGGTCGAGGGTGAGCGGGCTGTCGGCTACTGGCAGCTGACTGACGATGAACCCTTCTTCGGCGGTCACTTCCCGGGTCATCCCACCCTTCCCGGCGTGCTGATGTGCGAGTCGATCGCACAGCTGGGTGCCTACGCCCTGCTCAGCCGGCCTGAGTTTGCCGGGCGTCTGGCCCTCTTCGGGGGTCTGGACAATGTCAGGTTCCGGCGCCAGGTCCTGCCCGGTGAGCGGCTCGACCTGGAGGTCGACCTGGGACGGGTCTCGGCAAGGGCCGGTAAGGGCACCGGTCGGGCACTGGTGAATGGCGAGGAGGCCTGCCGCTGCGATCTCCTGTTCGTCTTCGTGAAGGCCGACCCTTCATGAGGGCCGCCTGAGGCGTCCGTATCGTCGGCGTTGCGCCGACGGAGGCTTCGCTCAGGCCGGGGCGATAACCAGGCTGCCGTTGTGGCCGCCGAACCCGAATGAGTTGGACATTGAGATTCCGGGCTCCCACGGTGCGGGTGATCCGGTAACGAGGTTGATCGGCGGCATCTCAGGGTCTGAGGTGGTGTAGCCGGCCGTGGGCGGGATCAACTTCGAGTTCATCGCCAGCACCACGGCGACGGCTTCGATCGCACCGGCTGCACCCAGGGCATGTCCGGTGATTCCCTTGGTGGAGGTGACCAACGGACCGTCAGGTCCGAACACCTCGGCCATGGCGAAGGCCTCAGCCATGTCGTTCAGCGGAGTCGAGGTGCCGTGCGCATTGATGTGGCGGACCTTGTCAGGTTCCACGCCGGCCTCTTCGAGGGCAAGGCGCATGCAGGTGATCGCACCGATCCCGCCGGGGGACGGGGCCGTGATGTGGTGGGCGTCGGCGGTGCTCGCCCCACCCAGGATCTCGGCAAGGATCGTGGCCCCGCGCTCGACGGCCATGTCCCACTCCTCGAGGACCATGACGCCGGCGCCCTCACCCATGACGAATCCGTCTCGCTCCGCGTCGAAGGGGCGTGAAATGCCGACCGAGGAGAAGGCGGTCATGTTGGTGAAGCCGGCAATGGCCGTCTCGACGAAGGGTGCCTCGCTGCCGCCGGCCAGGACCACGTCACAGCGGCCGTGTGCGATGAGTCGCGCAGCGTTGGCGAGTGCGTGGGTGCCTGCAGCACACGCCGTGCAGGTGTTCTCGGCCGGGCCCTGGAAGCCGTGTCGCATGGAGACGGCGGCCGGAGCGGCGTTGGGCATCATCATCGGAACCATGAAGGGCGAGACCCGACGGGAGCCCTTCTCGTGCCTGACCAGGATCTGTTCCTCGAGGGTGGCGATGCCACCGATTCCGGTGCCGATGAACACTCCCCGACGGAATGAGTCGGCGGTCAGGGTGCCGGCCTGTTCGAGGGCCATGTCCGCTGCTGCAATGGCGAACTGGGTG
>JAAZXC010000112.1 GCA_014240365.1 Acidimicrobiales bacterium | reverse complement strand
TCGACCAAGACGTGCCTGCTCCGCCACGTAGGTATCCGCCTCTGAGTCGGACATGGCGGTGGGACCGAAGGTGCGGTGCGCCACGAGGAACGAGTCCACCAGGGCGTTGTGGACCCATGCGGCCATCTCCGGATCGGCTGCCGAGTAGGCCAGCCCACGGTGCGACGTGCCGGTCACCGGTCCGTGCATCCGGCCCACGAATGCAACGGCGGCATCCACCTCCGGGCCCGCTCCGTAGGAGGTGGCCGTCACATAGGAGGCGGTACGTGAAAGCCGGCCAAGGGGGTCGTCCCGGTAGGACGAGTGGTCGCCGACCCCGGCTGCCACCTCCGGGTGGGCGGCCTGGACCAGGAGGGACCGGACCCCACCCACGAACGTCGAACAGTCGCTCATAACCCGCCAGGTGACGGAACCAGGGCCGAACAGGCCGGCGTCGCCCGGGTGGGAGAACGTGTCGGCCAGCGGATCGGGGGCGTGGCTGAACAGGCCCTCCGCCGCCTCGGTGACCCGGCGCCGCCATGCCGGCTGGCCTGACGTCCCGTTACTCATGGGAGTCGGCTGGTCACGGGAGACGGCTGGTCACGGAAGACGGATGGGTCGGCTCATCGAAGCCGGGTCGAGGGCATCGACTCCAGCCCCTCGCCGGCCAGTTCGGCTACCGCCGGTACGGGATCCGGGTCGGCGAACATCTCGGGGTCGTCTGGCCGGAACCCGAGGTCGTCGGAATTCGATGTCCACCACGACGCCTCCAGGGCGATGCCGTTCACGTCGTGGAAGTAGATCGATCGGAGGATCTGGTGGTCGACGACCGGCGTGACCTCGCAGCCCGCCGCGGCCAGACGACGTTGGAGGGCCATGAGCGCCGCCTCGTCGTCCACGCCGAAGGCGACGTGGTCGAACTGGATGGGTCGGGTCGACAGCGCTCCTGCCGATTTCGAGAACGTGGTGGCGCCCGGGACCTCGAAGAAGGCAATGGTGTTGCCCGGTCCCAGCCTGAAGAAGTAGTGGCGCATCGGGCCGGCGCGCAGTGTGGCCACCAGCGGCATGCCGAGCACACCCGCATAGAACCGAACGGTGGCGTCCATGTCCGGGGTGACCATGGCCAGGTGGTGGACGCCGCGCCAGTCGGGTGCTCCTGATAACCAGTCGTTGTCCATGCTGTGGATTGTCGCAGGCCGGGATGCAATGCCGCTACCCGGATGACAGGTTCAGTCGGAGCCCGCTCCGGAGGTATCGGCCTCGGCTGGATCTCCTTCGCCTGCCTCGGCGGGAGCCGGCAGGCCCACCTCGCCCTCCCTCAGGAGCAGGAACTCGATTCGCCGGTTGGCCGCCTTGCCGGTCTTGGTGATGTTGTCGGCGATCGGATCGGTGTGTCCCAGTCCCAGGGTCACCAGGCGGTCGGGTTCCACGCCCCGGGCCAGCAACTGGGTGCGTACGGCCTCGGCTCGGATCGCCGAGAGGCGGAGGTTGTCACCGGGGACCTTCTCGTCGTTGTCGGTGTGGCCGATGATCTGTACCCGGATCGCCGGCTCGAAGACCAGGAACGACGCCAGTCGGTCCAGGGTGGGAACCGACTCGAGGGTTATCCGATCACCACCGCTCTCGAACTGGATGGGCGGGTGGGCCGCCACGGCGCTCAGGCGGGACTGGAGGACGAGGTCGGCGAGGGCTGCGGGTAGGTCCGGGACCGTCGTGGTGACGATCGAATCGACGACCGACGGCGGGACGTAGAGCCGGTTCTGGACGCTGATTACGTCCGCCTGGGCGAAGGCCACGCGCTCGGCTGCCTCCTTCAGTTCGGGCGTCGCCACCCGACCTTCCAGGATGACCGTCCAGTCGAGGACCCGCACCTTCACCGTGGGCAACCCGGCCTGGACCATGGACCCCTGGACCCTCGCCAGAAGGTCCTGTTCGGTGGTCCCTTCCTCCGTGGGCCCGCTGCTGCCCATGGCGATGATGAGGAACACGGCGACCACCACGGCGGCGGCGATCCAGGTGGACCTGCCGCCGATCAGGTCGATCGGAAGGGAGCGGCGTGCCGGGCGGCCCAGGCGGCCCATGCCGAAGGCCGGTCCGAAATCCCGATGTCGACGGTCCCGTGGGTCCCGTAGGCCCCCGGTCACCATTGGAGGCTCATCGTCGCGTGCACGTGGTCAGGGTAGGTCGGTGATCCGGCTCCGGGTGTCGGGCGGTTTCCGTGGCCGCCCGACGGGAAGGGCCTGGCTACATGTCGGCCAGCGGTGCGACGAACGTCTCGCCGAATTCGGCCAGAGCGTCGGCGGTGTTGCGCAGGAACATGAACGAAGGCACCACGACGCGGCTCACACCCTTTTCCGCCAACTGCTCGGCTGCGGCAACGGGGTCATCGTTGGCAGCGAGGTTCGCGGACCAGGTCACCTCGATGGCATCCGGATCACGGTCGTGTGCGTCGGCTTCGCGCCGCATGACGTCGAGAAGGTGGTCGAGGTCGCCCTTGGCCGGCCAGAAGCCGTTGCCAAGTCGGCCCGCCCGTCGTGCAGCGGCGTCGCTGTGGCCGCCGATCACGATCGGCACGGATCCGTTCACCGGCTTCGGGTTGGACGAGACGCCGGAGAAGGACACGAACTCCCCGTCGTGCGACGCGCTGTCGCTGGCCCAGAGGGCACGCATGGCCGCCACGTAGTCATCGGTCCGTGCGCCCCGTCGCTCCCACGGGATTCCCAGGGCATCGAACTCCTCGCGCAGCCAGCCGACGCCGATGCCGAGGTCGATCCGTCCTCCGGTGAGGGAGTCCATCGTGCCCAGCTGCTTTGCCAGGACGACAGGGTTGCGTTCGGGGAGGATGAGGATGCCGGTGGCCAGGCGGATGGTCGAGGTGTGCGCCCCCACCCAGGTCAGCCAGGTCAACGGGTCGGTGAGGTCGGTGTCGGGCGCCATCATCATGCGGCCCGACTCGTCGTACGGATAGGTGGACCCGTAGGAGTCCGGGTAGATGACGTGCTCGACCGTCCAGAGCGAGTCGATACCCGCCGCCTCGGCTGCGGTGGCCAGGCCGATGCCCCCCTCGGCTGTGCCGAACGGACCGATGTTGGCAAAGGCGATTCCTGTCTTCATGCGCTGTCTACCCTCATGTGGAGTCTCCCGGATTGATCTCCGGGAATGGTTCTGGCGAGTCTGGCCGCTGCATCAGCGGCCCCGCCATTCGGGCGGCCGACGGTCAGATCGGGCCAGGCGGCCTTCGGCGGCGTCCTCGGTGGAAGCAGCCACCAGGCGCATCGTCTCTCCGAAGCGGACAGCTTCGGTCCACGGCATGGACCGGGTCCGGACCGCCACCTCTTTTGTGGCCCGGGCCGCCAGCGGCGCGGCGCGACACAGCCGGCCAGCCAGCGATCGGGCATCGTCCATGACCTGATCGTGGTCGCTGATCCGCCAGACGAGGCCTATTGCCGCCGCCCGTTCGGCGTCGACCGACTCGCCGGTAAGTAGCAGCTCCATGGCGTCGGCCCAGCCGACCTTCCGGGGTAGTCGGATGGCTCCGACGATTGTCGGAATGCCCAGGGTGACCTCCGGCCAGGCGAACGTGGCCCTTTCGGAGGCGAGGACGAAGTCACAGGCCACGACAGCGGTAAGGCCATAGCCGATGCAGTGGCCGTTCACCGCGGCGATGGTCGGCTTGAACACCTCCAGACCCGACTCGAAGGAGTTGACGGTGGGCTTCTCCCAGAACGTCCCCGGGAAGTCTCCTGCCGAGCCGCCCCCATCGTCCAGGTCCGCACCAGCGCAGAATGCGCGGTCCCCGGCGCCGGTGAGGATTGCCACCCAGGCCTGCTCGTCGGCCATGAACATGGCCCAGGCGGCGTTCAGGTCGCGTCGCAGGTCCCGGTTCACGGCATTGAGGGCTTCGGGGCGGTTGTAGGTGATCGTGGCGACGTGCCCGTCGCGTTCGTAGGTGGCCGCTTCGCCGAAGGGCCCGACCCGATCAGTGCCGGTGT
>JAAZXC010000111.1 GCA_014240365.1 Acidimicrobiales bacterium | reverse complement strand
TGGCAGCGTGGAGGCCAGCTTCAGCGGCGTCTGCCCACCCAGTGAGACGATCACGGCGATCGGTTGTTCGGCGTCGACCACGTTGGCCACGTCCTCGGCGGTCAACGGCTCGAAGTAGAGGCGGTCGCTGGTGTCGTAGTCGGTGGACACCGTTTCCGGGTTGCAGTTCACCATGATCGTCTCATAGCCGGCATCGCGCAGTGCGAAGCTGGCGTGCACACAGCAGTAGTCGAACTCGAGTCCCTGGCCGATCCGGTTGGGACCCGATCCCAGGATCATCACCTTGGGGCGGTCCGACGGCCGGACCTCGTCCTCGTCCTCCCAGGTCGAGTAGTGGTACGGCGTCTGGGCGGCGAACTCTGCAGCACAGGTATCGACCGTCTTGTAGGTGGGCCGCACCCCGGCGGCCTCACGGGCCGTGCGCACCTCGTCGGCTCCCCTACCCCAGAGATGGGCCAGCTGGGCATCGGCGAAGCCGAGGCGCTTGGCCCGCTTCCAGCTGTTGCGGTCCATGGCGTCCATCCCGAGGTCCTCCAGGTGGAGGCGTTCCTCGCTGATGGACAGGATCTGGTCCAGGAACCACGGATCCACCTTCGTGGCGGAGTGCACCACCTCGAGCGGTACGCCCCGTCGGAGCAGCGTCTCGAGCTGGGTGATGCGTCCCGGGGTGGCGACCGCTGCGGCGGCCAGCAGGTCATCGTCGTCCAACTCCTCCAGGGCCACCTCGGCCGGGTCACAGTTCAGGCCCAGTCGCCCGTTCTCCAGCGAGCGCATGCCCTTCTGCAGCGACTCCGGGAAGGTCCGCCCAATCGCCATGACCTCGCCCACGGACTGCATGGAGGTACCCAGCACGCCTGAGGTTCCCGGGAACTTCTCGAACGCCCAGCGTGGGATCTTCGTGACCACGTAGTCGATGGTCGGCTCGAAGGCCGCAGGGGTCTTCCTGGTGATGTCGTTGGGGATCTCGTCGAGCGTGTAGCCGACCGCCAGCTTGGCGGCGCTCTTGGCGATTGGGAAGCCCGTGGCCTTGGATGCCAGGGCAGAGGAGCGACTCACGCGGGGGTTCATCTCGATGATGACCTGCTCGCCGGTGGCGGGATTCACCGCGAACTGGACGTTGGAACCGCCTGTCTCCACCCCGACCCGCCGCAGGCAGGCGAACGAGGCGTCGCGCATCTGCTGGTACTCCACGTCCGACAGCGTCTGTGCCGGGGCCACGGTTATCGAGTCGCCCGTGTGGACCCCCATGGGATCCAGGTTCTCGATCGAGCAGATGACCACGCAGTTGTCGGCGCGGTCCCGCATGACCTCCAGCTCGAACTCCTTCCAGCCGGCGATCGACTTCTCGATGAGGATCTCCGAGATCGGGCTGGCCTCGATTCCCTCCGATGCCGCCAGTTCGAACTCCTCCGGGGTGGTGGCCATGCCTGTGCCCTTCCCACCCAGGATGTAGGCGGGGCGTATGACCACGGGAAGGCCGATCGACTCAACGACCGAACGTGCCTCGACCATCGTGTGTGCAATGCCCGAGTCCGGCACGCTCAGGCCGATCTCGATCATGGCCTCCTTGAAGCGGCCACGGTCCTCGGCCGTGGCTATCGCTTCTGCGTCGGCTCCAATGAGCTCCACGCCGTACTCCTCGAGCACCCCGGCCTCCACCAGCTCCATGGCGAGGTTCAGGGCCGTCTGGCCACCGACTGTGGGCAGCAGGGCATCGGGCCGCTCCCTGGCGATGATGGCCTCCAGCACGTCGAGCCGGAGGGGCTCCACGTAGGTGGCGTCGGCGAAGTCGGGGTCGGTCATGATCGTCGCCGGGTTGGAGTTGACCAGGATCACCCGGTAGCCCTCCTCCCTCAGGACCCGGCAGGCCTGGGTGCCCGAGTAGTCGAACTCGCAGGCCTGGCCAATCACAATGGGGCCGGAGCCGATCAGCAGGACGCTGCTGATGTCGTCGCGGCGGGGCATCAGCCACGTCCTTTCGCGGGACCGACGACCGAGGCCATCAGGTCCTCGAACTCTGCGAACAGGTAGCGGCTGTCATGTGGGCCGGGGCCGGCCTCGGGGTGGTACTGCACGCTGAAGGCCGGGACGTCACGGCAGCGGATCCCTTCGACGGTCTGGTCATTCAGGTTCACATGCGTGAGCTGTGCCGACGGGATCGAGCCGTCCGCGACGCAGTAGTTGTGGTTCTGGCTGGTGATCTCCACCCTGCCGGTGGCCAGGTTGCGGACAGGATGGTTCCCGCCGTGGTGGCCGAACGGCAGCTTGTACGTCTCGGCTCCCAGGGCCCCTGCCAGAAGTTGGTGACCCAGGCAGATGCCGAAGATCGGGACCTCTCCCAGCAGGGTCGCTATGGAGCTCCGGATGCCTGTCAACGGCCCCGGATCACCGGGACCGTTGGAGAGGAACACGCCGTCGGGCTGCATTGCCAGCACGTCATCGGCTGACGTGTGTGCCGGCACCACGGTGACCTCGCCCAGACCGGAGAGGTGCACCAGGATCGTCGCCTTGATGCCGAAGTCGTAGGCCACGATCCGTCGGGAGCCGCCCGTCGACGAGACGACCGTCGGGGCGCCACATGTCACCTCTCCGACCATGTCCATCCCGTCGGTTCCCGGCTCGGCGGCAGCCGCCGCAGCGAGGGTTGAGGCATCGGCCGTTCCGAAGGCCCCCGGCATGGCGCCGGCGTCGCGCAGGTGCCTGGTCAGACGCCGGGTGTCGATGCCGGCAATGCCCGGCACGCCGTTCGCCCTCAGCAGGCCATCCAGGTCGTCCGATGACCGCCAGTTGCTTCGCCTCCTGGCGAGGTCACGCACCACGATGCCTCGGCAGAAGGGGCGTCGACTCTCGTGGTCGTTCCGACTCACGCCGTAGTTGCCGATGTGGGCCACGGTGAAGGTGATGATCTGGCCCGCGTATGAGGGGTCGGTTATGACCTCCTGGTAGCCCGAGAGGACCGTATTGAAGACCACCTCACCGGTGGCCACCCCGCCGGCGGGTTCGGCTCCGATGGCTTCGCCCTCGAATACCTCTCCATCGGCCAGGACGAGGGCGGCTTCGATGATGCGTTGTCGGGTCACAGCCGGGCCTCGCCGTCCACCACAACCGGCACGCCTGCCCGGATCGTGTGGCGGACGCGACCCCGCAGGGTCCGACCCTCGTACGGGGTGTTGGAGCTGAGGCTCGCCATGGCCGCGCCCGAAACCGTCCAGGTCTCATCGGGGTCCAACACGCAGAGGTTCGCCGGGGCGCCGGGTACCAGAGGGGCGCCATGACGGTCCGCCACGCCCGCGATGGCCGCTGGACGCCACGACAGCAGCGCCAGAACCTCCGGCAGGTCCAGCCCGGAATCGCCGAGGGCGAGGGCAAAGGCGGTCTCGAGGCCTAGCATCCCCGGGGGAGCCTGGTCGAAGGGAAGTTCCTTCATGTGTGGAGCGTGCGGGGCGTGGTCCGTGGCGATCGCGTCGATCGTCCCATCGGCCAGGCCTTCGCGGATCGCCCGTACGTCGACGTCGGTCCGCAATGGAGGGTGGACCTTGAACACCGGGTCGTATGAGGCGCAGGCCGCATCGGTGAGGGTGAAGTGGTGGGTGGTGGCCTCGGCGGTGACAGGCAGACCCGCCGCCTTGGCTCCCCTCACCATGGCCACTGAGCTGGCCGTAGAGAGGTGCTGGAAGTGCAGGTGGGCGCCGGTCATGCGGACAAGGGCGATGTCGCGCATGACCATGAGCTCTTCGGCCTCGGCCGGCTGGCCGGGGATTCCGAGGCGCGAGGACCACTCTCCCTCGTGCATGTGGCCGCCGGCCGACAGCGCCGAGACCTCGCAGTGCTGGGCCAGCACCACCGGTCGACCCAGTCGCCTTCCGAGGCCCGTCGAGTACTCCATGATCCGACGCATCAGGCGCGGGTCCTGGAGCCCGGTTCCATCGTCGGTGAAGATCCCCACCCCGGCATCCACCAACTCGCCCATGGGCGCCATGTCGACGCCGTCACGACCCAGCGTCATGGCTGCCGTCGGGATGATCTCGCAGGTGGAGCGTCCACCCAGCGCCCGCACCTGTTCAACGACGGCCACACAGTCGGTGGTCGGATCGGTGTTGGGCATGGCGACGAGGGCCGTGTACCCGCCCAGGGATCCGCCCCTGGAACCTGTC
>JAAZXC010000110.1 GCA_014240365.1 Acidimicrobiales bacterium | reverse complement strand
ACGTGGCAACCGTTGGCCACCGCGTAGTCGAACGTGATGGGCGAGCGGGCGGCCAGCTGTCGGCCGATCTCCTCGGCCAGTTGATCGACCGACGCCTCGTCGTCGACCACCAGGTTGGTGGAGTGCCGGATGCTCGCCGGGTCGCGGCCGATGGCCTCGCAGTGTCCGGCCAGCACCTCGCAGCATTCGGCGTACTCGTCGGGGGCGAAGAACGGCAGGTTCCACCAGTCGGCCCACCGGGCCGCGGCGCGCAGGGTACGACGACGCCCCGAGCCACCAATGGTGAGCGGAGGGGGCACCTGGGGGCCCTTGGGCTCGAGGACGGCGTCGGTGACCGTGACGTACCGCCCGGCGAACGAAGTTCGCTCGTTGGCCAGCAGACCCATCACCACCTCGAGGGTCTCGTCAAACAGGTCGAACCGCTCGGTGAGGTCCCGGGGCAGGGTCAGCCCGTAGGCCTCGGCCTCCGGGAAGTGCCATCCGGCGCCGATACCCAGCTCCAGGCGTCCGTCGCTGACCAGGTCGATGGTGGCCACCATGTTGGCCAGCACCGCCGGGTGCCGATACGGCGCCGCGGCGACCATGCAGCCGAGGCGGATCCGATGGGTCGCCTCGGCCAGTGCGGCCAGCATCGTCCATCCCTCGAGGCAGGGCTCCGTTGATTCGGCCCGGATCGGGTAGAAGTGGTCGAAGTTCCAGCCGACGTCGATCTGCTCGAGGTCGTCAGCAGCCCGCCACACGTCACGCAGGTGCGACCAGGTGACCTGCTCGTTGGCCACCTTGAACCCGATCAGCGGCATGGGAATCCGATCAACGGCATGCCCTGAGACTGTCAGACCGGAGTGGCCTTCGTCGCCTCTGAGCGGGAGAATCCCACCGTGCCGTTTGCCACCGTCGGGGACCTGTCGATGTACCACGAGCTGCACGGCGACGGGCCGCCCGTGCTGCACATCTCCGGCACCGGCAACGACCTCCGTCGCTCCCAACCGGACCGGTCACCCCTCAACGCCCACTTCGCCGGGCTGCACTACGACCAGCGGGGCCTCGGTCGGACCGGGCGAGGCGACCTCGGCGGCCGGCCACCGACCATGGCCGACTTCGCCGACGACGCCGCCGGGCTGTGTCAGACCCTCGGGTGGGACCGCTGCCACGTGGTCGGCACGTCGTTCGGCGGGATGGTCGCCCTGCACCTGGCGCTCCGACACCCCGGGCTCGTCGACCGCCTGGTCCTGAACTGCACCGCCCCCGGCGGCGACCACTCGTCGTACCCACTGCACAGGCTGAGCGGCCTTGGCCAGGACGAGGCGTTCGAAGCGCGCACGGGCCTGATGGACGTGCGATACGACCCGACGGCCGTCGAGCCGATTCCCGGCTTCGGGGTCGGGCACGACGAGCTCCGCCAACTCATGGGAGCACGCCCGGAAGGCGAGGCGGCGATCGGCCTGGCCGAGCAGTTGGAGGCTCGACGCCACCACGACACGGTGGCCCGACTCGGCCACATCGGTTCG
The DNA here is from genome assembly GCA_014240365.1 of Acidimicrobiales bacterium. Classification (GTDB taxonomy): domain Bacteria; phylum Actinomycetota; class Acidimicrobiia; order Acidimicrobiales; family MedAcidi-G1; genus UBA9410. The sequence continues at coordinate 2,687 of JAAZXC010000110.1, read as the reverse complement.
CCCACGCTGGTGTGCGCTGGCCGGTTCGACGGGATTGCCCCGATGGCCAACAGCAAACTGCTGGCCACCCGGATTCCCGACGCCGAACTCGCGGTCTTCAACGGCGGTCACCCCTTCATGGTCCAGGATCCCTCAGCCCATCCCCGGATGATCCGGTTCCTCGGAGGCAACTGACCGGAAGGGCCGACCGGGCTGACGGCCCGAGGGCGGCCGATTGACCCCTCTCGTCTCTTGTGCGAACCTCGGACAGTTCATTCCTGAGGCGGGAATGGCGAAACAGGAGGAGTGCGACCATGGCTTGGAACCTCTCAGGGACCTTCTACGAGAACTGCTCGTGCACGGCGACGTGTCCGTGTACCTGGTCGAACATGGAATATCCGGGAACCACCGAACGGTGCAACGCCGCCCTGGCGTTCAGCATCGAGGCCGGTGAGGTCAACGGCACCGACATGGCCGGCTGTGCCATGGCGCTGATCATCGACTCCCCGCCGCTGATGAGCGAGGGCGGCTGGAACGTCGGACTGGTGGTGGACTCCGGAGCCTCCGACGCCCAGGTCGAGGCCCTGGGCGCCGTGGTGAGCGGCGAGTTGGGCGGCCCGCCGGCCGCCCTCGGCCCGTTGCTGGCGAACTTTCTGGGCATCGAGCGAATGCCCATCTCCATCACCACCGAGGACGGCCAGCACACGGTGAACTTCGGCGATTCCTCCTACACCGGTCGCCCCCATGTCAACAGTTCCGGCGACCTGGTGGAGTTGCACGGAATCGACGCCCATCCGGCCGGACCGGTCCTGGGACTCGCCCCGGTGTCGACATCGTCGGTGTCGGCCATGGGCATCTCGTTCGGTGGCGAGGGCCTGAGCGGCTTCTCCAACCCCTTCTCCTGGGAGGGATGAGCCCCGACCCCGACGGGTCGGCGCCGGCAACGCCGGCGCACGGCCCGCCCGCGGCCGTGACGAGGCGTCCGGCCACCACCGTCCACCTGCTGGGCGCCGCCTGCTGGGTGGCGACCATTGGCTGGGCCGTGAGCATGGACATGGGCCTGTGGGGCATGCCCGGCACCATGGGCATGTCGTTCTGGTCGTTCCTCGTCATGTGGACGCTGATGATGGCGGCCATGATGCTGTCGTCGATGGCCCCGCTGGCCCTGCTGTACGGCCGCACCATCACCGTCCACCGGGGACCGCGGCTGACCGCCTTCGGCGGCGGGTACGTCCTGGCCTGGGGGTCGACCGGCGTGGTGGCCTTCGTGGTGGCCGGCCTGTTCGGCGACGTGGCTGCCGACCGACCCACCCTGGCCCGCTTGGTGGCCGTGGCCTGCTTCGCAGCAGCCGGCCTCTACCAGCTGACCCCGCTCAAGATGCGGTGCCTCGAGCACTGCCGGAGCCCGCTGGCCCACCTCATGCACTACCTCGGCTTCAAAGGGCCGCTGCGAGACGTGCGGGCCGGCGGACACCACGGCCTGTTCTGCCTCGGCTGCTGCTGGGCGCTCATGGTCCTGATGGTGGCCTTCGGGGTGATGAACGTGGCTGCCATGGTCGGCCTGGCCCTGGTCATCGCCGTGGAGAAGCACTGGCGGCACGGCGGGCTATTCGCCCGGGCCGTCGGGGTGGTGGCCGTGCTGTGGGCGTTGCTCATCGTGATCGACCCCGGCTTCGCCCCCGGTCTGGACCCCGACGCTCTCATGGACATGGGCGGAATGGACATGCCCATGGACGGCGGATCGGGAATGGACGGCTGACTCCGGGTCAGCCGATGGTCACCGGGATCGATCGGGGACCCCGCAGCGCGCCCTCGGCCCATGTGACCTGCGCGTCGGGCGCCAGTTCGAACTCCGGCACGTGACGCAGCCACGAGCCGATGGCGTGCTCGATCTCGAGACGGGCCAGGTTCGACCCGAGGCAACGGTGGATCCCCAGGCCGAACGCCACGTGCCGGTTGGGCTGACGGTCGATGAGCACCTCATCGGCCCGATCGAACACCTCCGGGTCCCGGCAGGCCGCCGGAAAGGCCATGAGCAGGCTGTCTCCGGGTTCCATCACCACGTCACCCACGGTCGTCGTCCGGGTGACCTTCCGATACAGGCTCACTGAGGCGTAGGCCCGCAGGAACTCCTCAATGGCCACCGGCAGCAGCTCGGGCTCGGCCACCAGGCGGCGACGGTCCTCCGGGTGGGTCGACAGGTGCCAGAGGCTGGCGCCGATCAGTCCCCACGTGGTGTCGATTCCGGCGATCAGCAGGAGGATCAGCATGCGGACGAGTTCGTCGTCGGCAATCGGCTCCCCGTCGATGCCGCTGGCCACCAGGTGCCCGATCAGGTCGTCGGACGGGTGGGCCCGCCGATCCTCGACCTGTTCGGTGAAGTAGGGAACCATCTCGCCGAGGGCCTCATCCCGTTCATGCACGTGGAGGTCGCCCAACTCGAGCTTGTGCATCCAGACCCGGAACCGCGCACCGACCGATGGTGGGATGCCGAGGATCATGGCGATGGCTGATGCCGGGATGTGGGCGGCGTAGTCCTGCGCCAGATCGACGGTGTCCCGGTCGGCCAGCGAACGGGCCAGCTGGTCACAGTGGTCCCGGATGGCCGGCTCCCACTGGGCCATCCGGCGGGGGGTGAAGAACGGCAGGAGGGCCCGGCGGACCTCCAGGTGCTCGGGCGGATCCAGGTGGATGGGCGGGAACTTCCC
>JAAZXC010000010.1 GCA_014240365.1 Acidimicrobiales bacterium | reverse complement strand
TCATCGACAACATCCAGGCCTCGTGGGTGAAGATCGGCTTCGACGGAGTCCGACAGTTGCTCCAGGCCGGGGTGAACGACCTTGGCGGGACCCTCATAGACGAGAACATCTCGCGTGCCGCCGGCGCCCAGCACGGACAGCAGGTCCGTCAGGAGGACCTCGAGGGCCTGGTGGCTCCGTTGGGTCGGACACTCGAACAGCGCACGACCATCTACGGGAGGGTGGAGCGAGGTCACTCTCTCAAGGTGGTCCGGGAGGACGACGGGCGAACCCTCATCCCGTTGGTGAGCATCTGATCCGCCCTGTGACGCTGACGGACGTATCACCAACCGGCGTCGTCGGGCTCGTCCAGCAGATGCACCGCCTTGTCCACCGCACGGCGCGCCCGGGTGAGCCTCCGCTCGTCGACGGGCAACTCGGTGCCGCCCGCATCGATCGACTCGCGCAGGCGCATTATCGCAAGGTCGGACATCTCCTCGGAGATGGCTTCCAAGCGGGCCCTGAGCTCGGCGAACTCACCGGCCAAGGCGATCCTCCAGTGCCTCTGCGACAACTTGCATCGGGTGCCTCACTTCCAGTCCGGCGGCTTCGAGGTACATGGCACAGCCGGGGTTGGCGCTGATCACCGTACGGGCCCCAGACCGTTCGAAGGCACGTCCAATGGCGGCCAGTTTGCGCCCGCGCACCTCGGTGGCCAGTTCCGGCTCCATCATCTGGAATGCTCCCCCGGCTCCACAGCAGAGGCCCTCGTCATCCAGCTCGACAAGGGTGGCGTAGGGGCCCACCACGTCGCGGACCGCACCGTGGACACCCTGGGCGTGGCGTAGGTGGCACGGATCCTGGACCACCACCGGTTCAGCTGATCGGCCCGACGGTTCCGGCAGTACCTCCATATTCGCGGCCAGCCATTCGTGCACGTCGAAGACCCTGGCTGAGAAGGCTGCAGCAGCCGGCGTCCCAAGGAGTCCCCCGTAGCGCTTCAACGCAGCGCCACACCCGGCCGAATCCACGAGGATGGGCCGATCTCCGGGCAGTGCCGCGATAACCATCCCTGCCCGGGCAACCGCCTCCTCGTGCAGACCAGCGTGGGCGTGCAGCGCCCCGCAACAACCCACGGCCGCCCCGGTGCGTTCAACGCTGCGGCCCCCCGCTACCAGGACATCCTCCACTGCGTCATGGATCTCAGGTTGGCAGGCATCCATCACGCAGCCCGTAAAGACCAGCAGGTCACCACCGGGCGCCGATCGGCGGTGGCGGCCGCCCAGGGGTAGGCGGGCCGGCAGAAGGCCGGTCCGTGGAACCAGGTGAAGCCGCTGGGCCACCGCCAGGACGCTCACCCCCCATCTGGGCAGTCGGGGCCGGCCAAGCAGACGGAGGCCGAGTCGGATCCTGAGTGGCGGCCGGCGGTTGCTGGACATGACAGCACGTGTCCTGGAGATGAGCTCCTCGAACGGCACCCCCGAAGGACACGCCGTCTCACACCCCAGACACTGAACACAAGTCGACATGGATGCCAACCACTCGCTGTCCATGGGAGCTCCTTCGAGCTCCGCTGCAGCCATCAACGAGATCCGGCCACGCGGCGAACGGCTCTCGTCGCCGGTCACCCGATACGTGGGGCAGTGCGGCAGACAGAGGCCGCACTGCACACAGGCGGCAAGGGAATCACCTGAAAGGCCAAGAGGGCCGAGGACAGTCATGCCGCCCTCGAGTATGGGTCCCGACCCGGATTCAGTCGACCCGAAGGGTCGAACGACGCCCGCATCCGCGCCGCAAGGTTGAGGACGCCCTCGGACACGATCGGCGGGCCGGAGTCGTCGGGTTGGTGGACCACCCCGGCGCCGACCTCCAGCACCCCGCCATCTGGCAATAGTCCGCTCCAACGCCCCCGACCCGGCGCCAGTACGGGTGGTTCCGCAGCCGCCAGACCGAGGCGCGCCAGCGTCTCGACCATCTGGTCCACATCCGCTCCGTGTCCTTCCAGCAGCACCGAGGTCCGGGCGCCGTCCCACAGGACACTCGCCGGCCGGTAGGTGGCCTCCAAGACCAGGTCGGGCTCCACCTCTCCGGCCAACCAGACCGAGCAGACGGGCACGGGACGAGTTCTCAGGATGACCCGCCCCACGAGAGCAAGGGTTCCCAGCGACCCGACGAGGAGTCGGCAGAGGTCGTAGCCGGTCACGTTCTTCACGGTCGGGCCCCCGGCGGTGAAGGCCACACCGTCAGCTCCCACGCAGTCCGCCTGGAGGAGGACGTCGGCGATCTGCCCAACCCTTCGCCGACGCAACGCACTTCGGCCCACAGCCAGGGCACCTCCCACCGTCGAACCCTGCGGTCCATCCATGCCGACCTCCAGGCCGTGTACCGCCAACTCACCGGCCAACTCCGTGAGGGTGGTGCCGGCCCCGACCATGACCGTCATCTCGGCGGGCTCCAGGGCCATTATCCCGACGGGTGCCGACACCTCGCGTGCACCAGCGGATCCGCCGCCGACCCCCCAACGGGTGGCACCTCCCCTCACGCAGACCGCACCGGAGTCACCCACCTCGGAACGGAAGGCCTCCATGCGGCCATCTCCGACGGTCATACCCATGTCCCCTCAGGCAGGCGGCCGAGGCTGGTCACGTGGCCACACGAGGCGCCGCTCGGCAGTACCTTGGCCGGATTGGCGCGACCGTCCGGATCAAACGCCGCCCGTAACCGGCTCTGGACCTCCAGGTCGGCGGGGCTGAACTGCAGTGACATGAAGCGCTTCTTCTCCAGCCCGATGCCGTGCTCACCGGACAGGACCCCACCGGCAGCCACCGAAACACGCACGATCTCCTCCCCGGCAGCCAGCACGCGCTCCATCACCCCTTCCTCCCTGGCGTCGAATAGGAGTAGCGGGTGGAGGTTTCCGTCTCCCGCATGGAAGACGTTCATGACAATGAGGTCCTGCTCCTCCACGATCTCGTATATGCGCTCGACCACCTCGGCCAGCTTGGTCCTGGGTATCACCGTGTCGTTCAGGTAGTAGTCGGGTTTGATCACAGCGATGGCCCCGAAGGCACTCTTTCGTCCCTTCCAGATTCGTTCCCGCTCCCCCTCGTCGGCCGCAACACGCACCGACCGTGCTCCATGGGTGCTGGCCAGTTCCCCGATACGCATGATCTCGTCGGCCACACCGGCCGGCTGCCCGTCGAGTTCCACGATGAGCACAGCGGCGGCGTCGGTCGGATATCCGGCGTTCACGAATGGCTCGACGGCCTCCACCACCCGCTGGTCCATCATCTCGAGGGCGGCCGGGATCATTCCAGCGGCGATGATGGCGCTGACGGTCTCGGCGGCAGCGCCCACGCTCATGAAGTCCAGTAGGAGGGTTGCCACCTCCGGTGGATCCTCGGTCAGGCGGACACAGATCCGCGTCGCTATCCCGAGGGTTCCCTCCCCACCCACAAAGGCCCCCCGCAGGTCGTAGCCGACAGAGTCGCCCTCCTCATTGCCCAGCACCACCACCTCACCATCAGGCAGGACGACCTCCACGGCCAGGACATGGGCACTGGTCACCCCATACAACAGGCAGTGCGGGCCTCCGGAGTTGTTGGCGACATTCCCGCCGATCGTGCAGGACTGCTGGCTGGAGGGATCCGGGGCGAAGTGGAGGCCGGTGCCGCCCAGATGCCGGCTGAGGTCCAGGTTCACGACCCCCGGCTCCACCCATGCCAGCCGTCGCGACTCGTCCACCTCCAGGATGCGGTCCATGCGGGTGAGCACGATCATGACCGGCTCGTCACAGGGCACCGCTCCACCCGCCAGTCCAGTTCCTGCACCACGCACCACGAAGTCGCGGCCGTGGGCCACAGCGGCCACCACGCACGCCGACACCTCAGCGGTGGTCACGGGAAAGCAGATCACGCCGGCCCGCCCGCCACGTAGCACCGAGGCATCCCTGCTGTAGAGGCGCCGGGCGACATCGCCTACCTGCACCCTCTCCGGGTCAAGGGCGGCAACCAGGTCGCTCATCAGGGGATCCCGTGATCTTCGTGACACCCGACGCATGCACCCAGTCTGCCGCCTCCGTCAGGGGCGTGGACAACCGGCCGGGTCCGGGTGGGCGTCCGAGGATCCATCCACCCGAGGGTGTAGGAAGAACCCCGTGAATCGGCTCCGCACCATCGCCACACGCGGCGACACCCCCGTGCTGGCGCTGGCCATAGGCACCGGAGCCCTCGTGGCGATAGTCATCGCCGGTTTCGAATACGTCTCGGCCACCGTCCTGCTTGAAAGAGTCCTGCAACGCCCGCTCTGGCAGATCGTCCTCGCACCCGGCCTGGGCCTGATCCTGGCGAGCCTGATCCTGCGCTACGCCGGACGCTCCATGACCGCATCCACATCAGACGAGTTCAATCGGGCATTCCACGAACGCTCCCCGAACCTTCCCCTCCGCGACCTCCCGCTCAAACTCCTGGCCGGGATAACGACCATCGGATTGGGCGGTGCGCTCGGGCTCGAGGGCCCATCCATCTATACAGGATCAGCCATCGGACTGGGTGTGCGGGATCGCTTCCGCCGCTGGCTGCGGCGCGATGACGTCAAGATCCTCCTCACGGCCGGCGCCGCCGCCGGCGTGGCTGCCGTCTTCAAGGCACCGGCCACCGGTGTGCTGTTCGCCATGGAGGCCCCGTATCGCGACGACGTGAACCGTCGGGCCCTGCTTCCATCCCTGCTGGCGGCTGCGACCAGTTACGTCGTATACGTGAACCTCATCGGGCACGAGTCGGTGATCCCGTTCCTGAACGACCCACTGAACCGGATCGGGTTGAATGTCAACGAACTGTCCATCGCCTCGTCGGAGAGGATCGTCTGGTTCGAGGCTGCGGATCTGGCCAACCTGTTCACCACCGTCCAGGTGAACGATGTTTTCGGTGCCATCCTGCTGGGCATATTCGCCGGGCTGGGCGGCCGGTCGATGGCATGGCTCGTTCGGTGGGCCAAGACACAGTCCAAGACAGACCAGTTCGTCCCGAGGGTCCTCCTCGGTGGCGCCGCACTGGCCGGTCTGGCGTTCGCCGCCGACTTCCTGTTCGATGCGCCCCTCACGATCGGCCCCGGCTTCGAGGCAATGGGCTGGGTCGTCAACCCATCCAACGGGTTGGGCCTCATAGCCCTCCTGTTCGGCCTACGGATGGCGGCCACCATCGTGACCCTGGCTGCCGGAGGCGTCGGAGGGTTGTTCATCCCGCTCGCCGTTCAGGGTGTGATCCTGGGCCAGTTCACCGGCCAGCTGCTTGGATCCGACAGGCCCGGCCTCTACCCGACGCTGGGACTGGCGGCGTTCCTGGGCGCCGGTTACCGCGCCCCGATCTCAGCCGTGATGTTCGTGGCTGAATCGACGGGCGGGTCCTTCGTGGTGCCGGCACTCGTGGCCGCTGCCGTCAGCCAGCTCGTTGCCGGGAAATCATCTGTGGCCGAACACCAGCACAGCGTGCGTCTTGGACACCTGGAACGCCGCTTCACCCTGCCCGTGACCTCGGCCCTGGACACCGACGTCATGACGGTTCCACCTGACGCCACCGTGGCCGAGTTCATGTACCTACACGTGCTGGGTCGACGCGAGCGGTCCGTGGCGGTCGTGGACGGAAGCCTCTACCTCGGAATGATCAGCCTCACCGAGGTCTCCACGATCGAACGTTCAGAGTGGGACGACACCACAGTTGGGTCTCTGCTGCCCGAGGAGCACATCTCGGCAAGACCCAGCTGGTCGCTGCGGGACACAGTCGTAGCCATGGAGACGGCCGACGTGGACGTCCTTGCCGTGACGGACGCCGATGGCGCTTTCATCGGCATGGTTTCAGCCGACGACATTCTCAAGCTGGACGAGATCCTGGACGAGACGGGCGGCTGAGTCGCCGCCACTGTCAGGCGGTGTCGGTGGATTCCTCCAGGGACTCCGCTCCGTCCTCGTCTGCATCTGCCTGCCAGCCATCGTCGGCCGGGGACTCCGTCGTGTCCTCCTGGTCGTCGACCCGGAGACTGTCGAAGATCGAATCCAGGTCCAGGTCCTGGTTCTGCTTCAACGCCCTTGCTTCCTCGTAACGGCGGTGCCGGCCCTTTTTCACGGTGGACCCTTCAGGTCGAAATGCATCATGGAACGATCAGGCACCCTACCTACCAAGAGACCCGAAGACTGGGCGCCGCCTGACCTCCGGGGGCGTAATGCCCTCAGATTCCCCGGGGTTCGAGCAACAGGCCGCCAAGCCCATCGAAGGCGAGCGACGCCCGGCCGCTGAGGAGGTCATCAACCGGACCGCCCACGATCTCATGGCGCCACCCGCTGGTCATTCGACAGTCCTCATCGCCCCGTACCAGTGCCTCGATGTCGCTGCGCGTCCCGACCAGCGTCGGATCCAGGTCCAGGTTGCGTGAGAGCTGGGCCACCCATGCCGAAACCAGGGTCACGCCAGCGCGGATGTCACCGCCCCCGCCGGACCGGCGGGGATCGAGCTTCACCGGCGGAAGGTCGGCTGCTGCGGCCACGGCTGCGACTATTCCTTCGCCGACAGCACCCTTGTGGTGACGGCCATCCAGCCCGCGGACCCCCTTCAGGTCCGCAACGGCACCGGGCCTGCGCTGTGCAACAGCCACGACCCCGAGATCCGGCAGGACGTGACGAACAGGAATATCAACCTCTGCCGCACGTCGTTCACGCCACGCGGCCACCGAGCGTGCGACGTCCCTGGCCTCGCCCCGGAGTTGGCGAGCCTCCTTGATCCGCTGCCAGGCGTCCTCGGGGACGCGTCGACCGCGCTCACGTTCGAGCATCTCGCGGCACTCCTGCTCCGCCAACTCCAGTCGCCCATCGGAGGACAGACGCGCGACCTGTAGGTCATGGATCTCCAGCAGGTTGGCAACATCGGATGCGGCGTAGTCCATCTGGGAGCGGGTGAGCGGCCGGACCAGCCAGTCGGTGAGGCGGTCTCCCTTCGGCAGTTGGAGTCCGAGCTCACGTTCATGCAGCGAAGCCAGGGACGGAGAGGACATCCCCATGAAGCCGGCAGCCAACTGCGTGTCGAACAGGTTCCACGGCACGGCTCCGCAGACTCGGTCGAATACCTCCAGATCCTGACCGGCGGCGTGCATGACCACCAGCAGATCGGACTCAACAAGACCGGCAAGTGCTGCCAGGTCCAGCTCCAGAGGGTCCAACAGGACAAGGCCACCCTGCCAGGCGATCTGTATCAGGGCCACCCGGGGGAAGTAGGTCTTCTCGCGATGGAACTCCGTATCAACCGCTATGCGTTCCTGCCCGGCGAGGGTCCCGATCAGATCGTCGAACTCCGCCTGATCGGTGACCAGGCGGTACGTCGGACCGGACCGCCTGTTCAGGCCGGGCTCCCCGACTCGGTGGGCAGGCCGGCTTCGACCCAGGCCGTTGTTCCTCCGGCCACGTTGACGGCATCGCGGCCCTCGGCCCTCAGGAACTCCGCTGCCGCCATGCTCCGGCCGCCCTTTGCACAGATCACGTAGAAGGTCCCGTCGCTGGGCACCTCACCAAGTCGTTCCGGCACGCTCTGGAGGGGTACGAGGATCCCACCCGGCACACGTACCTGCTCGTACTCGTCGGGTTCCCTGACGTCCACGAGCGTTGCGCCGGCCGCCAGCCGGTGCTCCAACTCATCCACATCGATCTCCGGCACGTCCACGTTCCACTCCCGGATCGGGCATCCAGTTCCAGCCGTCGCGCACCCTACCGGCCAGTGCGGTCCGACTAGTCCAGGTCCTCGGGCGTGTCGACGTCACGTAGTGAGGCGGGGTCCAGACCGGACACCTCCACCACCGCCATGCCACCCAACGCTCTTCGAGGTGCCCGCTCCCCCGCGGCGAATGCCGTCTCCAGAAGGCCCAGGGCCACAACAGGCCAGCAGCAGTGCATCCACTGTCTCCGTCCACCGAGCACCGGCACGATCACCGCCGGGGTCTCGCCTACGGCAGCCAGCAGTGCCATCACGCTCCGCTCGGACGCCTGCGGGAGATCACATGACAGGACCACAACGTGATCGCAGCCTCCACGGAAGTGATTGAGAGCAGTGAGGATTCCTCCCAGTGGTCCGTCACCCGGGAACCTGTCCGCCACGCTGGTCAGCCCGAGGGTCCGGACGCCATCGGCGTCTCCGCCGACAACGACCACTCCTGCGTCCACCACCCCATCAAGGACACCGGCCACGGAAGACAGCATCGGAACTCCAGCAACCTCCAGGAAGGCCTTGTCGCGGCCCATCCTGCTGCTGGAACCACCTGCCAGGACCGCACCACCCACGGTGCCGACCAGCGACCGGGTCACCGTGGCGGCTCAGCCAGTCTCGCCGGACGGCGCATTCACCGGGGGCCAGGCGGGATCCAGTTGGCGGAGGAACAACTCACAGCGCTGCTCCTCGTCGATCTCACCGATCACACCAGCCGTCCGTGCCAGGCCCGCGACGGCACTCAGGAACCCCCGGTTCGTGGGGTGCTCCCACCTGACGAACCCCGATCCCCGCCAGCCGCTCTGCCGCAGGGTGTCCAACCCACGGTGGTATGCGACGCGGTACGAGGCGTAGGACTCGATCGTGTCGCGGCCGAGATCGCCAAGCATCACCCATGCCCCCAGATGGCGGGGCCACCTCGTTACGACCGCCGCCACGGCAGATCGACGATCATCCACCTGCAGTTGGGCGGCGAGGCCCAGAAGGTCGTCGGCTTCGGCCGGTTCAGGGCTCAGAATCGTCTCCGGTGGGCCACTGCCGGCAAGGTTGATCGGTCTGTCCATACTCATGGCAACCGAGGATACCCGGCCCTCTGGCCGGCCACCGGACCGCTAACCTCTGCCGGTGCCAACCGACCTACTGGATCGCTTCGAGCTGCCGGAGCTCGTCGAACTACCAGCATGGGCGGATCCCCAACTGGTCCGATCCGCCTCCGCCGTAGCCATTGTGGCGGCCCTGATCGCTCTGTTCCTGGCGCTGCGGGTCATCCGGCGACTCGCCCTGAGGGCGGTCGTGGTGGTTCTCCTGGCGGCATTGTCCATCGGTCTCTGGGAACAGCGGACCAACCTTGCCGACTGCGCGGCGGCCTGCTCGTGTTCCGTGTTCGGACAACCCCTGGTGATCCCCGCTGAGCTGAACCCCAACTGCGGTTCCGCCTGAGCGCATAGCCGGGCTCAGGCCTCGGGGACCCGCTCAATCCTCAGGACGTTCGTGGAGCGTGACTTCACGTCTGTTCCGGCCAGGACGCCGACCAGCTCACCGGCGGGTACATCGCCCTGATCACGCGCTGCCACGAGGGCGGCGGTGACACGCTTCCCGATGTCTCCCTGTTCCGGCAGGTGGATCGGCTCCGTCCCCCAGCTGAGCGTCAGCTGGCGGACCGTCCTCTCGTTGGAGCTCAGGCCGAGGATGCGTGCCGACGGGCGGAACCGGGCCATCGAACGAATGGTGAAACCACTACCTGAGATACACAGGATGGTCTTGATACCCAGCTCGTGAATGGCACGCGCTGTGGCCTGGGTCATCGCATCGGTGATGGAGGTGTCCGGATCATCCGTATCCGTCATTCGCAGATCGGACAGTTCGGACATCCAGGCAAGATGGTCGAACGCCCGGTCGGCCCGCTCGGCAATGCGGGCCATGGTCTGGACCACGTTCACCGGATCCACGCCAATGGCGGTCTCCCCCGAGAGCATCACGGCGCTGGATCCGTCCCAGACGGCGTTAGCCACATCGGACACCTCAGCCCTGGTGGGCTCGGGGTTCGTCACCATTGTCTCGAGCATCTGGGTAGCGGTGATCGCCGGTCTACCCAGGGCGATGCACTGCCTGATGATCTCCTTCTGGAGGATCGGCAACTCCTCGATGTTGCATTCGCTCCCAAGGTCGCCACGGGCGACCATGACGGCCCCCGAAGCCGCGATGATCGCGGGCAGGTCGTCAATGGCTGCCCTCGTCTCGATCTTGGCGACCACGATCGGGCCTTCCGGATGCGGCGGCACAGGCAATCGGGCCAGGTCCTCGGCGGACCGTACGAATGAGAGGGCGATCATGTCCACGTCAAGTTCAAGGAACCGCTCGACTGCTATGAGGTCCTCCGCTGTGGGTGCCGTCATGGAGAGCCGATCAGAGGGTATGTGCAGGCCCGGGCTGCCGTTCAGGACCCCTCCGTGCGCCACCCGGGCGGTGAGACGATCACCGATGGTGTCCAGAATCTCGAGGATCACCCGTCCGTCGCCCATGCTGAGGCGGTCTCCGGGCTCCACGTCGGTGAGCAGGCCTTCGTAGTCCACCTCGATGTCGAATACATTGCTCCCGGTGCTCCCGATACGAAGCTGCACCTCGGTGTCCTCGACGAGTGCCACCGGTTCGGCCCCGAATGGAGCTGCACGGACCTTCGGCCCCGGCAGATCCACGAGAATGCCCACGTAGCGACCTTCCAGAGCCGCTATGCGCCGGATATTGGCCATCCGGGACGCCGCCTCGTCGATCGTGTTGTGGGCCAAACCGAGGCGAGCCACGTCCATTCCGGCGCGGATCAACCCACGTATGGTCCCCTCATCCTCTGAAGCGGGCCCGATGGTGGCGATGATCTTGGTACGACGTGCCATCAGCCCACCATACAGATCAGGTATCGGGCCACCCCGGCCAACATGGAGGACACCGCTGGCCCCACGTGCGCATCGCACTACCGTCATCTGGATGCACGACCGGAATCCCCATCCGTATCTTGACCATCCGGGCACCCTGGCCTTTGCCCATCGTGGCGGCACCGAAGCCCATCCGGAGAACAGCCTGGCTGCATTTGGCCACGCTGTCGGCCTCGGCTACACGTATCTGGAGACCGACGTCCACGCCACCGCCGATGGGACGGTGCTGGCCTTCCACGACGTGGCCCTGGATCGTGTCACCGACAGGTCCGGTCGCATAGCGGAGCTCTCCTGGTCCGAGGTAGCCGAGGCCCGCATCGGCGGCACCGAGCCGATACCGCTGCTGGCCGACCTGTTCACCGCATTCCCCGGCGTTCGGATCAACATTGACCCTAAGGACGATCGGGTGGTCGACCCGCTCGTTGAGATCCTGAAGGAACATGACGCCCTGGACCGCGTCTGCCTCGGTTCATTCTCCGATCGACGGCTACGGCGCTGCCGGACTCTCCTGGGACCGGGGCTCTGCACCTCGGCCGGTCCCCTGGCCGTGGCTCGGGTCCGCCTGTCCAGCCTGGGGCTGCCCACCGGCCGGCCGGCAGCCCACTGCCTCCAGGTTCCGGTGAGACAGGGAGGCATCCCCCTCGTGGACCGTCGGTTCGTGGACCACGCACACGCCAGGGGCATGCAGGTACACGTCTGGACCATTGACGACCCCGCCGAGATGCACAGGCTCCTGGACCTCGGGGTTGACGGCCTCATGACCGACCAGCCGACCCTGCTCAGGTCCGTCCTCATCGACCGGGAGGACTGGGTGGCCTGAACGCGATGCCGGCACCTCCGACAGGCAGACTGCCGGCATGGTCGACGTCGACAGCATCCGCATCTTCCTCCACCTATTGGGCGTGACCGGGTGGATCGGCGGCCAGATACTCATGGTGGGCCTCCTGCCGCTGCTCAGGTCTCTGGGACCCGATGCCCCCCGTCTGGCTGCCGCCCGGTTCGCACGCGTGGCGTGGCCCTGTTTCGGCCTGGCGATCGCCACCGGACTCTGGAGCCTGTGGGCCGTCGACCTGGCAGAACGCGACACGACCTATCTCAGGGCCCTCCTGGTGAAGCTCCTCCTGGTCGGACTGTCCGGTGCAGCAGCTGCGATCCACTCAGCCACGAAGAGTCCAGCACTGCGGGGAGCCACCGGAGCCCTCGGTGGCCTGGCCGCTCTCGGCGCGCTGTTCGCCGGCGCCGTCCTCGTCACCTGAGGCTGGACACGGACTGATTTCAGGCACTCCTGTGGACGAACCTGTGGAGGCCGCTGGCAACTCTGGGGAAATCCCCTCGGGATCTGGGGATTACCTCCTATCCCCTTGATTCCGGGCCGCCATCCGTGCACCATGCCTCCACGCCGAACACGGCGAGGAGATCCGGAACCGGAGAACCGATCAGCCAGACGGAACTGGGGCCTTGGCTCCGGCGAAGCGAGGAGGATCGAGAACCTGGGGAAGCCTCCAGAGCGTGTTCGGGGAGGACCGCAACCACGCTGGGCCCGCGAGGGACCAGCGGTTCGGCTACCGGCACATGGGTGTCGAGGCCGGGCGGGACGACGAGAAGCCTCCGGGCGGACCGTCGAACCACCCGGACGGAACCCCAGCCGGGCCCGGACCACCGCTGGTCACTCCGCCGCCGACGGGCGACGGGGTGGATCGACGGTGGGACCGGACTCGGAGTGCCAGGTCGATCGGGTCACTCCGGCGCCGTCGGGCATCGGAGAGACACGATGGGCCACGGTTCCCTCGGGAACCGGTGGTCGAGCTGGGTACGGGGACGAAGCGTTGACGGACGCTCCGGCCTTCGGATCAGGGTCAGACCCTTAGGGGTCGGGCCCCGGATCGTCTGACGTGACGATCCGACGGGTGGAAGTGGAACGACGAAGTGGCTCCGAGGAGTTGACCGGTTCGCCGGGAGGCTACTCGGGGCCATTTTCGCGTCCCGGGGCCCACCCGGCCCTCGGCTGGGTGGCCGCGGCGCCAGATGTCGGCGCCCAGCTCATGGTACGTAGGAGCCCCACCAGGCCATGGCAGCCAGTATCGGCATCGTCGTCGCCGATACGGCCATCACCAGGGGGCCCAGGCGACGCCTTGAGGCCAGGGTGGCAACCGCCAACACGAACGGCACCCCGTTCAGGGCATAGCGCTCGAGGCTGTTGAGGTTGTCGGCAGCAAGGGCGACCACGAGGCACGATGCGGCAAAGGCGCTATAACGCAGAGGCCAGTTCCTGACCAGCACCACCAGGAGGACGAGGAGCGCTGCGACTGCGACGATGTGGAGGCCATCGCCCATGGCCTCGCCCCCGAATACCTCCCCGATGCCGTCCACCAGCCGGCGCACTGGGTTCACCGGGTCGCCTCTGAGGCTGCGTTGCACGTTCAGTGGCATGAACGCCTCGCCGAAGTGCGCCGAGGACCACCAGACGAAAATGCCAACGCCGACAGGGCCGCCTGCCACAGCGGCGATCCGCTCAGGGAGTCGACCGGATGACTCCGTGGGACGCCAGACAGCCCCCAGAACAGGTACAGCAAGGAGGGCACCCGTCGGACGCACCAGCCCAGCGGCCAACGCCAGCAGGGCAACCGCCAGCCACCTCTCACGACGGGCACACAGCAGGACGCCGATCGCCAGGGCGAGGAACAGGCCCTCCCCATAGGCCCACACCAGGACGAATGCCGGCGGGAACAGCGAGAGCGCCCAGACAGCCCGGCGAGCCATGATCCGCCTTCCCGTCTCTAGGAGCACCAGCCGGTACAGGAGCATGGTTGCCATAAATGCCGAGAGGTTCGCCAGGACCACGAGCGCCACGCCGGGCCCGCCCGGAAGAACCGCATCGGCGAGGCGGCCGACCAGAACGAATCCCGGAAAGAACCGCACCCCTTCGGCCGCAACCCCGTCGTAGCCATGCACCACGAGCGACTGGTACCAGTCGCCATCCCACGCCAGGAGGCCACGGTCGACCGGCCGGGGCCCGCTGCCGGACCCCGCTAGTCGAACGGCCACCCACGCGGCCGCTACAAGGAGGCGCGCCGTGATCCAGGCGGGCAGCACGACCAGGAGCTCGGTACGAACCAGGCCCAGCCGGCCCCCGGTCATGGCGCTACCGGAAAGCGGGAAAGGTTGGCCGCATCGTCAAAGGCGTCGCCATCGGCGCGCACCACCTTGGTCGGGTGGCCCAGACGCTCCGCCAGCTCCAGGCGGAGCTTCCCGCACTGTGCGTCGAAGGTCTCGTAGCCGTCCATCCAGACCAGCCAGACCACAGAACCGGTATCGGAGCGCTCCGCAATGGCGTCGGCAACCTCTGCTACGTCGACGGCTCCGTTGCGTTCGGCGTAGTCGGACCAGTCGACGCGTCGACCGTCGTCAAGCATCGGATACGCGAGGGTCGTGAGGTGTTCGGAGAGAAGCCGGTATCCGGCCGGGGCCAACTGGTCCGGGCAGAAGACCACCAGGTCCTCGCCGGCGCCGTCCTCCAGTATCGCCTCGGCCACCACGCCCACCTGAGTCCGGTCCCGGCTCAGCTCACGGGCTACCGAGATGCCGGAGAGGAGGACGAGGAGTGAAAGGGCCACAACGACTCCTCCGCCGGGAATCCGCCACAGGCCCATACCAGCGGCGAGCACCACCGGCACGAGGGCGAACACCCCATACCTGCCCTGGAACGCGGTGTCGGTCGCAAGGCTCACCGCTGCTCCCAGAAGCATCGTCATCACGCCGATGCCTGCCGCCACCCGTAGCCAACCCCGGTCGGTCCAGCCGATCACCGCCCCACCCGAGGCATCCCGGGTTCCGAGACCGAGGACCACCAGCACGCAGAGCACCACAGCTACCAGGAGGGCCTCCGAGCCCCGGCCGCCGCCGTACGCCTCCAGGGTGAGGGCGACCACGACCGTGGGTCGAGGTGCCGGCGACCACGGCGTGCCCGTGTGCATCAACTGGTCCAGGAAGACCGGCAACCACGGAATGAAGGCAACGCATCCTGCGGCAACGGCCCCTGCCATCTTGAACGCACGGTCCCGGGCCCCACGGCGACCACTCTCGAGAAGCCCGACCCCTACGACCGCCACGAGGAAGAACGACCAGTAGTGCGTGAGAAGCAGGGCGGCGACCACCGCTGAGAGCCCTGCGAGGCGCCCCACCGAAGGTGAATCCCAGGCTCTCACGATTGCCAGGTGGCCGAGCAGAAGGAGCACGAGGATCAGCAGGTACATCCGTGCCTCGGTGGAGTAGCGGATTGCGAACGGGCTGGAGGCCATCACCCCTAGGACCAGCAGCGCTCCTGTCCGATCCAGATGGCGCCGTGCCACGAGCCACACGAGTGGCAGGGATGCGACGCCCAGGGCACCTGAGAACGACCTGACCGCAGCATCGCCTTCGCCAACCACGTTGGTCCAGAGGGCAAGCAGCACGTAGTAGAGCGGCGGGTGGCCGTCGTGGCGGAGGGCCTCGGCAAGATGCGACCAACCCCTGTCGGCCTCCCCGGCCAGGGATGCCGATATCGCTTCATCCAGCCACATGGGCGACGCCGGTAGGAACCGCAGAACGATGCCACCGATAACCGACACGACGACCACCACGGTGATCCAGCGATTCCGACGGGCCTCCTCCACGGCCGCTGATCGTACCTTCGGCCTACGGAACAGTCCGGTACGCTCGGTCGGCACCCGGTGGTCATGATGCCGCTGGCGCACAACGCCCCCACCTGATGAGCACGCCTCCGCACCCCCCAGTCGACCCCACACCAGACCGGCTCCGTCCGGTCATCATCGGTGCCGGCCCGGCCGGCCTCACCGCCGCCTACCAGTTGGGCAAGTCCGGTGTCGGGTCGACGGTGCTCGAAGCCGACGATGTCGTCGGCGGGATCAGCCGGACAGCGGTACGCGACGGCTGGCGGTTCGACATCGGCGGGCACAGGTTCTTCACCAAGGTGCGTGCCGTCTCTGACCTCTGGCACGAGATCCTGGAACCGGAGGACTTCCTGCTTCGGCCCCGCATGAGCAGGATCTTCTACCGGGGCAAATTCTACGACTACCCCCTACGGGCCATGAACGCCCTCCGGAACCTGGGCATCGTGGAGGCCGTCCGCTGCGTGCTCTCCTACGTGTGGGTACGGATCCACCCACCCCGCGACCTCACCTCCTTCGAGGGATGGACCGCCAGTCGGTTCGGCTGGCGTCTCTACCGGACCTTCTTCAAGACGTACACGGAGAAGGTCTGGGGAATCCCCGCCGACGAACTCCAGGCCGACTGGGCGGCGCAGCGGATCAAGAACCTGTCCCTCTTCAGCGCCGTCATGAACTCGTTGATGCCCAGGCGCAACCAGAAGGACATCACCAGCCTCATCGAGGAGTTCGAGTACCCGCGCTACGGACCGGGGATGATGTGGGAACGGTGCCATGAACTGGTCACCGAACAGGGATCCGACGTACTGCTCGAGCATCCGGTCCGACGTATCCGCCACGCCGACGGCCTCGCCCATGAGGTGGAGGCCGACGGTCCGGACGGCCCCGTCGTGTTCCCCGCCAGCCACGTCATCTCGTCGATGCCTCTCCCCCACCTGCTGCTGGCCATGGACCCGGCGGTTCCCGACGACGTTCGCCGCGCCGCCGACGGAATCGGGTACCGCGACTTCCTCACAGTTGCGCTGGTGGTGCCGGCTGTGGACGGATTCGAGGACAACTGGATCTACATCCACTCTCCGGAGGTCCGGGTCGGGCGGGTGCAGAACTTCGGCCAGTGGTCGCCGCATCTGGTCAAGGAGGGCAGGACCTGTCTGGGCCTGGAGTACTTCGTCAACGAGGGGGACGACCTCTGGGACTCCACGGACGAAGATCTCGTCGAGCGCGGCAAGGCCGAAATGGAGCACCTGGGCCTCCTCGACCCAACACGCGTCGAGGCCGGCTACGTGGTCCGGATGCCGAAGGCCTACCCGATGTACGACTCCGACTACCAGGCAAACGTGGAGGTCCTACGCCGCTGGCTGGAGGCCAACGCCCGAAACGTCCACCCTGTTGGACGCAACGGCATGCACCGGTACAACAACCAGGACCACTCCATGTACACCGCCATGCTCACCGTGGAGAACCTGCTCGGTGACGGCAGCGGACCAGGCCACGACATCTGGCAGGTAAACGTGGAAGAGGACTACCACGAGGAGCTCGTAGCGGCCGAGGCTGACGGGGCCTGACTGTGCCGCAGAGCGCAGCGCGGCCCGACGAGGTGGCGAACCGGCACCACCCGGACTTCACACGCCGCCTTTCCCTGATCTTCCTCGCCGGCCTACTCCTACGGGTGGCCTATGTCCTCCTGGTGGAGCGGGGTGCCACTCTCTCAGGCGACGGCATCTACTACCACGAGGCGGCGAACCTGCTTGCAGACGGCCTGGGCTTCACAGAGCCCTACCGCTACCTGCACGGTGGCGCCCAGGAGTACCTGTTCGCCGCCGACCCGTCGGCGATCGCCACCAGTGCCTACACGGCGCTGCCCGTAGGCCACATCGAGCCCACCGCCGGCCACCCCCCGCTGTGGGTCCTGGTCCTCGGGTTCTCCTCGATGCTGGGCTTCACCAGCGTCGCCGCCCACCAGATGCTCGGAGCGCTCGTCGGGGCAGTCGGGGTGGCCGCCGTCGGTTGGGCCGGACGGACCCTCGACGGACCGCGGACAGGCCTGATCGCCGCCTCCATTGCCGCCGTGCATGCCTGCCTCTGGTTGAGCGATGGCCTGGTCATGTCCGAGAGCCTGGTGGTCGTCGGCACCGCCATCGTGGTGGGGTGCGCCGTCCGGGCATACAACTCGCCAGAAACCCGGTGGATCATCCTGCTGGGCCTGGCTGGTGGCCTGACCGCCCTGGTTCGAGCGGAGATGCTCCTCGTGCTGCCCATCGTGGCACTGCCCGTCCTCCGGGCGCCGGGAATCGACATCCGCCGACGACTGATGCGCTATGTGGCGATCGGTCTCGTGGCAGGTGCGGTGCTGGCGCCGTGGGTGGTTCGCAACATGCAGACATTCGAGGAGCCGGTACTGCTGTCCAACGGCCTTGGAATACTCCTGGCCCAGACCAATTGTGACGCCACCTACTACGGCGACAAACAGGGATCCTGGGAGTTCGACTGCGGCCTCCCGCAACCGCTTCGCAGCGACGGCACGCCGGGAGACGAATCGGAGCGCGAGGTGGTGTATCGGCAGCGGGGCCTTGACTACCTCACCGGGCATCCCGGCCGCCTCGTCAGCCACGTCATTCCAAAGCGCGTCGGACGGCTGTGGGGGGTATACGCACCGATCCAGCAGCTCCGCTCCGACATCCTCGTGGAAGGCAGGGATTTCAGGTTGTCGGTCCTCGGCCTGGTCCAGTTCTACATATCGGTACCACTGGCGGTGGTCGGAGCAGTCTGGCTGAGGCGGCGTGGCCAACGGCTCCTACCGCTGCTGGCCATGCCGCTCGTAGGGACCCTGATTGCGGCGCTCTCACTGGGCGCCACCCGGTACCGGGTCCCCACCGACGTGGTCCTCGTGCTCCTGGCCGCCGTCGCCATTGCCCGCTTCCGTGAGCGGCGAGGCTCACCGGAGCCGGGACTTAGGCTCCCCTGATGGCCCCAGCCGTCACCGTCACCCTCGACGTCGAGGACCTCCGCCCGAGCCACGACCTTCCCGAAAGGGTCGTGGCCATGACCGAGCTCGTGCTCGACATGCTGGCTGATGCCGAGGTGCGGGCATCCATCTACGTAGTCGGCGAGCTGGCCGAACGGCGACCCGGGCTCGTACGTCGAGCCGCCGGGGATGGACACGAGATCGGCCTCCACTCGTGGGCCCACGTCCCCATCCCGACCCAGCGGCCAGAGGACTTCCTCGCGGACATCAGGCGCGGACGAGCACTCCTACAGGACCTCACCGGACAGGAGATCACCGGCTACCGGGCACCCATGATGTCGTTGGTGCCTGCATCAGCGTGGGCGGTCCCACTGATTGCCGAAGCCGGCTTCACCTACTCCTCCAGCGTCCTTCCGGGCCCAAGCCCCCTCTACGGATGGCCCGGGCTGCCACGACAGCCCTTCCGGTGGTCCGGTGGGCCGATCGAGTTCCCATGTCCGATGGTGCGCCTCGGCCCGATCGACCTCCCCTACCTTGGCGGCACCTACCTACGGCTGCTTCCGGCCGCCGTGAGACGCATCGGGCTACGCCGTGCCGCTCGGAACGAGGCCCTGTGGGCCTACTGCCATCCGTGGGAATTCGACACGGACGAGGCCTTCCACCAACACGACCACATCGGCACCCTCGCCAGCCGCATTGCCTGGCTCGGACGCTCGCGCATGCATCGACAACTGGTCCGGCTGCTGGGTGAGCCAGTTTCTCCCCCACTCGCCGAGGTGGCCGGCGGCCTCATCGAGAGCGAACTACCGGTCCTGCACCCGAATCGGCCTCCGGAGCTCGGCCCGGTCGGCCGTTGGGCCAACGGTCGACTCCGCCAACGGTGAACGACATCAGGAGCAGGATCAGGATCCCGGCCACATTCAACGGTCGTCTGGCGGCGATCACCTGCCTGGGCCTTCTCATCCGGCTGGCCTACCTGATCCTCATCGCCGCCGACAACCCCCTGAGCGGTGATGCTGCCGGCTACCACCTGGCCGCCAACGTCTTCGGCGACGGCCTGGGCTTCCCGGAGCCCTACCGCTATTACTTCGGCGCCCTTGATGTCATCCCCCTGGCAACGGGTGACCTGGTGGTGGAGACACCCATTGGCCACATAGAGCCGTCCGCCGGACATCCACCGGTATGGACGATGCTGCTCGGCACCTTCTCCTTCCTGGGCTTCACCAGCGTCGCCCAGCAACAGGTCGTCTCAGTTCTGCTGGGAGCACCGGCAATCGTCCTGATGGGCCTACTCGGCCGGGAGGTCCGGTCCGAGAGGACGGGCCTGCTGGCCGCCACCGCCTCCGCCGGATATGCCTTCATCTGGGTGAACGACGGCCTCATGATGGCCGAGACCGCCGCCATTGCCATGGCCACGGCGACGATGCTCGTGGCCGTACGTTTCTGGAAGGAACCCGGTCGTCGCGCCGCCGTGATCCTCGGGGTCGTGGGAGGTCTGGCGGCCCTCACCCGCGCGGAACTGATCCTGTACCTCCCGCTGGTGGCAGCAGTCGTGCTTGTGCGCTCCGCTCTCCCGTGGCGCGAGAGGATCCTTCGCTACACCTGTTGCGGGGTGGCGGCCCTGGCCATATGCATGCCGTGGTTCGCCCGCAACATCGCAACGTACGACGCCCCCGTGTTCCTCTCCAACGGCATCGGCACCGTCCTCGTGCAGGCCAACTGCGATGCGACCTACTACGGGTCCGACCTCGGCTACTGGCAGGTCTCCTGCGGCAACCCTCCCCCCTACGGCCCGGAGGGCCAGATCCTGGGCGAGTACGAACGGGACCTGGTCGTCAGGCAGCGTGCCTCCGAGTACATCTCCGCCAACCGGTCCCGTCTGCTGACCGTGGTGGTTCCGGCACGGGTGGGCCGCATGTGGGGCGTCTACGAACCCATAGGGCAACTCCGCAAGGACGTCCTGGTGGACCGGCGCTCGATGTCGGTATCTCTGCTCGGTCTGGCCCAGTTCGTCGTACTTGTTCCTCTGGCAGTGGCGGGCATGGTGATAGTCCGACGACGCAGGGGTCCGCTGCTGGTACTGGCTGCCTGGATTCCGATCGCCACCTTCACCGCGGCCACCACGTTCGGCAACACTCGGTACAGAACGGCGGCCGAGGCCTCACTCGTCATCCTCGCCGCCGTGGCGGCCGACGCGCTCCTGGTGTACCTACACCCGAACCGCACCGGCAGGGATCAACCAGTGGAGGCCTCACAGCCTCCCGGTGGATCGTCGTAGCGGGCATCGCTGGTCCAGTCACCATCCCACCAACTGTCCGACGCCTGGCCCACAAGGAACGTGGGCCGCAACGCCGCCAGGACCATGTCTCCCAGGAGGGCTGCTCCCCCGGGACAGAGGTGGCCATCATCTCGACCGGCACGAACCTTGCGAACCTGGACCGCTACGCCAGCCAGGCCGACCCGGAAGCGGGTGAAGCTCCCATCAGGTCCCCCGAGGGCCTTCCCGCTGTCCAGGTAGAACACCCCTGAGCGGCGGGTAGCGAGCGCCTCGAACTGTGCGTTGGCGATCCCCCGCGCCTCTTCGATCCCCTCCGAGGGCGGGGTCGGTGGCATGCCCAGCCAGATGACGGTGGCCCCACGGTCGAGGATCCGATCCGCCACCTGATCGAGGCGCTGGGAATAGGCATCCGGATCGGCGAGGATCTCCCCCAGGTCCCACCCTCCAAGCATCACCAGGACAACGTCGGGTCCGTTTAGGAGTGCCTCGGCGAGGTATCCGTCGAAACCCGGCCGCATCAGGCCCACCCCACCGAAAGAACGCGTGTCGACCCTGATGTCGCCTGTGGACTCCAGGGCGGCCCGGATGCCGGGGTCGGCGTCGAACGCCACCGAGTCCCCGATGCTCACGGCAAGAAGACCTCCGTCGCCTCTGGTGGCCACTACGAAGATGGATATGGCCACCGCCACCACGAGCACAGCAGCGACCAGCCACCCGACGCGGGGGGGAGGCTTCGACATATACCAGCGCCGACTGGCGTCGACGTCGGAGACCGGTGGCATGGGGATCGAGGGTACATCTGCGGCACGGACCGCCAGCGAGACCACCGGTAGGCTCGGCCCCCCATGACCCGGTTACCAATCCGAGAGATGTCGCCACGACGCCGGCTGACACTGCTGGTCATGGTGCTCCTGGGAATATGGATCGCGGCAGCCCCGTTCGCCAGACCCCTCCCCGGAGGAGCGCCGTTCTCGTTCGAGTCCACTCCCGAGGTCCCCTTGTCCACTCCCGAGGTCGCCTGCCGCACGCCGCTGATCGGCGCCTTCGGCGTAGATACACCCAGCGCAGACGTGTACATCTCGCCCAAGCCGGTGGCGGGCGACCCGACGATGTCCATCACCGTGGAGTGTGGGGGCAGGGCCCGTTTCCGCCTGGTACTCGGTAGCACCCTGGTTGTGGTCGCCGTCGGCCTTGTCGTCCTCGACCGACGTCGTGGCGGCTGAGGACATCGTGGAGGATCTAAACCCGACGGTCACGCTGCTCAACGAGGTGTTCGGCTTCGATCCGCCGCTGGGCGTTTCCCATCTCGACTGGTACTACCGCTCCAACCCTGAAGGCAGGGCGGCAGTGGGACGTGTCGACACCGACGGGCGACAGGTAGGCAACTACGCCCTCATCCCGCTCAGGCTCCAGTCAGCCCTCGGGCGCGAGATCCGTCTGGGCCTCGGCGTGGACCTCTGCGTGCACCCCGACGCCCGTGGAGGCGGTACGTACCGTCGAACGGTCGAGGACAGCTACCGGGCTGGAATCGCCACCGGACTGGACGGCATCCTGGGCGTGGCCAACGCCCAATCCGTGCCCCGGATGGTTGAGACAATGGGATGGTCCGCCCTCGACCCGCTGCCGGTGCGGCTGCTGGCTGTTCGACCGGGTGGCGAACGGTTCACATCCGTGGACGTGGATGATGCCCTGCTCGCCGGTGAAAGGCTCGAGGAGGTTCTCCCCCAGCCGACAACGGCCCCACCAACCGGATACGGCACGGTCTGGACCTCGGATCTCCTGCGTTGGCGCCTGGCTCGACCCGGAGCCCGCTACACGCTTCACATCGGCACCGACGTCATCCTGGTGAGCTGCACGACGATGGTCGGCCCACTCCGGGTGGCCATCCTCCTCAAGGCGATGCTTCGCCACCCGTTGAAGGGACCCCTGTCGTCGGGACCTCTGGCGGCCGCCCTGGCCCGACACCACCGAACCCCGTTCGTGATCCACTGGGGGGCCAACCCAGACATCGGGTTCTCGGGCCTGAGGGTGCCGAGGCGTCTCCAACCCAGCCCACTGGGACTCGTCCTCCACCGCCTCTCGCCGGGCGACGGTCACCCGATCGGCGATGACGGCATCGTCCTCACATCGTTCGAGTTCCTGGACTTCGACGCCTACTGACCGGTGCCGGCGGGATCAGCAACCGGGAGCGGGCGGTACCGTGGCGGTGTGCGCACAGCGGTGATCATTCCCGCCTTCAACGAGGCCGATGCACTGCCGGAGGTGCTGGCCGGGCTGGCACGTCAGAATCCCGACCACGACATAGTGGTGGTGGACGATGGTTCAACTGACGGCACAGCCATCGTGGCCCGGGAGGCCGGAGCGACATGCCTACGCCTTCCCTTCAACCTCGGTATAGGTGGAGCGCTCCGGCTGGGTTTTCGCTACGCCGTGGAGCAGGGCTACGACCGGGCATACCAGTTCGATGCCGACGGGCAGCACGACGCATCGCAGGTCGAGGCTCTCCTCGCCGGGCTGGACGATGCCGACATGGTCATCGGGAGTCGCTTCATGGGAGCCCGGGACTACCGGGTGGGGCGCAGCCGGGGTATGGCAATGGCCCTCCTGCGTAGCCTGGTGAGGCTGATCTGCGGTCAGGCCTTCACGGACACCTCGTCCGGCTTCCGGGCATTTCGCCGCCCCCTGCTGGAACTCTTCGCAACCGAATACCCCGTCGAGTACATGGAGTCAGTGGAGGCCCTCGTGCTTGCTGTCCGGCGCGGCTTCACCGTGTGTGAGGTACCTGTGGTGATGCACGACCGGGCCGGCGGAAAGGCCTCGAACCGAAACCTCCGCCTCGCCTACCACTTCGTCCGACTCCTGATCGTCCTGGTGGCCGGCGGGACCAGCCGTGGCCGGAGGGCTGCATCGTGACCGTCCAGACCCATGCCCTACTGGCCGCGCTCACCATCGTCGCCGTGGCTGTCATCGTTCGCCTGGTCCGGCGTCAGGTCCTGAAGGCCAAGTACACCGTGTTGTGGCTGACGGTCGGGCTGGTCCTGGCCGTCACCGCCTCGGTTCCCACCCTTCTGGACAGGGCAGCCGACCGTCTGGGTATCTGGTACCAGCCCACGCTCTTCATGCTCCTGGCCATCGGCTTTCTCCTGCTCCTGACGATGCACTTCTCATACGAGCTCTCCCGCATGGAGAAACGGATCCGGGCACTGGCTGAGGAGGTGGCCCTGCTGAGGGGGCCGGAGGACGAGGATCGGAAGACACCCGGCTGACACCCCTGTCAGCCGACAGCGATCAACCAACCGTCATCCACGAGCCGCTGCTCGAGTTGCAGGGCCAGCAGGTCCGCTCCGACCTCGAAGAAGTGCACACCGTGCGCCTTGCGGAGCAGCACCGTCCCGCCTACGCCATCGGGCATCCGGTCGCGGTACCCGCCATCTTCGTCACCCAGGACCGCCATGGAGTCCAGGTCAGTGGCTGCTTCGCCCCAGGCCGCAGTGGCCGATGCCCAGACCTCGTTGAGCGCATCGGTGAGGAACCTCGGGTCACGCATCCGAGGCGTCGTCCACCAGTACACATGTGCGCCGTCGGCACGCCAGCGCGACATGGCCTCGTCGGCACGTTCGGCCAGGACCTCGCTCCACCGATCCGAGCCGGGTACGAGACCTTCACCCTCCAGTACGTGGCCCTCGAACTCGTTTGCGCCGATCATCACGACCACGACGTCCGGACGGAACTCGGCGACCAGCCCGGCGTAGTCGGCCAGGACGTCTTCGTCCCAGTCCCAGTGGGGAACGGTGAAGCCGAAGCCGAGCGCACCACGCCCCTCGACCGCCACGTCCGGGCGCCGGTCGAGGGTCCGTTCCATCCCATGTTGGAGGTCGAGCATAAGCGAGTCACCTATGGCCAGGATCTGGAGTGGATCCTCGGCCGTACCCATACGTACCGCAGGGAATACATCAGCCACTTCAGTGGTGGGCGCCACCGCCGGCACAGAAGTGGTGGTTGTCACCGACGCTGCAACGGTCGCCTCCGGAGCTTCGGCATCGTTCGGCTGGGCGATCGGGTCAGCGGGGCTCAATGTCGTCGAAACCCCCATCGCTCCGGACTCCCCCGCAACTGGCGGCACCTGAACAGTGGTGGTGGTGGTGGTGGTGGTGGTGGCCACAGCGCTACGGGTCGCCGGGGCGAAGGTGACCGTAGGAGGATCACCATCGAATAGGCCGGTCACCATCTCCAACGGCTGATCCAGCGAGAGTTCCTCGGCTACACGAACCAGCGGACGGATGAGGGCCCCGGCCACGTCTCGCCGCCAGCCCTCGGGTTGGGTCCCCGCCCATCCGGTAGCGGCGTCGGGTGCGAACAGGTTCGCCAGGACCAGCACAGTGACCACCAGGACCAGCAGGCGCGTTGCGCCACGGCGGGAGCTTCTGGCCGGGCCGGTCATCGGGCGGGAAGAATAGCCATCTAGACCTTTCCTTTCGCGGATGTTACGAATAAGTTACGGATTGCCGCGAAGTGGCGTCGAACTTCACTTACCGTTGCATCCAACGAGCCAGTCCGGAGTTTCGGATTCAAGGTTTCGTCTCTCAACAAAAGGGGAATTCATAATGATGGCAACCGTTCTCACCCTGATCATCTTGGCGATGGTCTTCCAGGGTGTACTGGCAGTACTCAACAGCATCCTCGATACCGTTGGTGTCGGATCGATGCTTAGCGGCCTTCCGGTCGTCGGCTCCAACCTGAACCTGATCTGGGCGTACCTGTTCGTCACGATCAGCGGTGTCGGTGGCTTCGGCTACGCAGGCTCCACCGAGATCCTCGGCATGGGCGACTTCGGCGTGGACGTCGGTACCGCCCTGGCGATCTGCGCCTTCATCCCGGTGAAGGACGCCGCCCTCTCAGCACTCGGTAAGGGCGTAGCGCGCTGACCAAGGTCTGACAGAAAGCCCCGTCGCCCTCGGGCGGCGGGGCTTTCGTCGTTTTCCGGTCTTCTTGCCCAGCATGCACCTCGAACATTTGTTCGATTTCAACTACGGTTGAGGGATGCTCCAGGGAACACTGTTCGGCACGCTTCCCTTCGGCCTGGTCGACGTCTCCGAACGGGTTCGACGAACGATGCTGGACGACGAGTGCTGGATCGATCACGTCGATAGTTGGGTGACCGGCGCAGACGACCTGTACCTGGAGTTACGACGGGCCTTGACCTGGCGGAGCCACCGGCGCTGGATCCAGGATCACGAGGTCCTGGAACCAAGGCTCAGTACCGGGATCACGCTGCCGTCGCCGGAGCTGTCCCGGATGGCCGCCATGCTGGACCGGCACTACGGGCTGGGGTTCATCGCCAGCTGGGCCAACCTCTACCGCGATGGATCCGACAGCGTGGCCTGGCATGGGGACCGTTTTCGCCCCGGCGCCGGCCACGAGACAGTGGCGCTGGTGTCGCTGGGAGGTCCCAGAACGCTCCGGATCCGACCACGCGGCGGTGGTCCGTCGCTCCCGTGGCACCTGTCCTCCGGTGACCTGCTCGTGATGGGCGGTCCGACCCAGCACCGTTTCGAGCACTGCGTGCCCAAGGCGGGGCTGGCTGCGTCCAGGATCAGCGTGGCCTTCCGTTGCCCGCTGGGTCGGGAGTTCGATTCGACTGTCGTCACCGGGCCCTCGGGACGCAGGCTCCAACCGTCCCGGCTCTGAGCGGGTCGGTCACGGCCACTACGGTCCCCGTCAACGCCCGATACTGGAAGACAGAGGTGTATTCACCATGGGTCGATTCGACGGAAAGGTGGCTCTGCTGACCGGAGCCGCTTCGGGCATCGGGAGAGCCACCGCTCTGCGCCTGGCAGCCGATGGCGCCAACATTGCCGGCTTCGACCGCGACGGCGAAGGCCTCGCATCGCTCGCCGACGAGGTTGCCACCGCTGGCGGAGCCATGACCACCACCGTTGGTGACGTGTCGGTACGCGAATCGTGCCTCGCTGCGGTGGAGGAGGCCGTCGAGGCCCACGGGCGACTCGACGTGCTGGCCAACATCGCCGGGGTCTGCTGGAGCGAACAGATTGCGGACACCACCGAGGAGTCCTGGAACCGGATGATTGGAATCAACGTCTCCGGTGTCTTCTGGTGCTGTCAGGCAGCCATACCGCATCTCATCGCCACCAACGGCAACATCGTGAACATCGCCTCCAACGCCGGCCTCATGGGTCAGGCCTACACGGTCGCCTACTCGACCACCAAGGGTGCCGTCGTGAACATGACGCGCTCCCTGGCAATGGAGTTCATGAAGGAACCGATACGCATCAACGCCGTGGCGCCCGGGAGCGTGGACACCTCCATGACACGCAACTACACGCTGCCGGAAAACCTCGACTTCTCCCTCATGCAGCCCTACATCGGCTTCAGGGACATGGCCGATGCCGACGAGCTGGCCAATGTCATTGCCTTTGTGGCCTCGGACGAGGCCAGCCGGATCCACGGAGCGATCATTCCGGTGGACGGCGGCGTCACCGCAGGCTGAGAAGGGCCACGGAGCTGCTCCGGAAGTATCGTCTGGCCCATGAACCGCCCCTACGTACTCGGCGTGGACCTTGATGGGGTATGCGGCGACTACACCGCCGCCTTCCGTTCGGTGGTCGCCACCGAACTCGGAGTCGACGAGGCCGACCTGCCTCTTGAACGCTCATGGGACTTCTCCGAGTGGGGCCTGTCGGCCGAAGAGTTCGAACGCCTCCACCACCTGGCCGTCTCAGAGCACCGGATGCTGCGCTGGATGTCGGTCATCGCCGGTGCGGCCGAAGCCCTGTGGCGGCTGTCCGATGCCGGCGTCTGGATCCGTGTCATCACGCACCGCCTCTACGTCAACTGGGGGCACGCCACTGCAATCGCCGACACGGTCGAGTGGTTGGACCGGGTACGCATCCCCTACCGCGACATCTGCTTCATGGGCGACAAGCCCGAGGTGGGAGCAGACCTCTACATCGATGACGCTCCGCACAACGTCGCGGCGCTACGCGAGAGCGGAAACAGGGTGGTCCTGTTCGACGCCCCCTACAACCAGGACGTGACCGGTCTACGGGCACGGGACTGGACCGAATGCGAGCAGATGGTGCTGCGCGACGCCGCTACCGCCGGCTTCGAATTCCAGACCTCGCTTCCCGGCATGGAGCGCGGCGCCGGACGCCTGGAGGACTGACGAGGGACCCGGCTGTCAGCGCCGATGAAAGTCAGGGACCCGCTTCTGGGCGAAGGCCAGAGGTCCCTCCTTCGCATCCTCGGACGAGAACACCGACCGGATGAGCGGGGCCTCGAACTCGAATGCCTCCGTCTCGGTCATACCGGCTGTCCCCCGGAGTGTTCGCATGATCGCCTCGATCGCCAGCGGCCCGTTTGCGGCCACGGTCGCCGCAATCTCCAGGGCGCGCTCCAGTGCCGTTCCGTCGGGGACCACGTGCCCCACGAGTCCCAGCCGCAGCGCCTCGGCTGCGCCGATATGGCGCCCGGTGAGCAGGATGTCGGCGGCCACGGTGAACGGAATCTGTCGGGCCAGGCGCACAGCAGAACCGCCACCCGGGTAGAGCGACCACCGGGCCTCGGACACCCCGAAGGTTGCGCTCTCGGCGGCCACGCGGATCTCGGTCCCCTGCAGGATCTCCGTGCCGCCGGCAATGGCATTGCCCTCCACGGCGGCGATCACGGGAACGCGTGGGTGGCGGGTCTTGAGCAGCCCGTCGTAGATCCAGTCCGACCCCTGGCGTTCCATCCGACCCTTCACGTCGTAGTCGTCGCCTTCGGCGGCGTCACCCGCCATTGCCCTGAGATCCATGCCGGCCGAGAAGTGGTCCCCTGCTCCGGTCAGGATGCAGACCCGCACGCTGGTGTCGGCGTCGATCTCATCCCATGCATCAGCCAGTCGGGCGAACATCGCCAGGGTCATGGCGTTTAGCCGAGCCGGCCGGTTCAGGGTCACGATGACCACCGGGCCGTCCTTCTCGATCAATAGGTCTGGCATGTCTCCTCCTCAGGTCCGCTGGTCAGCCGGCCAGGGCCGGCATGACCTCTTCGGCCACCAGCTGCAGGGACTCCCAGCCGATGGCCGGATCGATGCCGCCGCACAGCGGGTGCAGTACGACCACCCCGTCGGAGCGCATGAGATCCACGCACTCCTCGGGCGTGACTATGTGGTGCTGTCCGGCGGCACGCAACTGGTCCACGTCGTCGGCTTCGACCATCCAACTGGTCCGCTGGTCCGGATACTGCCAGGAGGCGTAGACGCTGGCGTCGTAGACGAGGTTCGGTCCGATCCTCTCCCACAGGCGATCCGGGTCCCGGGTGACGATGACCAGTCCGGGCCCACTCGGCATGGCGCAGAAAGGCGCCTCGTGTCCACAGGCCGCCGACTCGCGGAGGTACGTATCCATCAGCGTCTGGTCCGAGACTGCAGGAACAAACGGCAGGTGGAGACGGGCGGCCCGCTTCGCCGAGGCTTCCACCGACCCGCCCACGGCGAGCAGGGAATGGGGATCCGAAGCCGGCCTCGGCGTCACCCAGGCCGTGCGGCCATCAACGTCGAATGGCTCGCCCTCCCAGGCCCGGAGCATCGTGCGGATACCGGCCTCGGCCTCGGCCCCCCGCCGGCTCCTGTCCCGACCGAACATCTCGAACTCGGACTCCCGGTAACCGATGCCGATCACAACGTTCAGCCGGCCCGGAGCCAGGAGGTCCAGGGCAGCCATGTCCTCGGCCACGCGCAGGGGGTCATGAAGCGGCAGGAGCAGGGCCGACACCGAGCAGAAGAGGTTCCTGGTGGCACCCAGGACCACGCCGGCAATGGCCAGCGGAGCACTCATGAATCCGTCATCGCTGCCGTGGTGATCCGACAGGACCACCCCGGCGAAGCCTTCGCCGTCAGCCCAGCGGACCATCTCCAGCATCTCGCCATACTGGGCGGCCGGCGTCAGCCCTTCGACGAATGGGGGGATCCTCAGGTCGAAACGGAGCAGGAACATCCAGTGCCTCCAGACGGCGGTGGGGCGGGTCGGGTCATCTGGCCGCGAAGGCGGCACGGACCACCTCGAGGTCCTCGCGGTTTGTCATTCCTATCCACTCTTCGGTGGTGGAGAGCACCTGAATCTCCAGGGAACCCTCCTGCCTCTGCTCGTCGAGCGCCACGGGCAGCAGGAACTCGATGACATCGTCCTCCCTATGGTGGCCGTGGAAGTCCTTCCACTGGCCAACGAGGCGGTCCACGCCGTGTAGCGGCAGGCCCCAGATGTTCATCGAGGCTGGTACCGCGGGGTCCAGTTCGCCGGGCGGGTCCGAAGCCGTCACGGTGGTGCCACTCCACCCGATGCCATGGGTCTCCACCAGTCCGTCCAGGAGGCCATCGGTTCCGAGACGACACAGCCCGCGTGACACCACTCCGGTATCAGGCAGGGTGCCTGCCAGGGAGAAACCGAGCATGACGGCCCGGGCCCGGTCGTCCGCCAGCGCCGCAACGATGCTCCCCACACCGGTCGGCCCGTAGTAGTCGTCGGCGTTGAGCACCAGGGCGGGACCATCCAGCACCGACGCCGCCGCCGCCACCGCGTGTCCCGTGCCCCAAGGCCTGGCCCGTACCGGCCCGAAGGTGTCCTGGTGGACGACCTCCAGATCCAGGTCAGCGCCGTGGTGCCTCCGGAGGTGGCGCCTGAGGTCATTGTCGATGTCGGAGCGGGCAATGACCACGATTCGCTCCACTCCGGCCGAATGGGCGTCCCGGATCGTGAAGTCCAGGATCGCCTCGCCCGCCGGCCCCACCTCAGCCAGCTGCTTCACCCCACCGAAGCGGGTTCCGAGGCCGCCCGCCATGATCACCAGGGACGTGTCCGACACGCTCACACCGGTTCAGTCGGCTGCGGCATTGGAGTCGCGGTCGCCGCGCAGGAACGCCTCACGTGCCGCATCGCCGGATCCCATGAGGTTCAGCTCGAAGGTGAACCCCTGCTCGAAGCGGTAGCTGCGTCGCACGTCCACGGGGTCGATCCCGTTCAGCGATGCCTTAGCCGCCCGCACAACGGCAGGGTCCTTCGCTGCGATCACACCGGCTACCTCGAGCGCCACCTGGCGAAGCTCGTCGACAGGCACCACCCGGAGCACCGAGCCGTAGGCATGGAGCTCCTCGGCGGTAGCCGGCTCACAGCTGTAGAGCATCCACCGGGCGCGGTGTGCCGGAACCAGGCGCATGAGGTGCGTTGCTGCTCCCAGGGCACCGTTGTCGACCTCCGGTAGACCGAAGCCGGCGCCCTCTGCAGCCACGACCACATCGGCGTTGCCGGCCAGGCCGATGCCTGTGCCCAGGCAGAAGCCGTTCACGGCCACGACCACCGGTACCACACACTCGTAGACCGCCCGGAAGGCTTCGAAGCAGGCCCGATTGGCTTCCAGGAGCCCTTCGTGGCCGTCCATGGCCTGGATCTCCCTGATGTCCACGCCGGCGCAGAATCCCCGACCCTCGGCGGTCAGGACCACCGCCCTGACATCATCGGCCCGCCTGTAACCGTCGAGCATCTCGGCAAGCCCGTAGGTGTCGCCGATCCCCAGGGCGTTCACCGGCGGGTTGTCCATGACGATGGTGGCTACGCCACCATCGATCGTCTCATGCAGTGCCATGGCTATCTCCGTCCCCTCAGCGCCGGACCAGGACCGAGGAGCCATGACCGAAGAGGCCCTGGTTGGCCGTCACGCCGACCCTCGCCCCCTCAACCTGGCGCCCGCCCGCCTGGTCCCTCAACTGCCAGGTCAACTCACAGACCTGGGCAATGGCCTGGGCTGGAACCGCTTCTCCGAAGGCACCCAACCCACCACTCGGGTTCACCGGGATACGCCCACCGATGCTCGTTGCGCCGGACCGCAGCAGGGACTCGGCCTCACCCACCTCGCAGAGCCCCAGATGTTCGTACCAGTCCAACTCCAGGGCCGACGAGAGGTCGTACACCTCGGCGACGTCTATATCGGCGGGACCCATGCCGGCTTCCTCGTAGGCCCTGGCGACGATCGACTCCTTGAAGCCCACATCGGGGGCCTCGGTGCCGGCAGCCGAGTCCGTTGCCAGGTACGGGAGGTCGATGACCGTGTCGGGATAGGTGGGCGTAACCGTGGATATCCCGGCCACCCGCACGGGATCCCTGACCCCCAGCGACCTGGCGTAGTCCATGGAGCTGACGACCAGAGCCGCGCCACCATCGCTGGTAGCGCAGATCTCCAACAGGCGCAACGGGTCGGACACCACCGGGGAGTTGGCCACGTCCTCGAGCCCGTACTCCTTTGGATAGCGGGCGTTCGGATTGTGGACGCCATGGCGGCTGTTCTTGACCTTCACCATGGCGAAGTCCTCGGGAGTGGCTCCGTACAGGGCCATGCGCCGCCGGGCATGGAGCGCGAAGTAGACGGGGTTGGTGGCACCCACCATGTGGAACCGGAGCCAGTCCGTGTCATCCGGACGGTCACCCTCGGCGGGCGCCAGAAAACCCCTGGGGGTGGTGTCGGCTCCGACCACGAGTGCAACGTCACAGGCGCCGGAGAGGATCTGCCCCCTGGCCACGGACAGGGCCGTGACACCTGAGGCACAGGCCGCGTAGGAGCTGGCCACCTGTGCTCCGGTGAAGCCCAGCGCCCTGGCGAAGGTGGACCCGGACACGTACCCGGGGTAGCCGCACCTGATGGTGATGGCCCCGGACACGAAGCCCACGTCGCGCCAGTCCACAGCGGCATCGGCGAGGGCCAGATGGGCCGCGTGCACTCCGTATTCGGTGAAGTTGCGGCCCCACTTTCCCCACGGGTGCATTCCCACACCGAGAATCGCCAACTCATCCATCGGAGTCACCTCCGCCGGATACGGGCCGGTCCCCGATGGGCCGCCACTGCCAGGTCAGGTATTCGCATTCCTCGTCCTCATGGAGCACGCCGGTGACCAGCTCCACCTCCATGCCCACCTCCAGGTCGTCAACGGTCCAGCCCGGAGCCACCTGGCCGAGCACGACCATCTTCTCCAACTCCAGCTCGACGGCGGCCACGACAACCGGCACGTACGGCTCGGTGATGATGAAGGGGGGCGGTGGTGGATATGTGCTGTTGGTGAAGGACCAGATCCGGCCGGTCCGACTCAGCGCCACCTCCTCGACCTCGCCGGCGGAGTTGCCCGGATCCGAACCCCCCAGGTGCAGAGGGAAGCAGTACCCGCCCGAGTCCGCCAGGCGCCCGCCAATCAGGTGCGGTTCGTCCCCGATGGTGAAGAACCCCTCTACTGCTGGCACCCGCTGTCTGGTGTTTCCGGTCATGATCTCTCCGCTGGCCCTCAACTGTTCGGGAACTGACGTCTCGGTCCGTACTCCGCGATCCTATGGTCGCACCGTGCCTCCGTCCCCAGCGGGGAGGCAATCCCCGGCCCGTTGCCGAGCTCGGTCCGCCGCCGGAGGCCATGGGCCTGTGTGACGAGGGTCATGGAAACAACCACACACTCGGGAGTACGGTGACGACAGCCGCATACAACCTGTGGAAGAGCGTCCGGATCCGTCCGGGCCGCCGAAGGAGCAACCGCCCCCGGAAACTCTCAGGCAAAAGGACTACAGGCATAGGCGACTCTGGAGAGTGACCGGAATACCGGTCCACCGACGGGGCAAGCCGGACTTCGGTCCGGTCAATCTCTCAGGTTTCGGACAGAGGGGGGCATGGTGGCCAACCATGTCTCCGTTCACCGATACCGAGAGGACCCTCCAGATGCTTCCGAAGACCGGAACCCCCGGCAGCCCGACGCTTCGGGAACTACTTGACCGCGACGGGTTCATCCCCCGCCACATCGGTCCTGATGAGGACCAGGTCTCCCGCATGCTCGACGCCATCGGCGTGGTGTCCGTGGATGCCCTGATCGCCGAGACCGTGCCGACGTCGATCCGCATGAGCGGTGGCCTGGACCTCGAGGGCGCCGTCCCTGAGTCAGAGGTGTCGGACCGGCTCCGGGCACTGGCGGACCGCAACACCGTGGTCACCTCCTGCATCGGCACCGGCTGGTACGACACACACCTGCCGGCGGTGATCGGACGCAACGTTCTGGAGAACCCGGCCTGGTACACGGCCTACACCCCGTACCAGCCTGAGATCTCCCAGGGGCGCCTGGAGGTGCTGCTGGGATTCCAGACAATGGTGTCGGACCTGACCGGAATGGACATCGCCAACGCATCGCTCCTCGACGAGGCCACCGCTGCGGCCGAGGCCATGGCGCTGCTGCATCGGGCCTCCCGGGGGTCAGGCGACACCTTCCTGGTCGACGCCGACTGCCACCCGCAGGTACTCGAAGTGGTACGCACCCGGGCCCGACCGCTGGGCCTGGTGGTCCACGTTGCTGACCCCTGGAGCGACGACATCGTCGATGGGACCTTCGGAGCCCTCCTCCAGTACCCGGGCTCATCGGGAAGAATAAGGGACCTCGGTCCCGCCGTGACCCGACTCAGAGCGGCCGGTGTGGGCATAGCAGTCGCAACAGACCTGCTCGCCTGCTGCCTGATGACGCCTCCCGGCGACCACGACGTGGACGTGGTGATCGGCTCAGCGCAGCGCTTCGGAGTCCCGATGGGCTTCGGCGGCCCACACGCCGGCTTCATGGCGGTGGCCGATAGGCACCGCAGGACCCTGCCGGGACGCCTCGTCGGCACCTCAGTGGACAATGCAGGCGCCCCAGCCCACCGGCTGGCACTCCAGACACGGGAGCAGCACATACGCCGGGAAAAGGCCACCTCCAACATCTGCACGGCCCAGGTGCTGCTCGCAGTCATCTCGACCCTCTACGCCGCGTACCACGGTCCTGACGGGCTACGCCGGATCGCCGAACGCGTCCAGCGTCTCACCTCCATCCTCGCCGCCGGCCTCCGCTCCGGGGGCCACACGGTGGCCCACGAGGCCTTCTTCGACACGATCACCCTGGTTGTGCCGGGTGGCGCCGACAAGGCGCTGGCCGATGCCCTTGAGCAGGGGTGCAACATCCGACGGGTCGACGCTGACACGATCGGGATCAGCCTCGACGAGACCACGACCCCCGACGTGGTCGAGGCCCTCTGGCGTGCCTTCGGCGTTGAGGGCGCCGACGCCGAAATGCTCGATGGCGTCGCCCCCGATGGCATCCCCGCGGAGCTGAGATCGAGGTCGGAGTTCTGCACCGCAGAGTTCTTCACCACCCACCACAGCGAGACCTCGATGCTGCGCTGGCTGCGGCGTCTCGCCGACCGGGACCTGGCCATGGACCGCACGATGATCCCGCTGGGTTCATGCACCATGAAACTCAACGCCACAACTGAGATGGCGGCCATCTCCTGGCCGGGATTCGCCCGCATCCATCCACTGGCACCAATCGACCAGGTCGGTGGATACCACGACCTGATTGCGGACCTGGAGCGGATGCTCGTGGAGATCACCGGATACGACCGGGTCTCGTTCCAGCCGAACGCCGGATCCCAGGGCGAACTGGCCGGCCTCCTTGCCATCCGTGCCTGGCACGACGCCAACGGCGACGGGCAGCGAACAGCCTGCCTGATCCCCGCCTCAGCCCATGGCACCAACGCCGCCAGCGCCGTGATGGCCGGCATGGATGTCGTCGTGATCGAATGTGACAGCGACGGCAACGTGGACTTCGACCACCTCAAGCAGCGTGTCACCGACCTACAGGACACCCTGGCGGCGCTGATGATCACCTACCCGTCCACCCACGGGGTGTTCGAACCGCAGATCACCGAGATCTGCAACCTCGCCCACCAGTTCGGCGGACAGGTCTACCTGGACGGCGCCAACCTGAATGCAATGGTCGGCCTGGCCCGGCCCGGACAGTTCGGAGCCGACGTGTCGCACCTGAACCTCCACAAGACCTTCTGCATCCCGCACGGCGGCGGCGGCCCCGGGGTGGGTCCGGTGGCCGTCCGAGAACACCTGGCCCTCTACCTGCCAAACCATCCGATGGACCCGACAGCCGGTCCGTCCACCGGCGTTGGAACGATCTCGGCCGCACCCTTCGGCTCCGCCGGGATCCTCCCGATCTCGTGGGCCTACATCACCCTCATGGGCGCCGAGGGGCTACAGCGTGCCACCGAGGTGGCAATTGTCTCGGCGAATTATGTCGCAACCCGGCTGGGTAGGCGCTTCCCGGTCCTCTACACCGGCGCCAACGGCCGGGTTGCCCACGAGTGCATCCTGGACACGAGGGTGCTCAAGGCCTCGTACATCACGGCCGAGGACATCTGCAAGCGCCTGATCGACTACGGCTTCCACGCCCCCACCGTCTCGTTCCCGGTACCCGGCACCATCATGGTGGAGCCGACCGAGTCCGAGGACCTCGCCGAGCTGGACCTGTTCTGCGAGGCCATGGAGTCCATTGCCGACGAGGCCGCCCTGGTCGCGGATGGCCACTGGCCCGTAGACGACAACCCCCTCGTGAACGCCCCGCACACGGCCCGGGCCATCGCCGACGAGTGGACCCACCCGTATGACCGGGCCACCGCTGCCTTTCCGATGGGTGCCACGGCCGACAAGTACTGGCCACCGGTCGGCCGGATCGACGGAGCGCACGGCGACAAGAACCTCGTCTGCTCCTGCCCGGAGATCGACAACTACCGTTGACTCCGGACCGGACGGCCAAATCCCACCCGTCCGGATGACGAGCCCCAGAAAACCTGCCGGTACGGTCGCCTCCGTGACTGAGCCTGAGCCTGAGACTGAGACTGGGGCGACCGCGCATGCGCGAACCGACGATGGTTTCGACGGGGAGTCCGAGTTCACGGCCCGACTCGAGAACTTCCTGTCAGACCACTGCTCCAGGATCACCGACCCCGCAGAGGACGAGGGTGAGGCCGACGGGCTCGCACGTACCCGCTCCTTCCAGGGTGCCCTCGTCGAGGCCCGCCTGGCCGGGCTGACCTACCCGACACACCTCGGCGGAGCGGGTCTCAGCGCCCAGCACCAGGAGGTGTTCACCCGGGTATCGGCCGGATGGCGCCTGCCCACCGGGCCGCTGGCCATCTCCCACGGAATGTGCCTCCCAATGCTGAACCAGTTTGGGACCGATGAGCAGAAGGCCACCTACCTGCCCGACAACATCAGCGGCCGCTCGATCTGGTGCCAGATGTTCTCCGAGCCCGGGGCCGGCTCCGACGTGGCGGGCCTCTCCATGCGGGCGACGCGCGACGGTGACGAGTGGATCCTGGATGGCCAGAAGGTGTGGACCTCCGGGGCCCACTACTGCGACTTCGGGATCGTGGTGGCCAGGACGGATCCGACGCTCCCAAAGCACCAGGGGCTCTCCATGTTCATCGTCGACATGCGCTCACCCGGAATCGAGGTGCGCCCACTTGTCCAGATCTCCGGCGCACGAGGCTTCAACGAGGTGTTTTTCAGCGAGGCACGCATCCCTGCGGCGAACCTCCTGGGTGAGGTGAACCAGGGTTGGAATCTGGCGGTTTCGATGCTCATGTTCGAACGTGTCTCCATCGGCGCCGGCGGTGGTGCCCTGAACGCCAGACGTAGCCCGGAACTGGCGGCCCTCGCACGCGAGATGGGACAGGCTTCGAATCCTGTTATCCGTCAGGGGCTGGCCGACCTGCACATACGCGAGGAGATAAAGGGCTACATCGGCCAGCGGATCAGGTCCAGCGTCGCAGCGGGACGGGTACCCGGTCCTGAGGGCTCCATCGCCAAGCTGAACGGTGCCGACCTGGCAAGGCGCACACGGGACCTGGCCATGTCGATCATCGGCACCGCCGGCCAGGCCTGGGACGGCATGGACCCCTCATCGGACGCGGCCGCACGGTGGTCCTCGTT
The DNA here is from genome assembly GCA_014240365.1 of Acidimicrobiales bacterium. Taxonomy (GTDB): domain Bacteria; phylum Actinomycetota; class Acidimicrobiia; order Acidimicrobiales; family MedAcidi-G1; genus UBA9410. The sequence goes on along the minus strand of JAAZXC010000010.1, from coordinate 1,830 downwards.
CTGCATAAGTGCCGCCGGCGTGAGCATCGCCGGTGGGACCGACGAGGTGCAGCGCAACATCATTGGTGAACGGGTCCTGGGCCTCCCGAGGGAACCTGACTCCTTCAAGGGTGCTCCCTGGCAGGACATTCCCCGGAACTGAAACCTGACAGCGGCCGAATCAGTGTTCATCGACCTCACCGGGGACCAGAAGGCCCTGCAACGCGAATTGCGTACCTACTTCAGCGAGCTCATGACGCCGGAGGTGAAGGCCAGGGTCTCGAGCGCCGAGTTCGCCGAGAACACCGACTACAAGGCCCTCATCAGGCAGGTCGGTGCTGATGGGTGGCTGGGGGTCGGCTGGCCGGTCGAGTACGGCGGCAGGGGCTTCACCCCGGTCGATCAGTACATCTTCTTCGACGAGTCCCAGGCCGCCGGTTGTCCCATCCCGTTCCTGAGCACCAACACGGTGGGGCCCACCATCAGGCGTTTCGGCAGCGACTCCCAGAAGGACTTCTTCCTGCCACGGATCCTCGCCGGCGAGATGCACTTCTCGATCGGCTACTCGGAGCCTGACGCCGGCACAGACCTGGCCGCCCTTCGTACCCGTGCGGTACGCGATGGCGAAGACTGGGTGGTCAACGGGCAGAAGCAGTTCACCAGCCTCGCCTACAACGCCGACTACGTGTGGCTGGCCGCCCGGACCGATCCCGATGCCCCGGCCCACAAGGGCATCACCATGTTCCTCGTGGACACCGACGATCCGGGCTTCTCGATCCAGCCCTTCGAGACGTTCGGCAGCACCCATACCACCTCCACGTTCTACGACGACGTCCGGGTCCCGGACTCGATGCGCGTCGGCGAGGTGAACGGCGGTTGGGGACTGATAACCAACCAGCTCAACCACGAGCGGGTATCGCTGTTCCCCGGGGCCCGTCTGGCACGGATCACGGACGATGCCGTTGCCTGGGCCCGTACGACAATTGCGGCCAATGGGCTGCGGGTCATCGACAACGAGTGGGTCCGGGTGAAGCTGGCCGAGTGTCGTGCCCTGGCCCGCCACCTGGACCTCCTGAACTGGTATGTGGCGTCCGAGAACACGAGCGGTCACATGACCCCCGCCGACTCGTCCGCCGTGAAGGTCCACGGCTCGGAATCGATGCACCGGGTGTACACCCTCATCACCGAGGTGATCGGCGCAACCGGTCACCTGACGGAGGGTTCGCCGGGCACCAGCATCCTCAACGCAGTCGAGGCCTCCTACCGGAGCGTCTGGGTGCTGACCTTCGGTGGCGGCACCAACGAGGTCCAGCGCGACATCATCGCAATGGCCGGCCTGGGTCTGCCGCGCCAGCAGCGTCGCCGGGCAGGGGCGCGGTAGCGGCCGTGGACTTCACACCTTCAGAAGCCCAACAGGCGGTGGTGGACCTGGCCGGACGCATCATGGGCGACCACCTGGACATGGATCGACACCTTGCCGTCGAAACCGCCGGTGGATGGTTCGACCGGGAGCTCTGGGGGGACCTCGCCACCGCCGGCCTCCTCGGCATCGCCCTGGGTGTAGACGTGGGCGGCAGCGGTCTGGATGCCGTCGCCCTGGCGCTGCTGCTGGGGGTACAGGGATCCCATGTGGCACCCCTGCCGCTTCTCCCCTCCTCGGTCGCCGCGCTCATCGTGGACCGGCACGGGTCGCACGAGCAGCGCCAACGCCTGCTTCCAGACGTAGTGACCGGAACGACGATCCTCACCGTCGCCCGCCTGCAGCGGCAGAAGCGAATCGATGTCCTGCTACGCGCACTGGCCAGGGTCAGGGTACGTCACCAGCAAGTGCGACTCGTCATTGTCGGCGAC
>JAAZXC010000109.1 GCA_014240365.1 Acidimicrobiales bacterium | reverse complement strand
GGGGTCCTTCTCCGTGCCCGGCTCTCGGGACAACCGCCGATGACAGGGTACCGACGGAGGTCGATTCGCCGTGGGAGCGCTGACGACCTCCGATCGTCATCCGAAGAGCTCGTCGAAGAGTTCCGGGTTGAGCTCGAGGTGGTACTCGAGGAGGTCGAAGTCGGAGGCGATATCCACCTCCATGGCGAGACCGGTGACGAACGGAGCCACCCGGTCCCCATGCAAGAGACCACTTCTGCGGATGAATGTCGTAGACAGGATGTCAACGTAGCCATTGGCCAGATAGGTGACTGGAAAGTCCTGTCGGGGGTCGTTGGCGCGATCCAGGGCGGTGGTCTCGGCCCCCATCTGGCGGAGGACCCCGCCGTCGATCTCCATCGACTTGTAGGCGGTGGTCGACATCTCATGTACCGATCGGACGGCGGTGGGTCTTGGCCCACCTGGGGAGCCCTCGCCCAGCATCATCTCGACCGCGGCATCCAGATCGGGAGGCGACCGGAAGGGCGTCGTCGGCCGGAGATGCATCACGAGGTCCGGATCCTCGCCCCGATCATCGAGCCAGTCGATGGCGTGCAGTATGAATTCGAGATCGCGGGACTGGTCGCCGGCGAGTTCAGCGGGTCGGAGAAACGGGACCTCGGCTCCGTGTTCCGTCGCGAGCTGGCCATACGACTCCGAATCGGTCGAGACGATCACCCGGTCGACCGCCGGGCTCCGCAGCGCCGCGGCAATGGACCACGCCAACAAGGGTCGGCCTCCCAGAGGACGGACGTTCTTGTCCGGAACTCCCTTGGACCCCGATCGTGCCGGGATGAGAGCGACGACCCCGCTCATCGGTACCCCGCCATCGTCTCGTAGACGGCGAGGTTCTCCTGATGGTCGGCGAGGAGGCATGCGACGTCATCGTCACCCTTCAGGAATGCGGCCGTCTGCCGATGAATACCGGGCTTGAATCGCACGTCCAGGTCGTCCTCGGGGGGCACCGTCTCGGTCTCCAGCGAGCCGAGAGCCATCGTCCGGAGCTGCTCCAGAGGTTGCAGGATCAGGCGCCTCCGACGGGTGAGGACTTCCAGACCCCATCGTCCCGGGCCTTCCCAGTCGCCGTGGTAGCTGAAGGTCGCTCCGGCGTCGGACACGCCGGCGCCGGCGAAGCGTGCCGACTCCCTGTGCCACGGAAGGGAACCAGCCGCCCAGCTCCGCCAGTCGGCGGGACGACCGCCGAGGTGAAATGCCAGATCGACCACGTGTGAGGACTGGGCGAGGAACCATCGGCGGCGGATGGATTCACCGACCTGGACCGGCTCGGCGGCGTGGGGCCACTCCGTCACCTCGAACGTGAAGCTCGTGACCCCGCCGTCCTCTTCGATGGCCCGACGGGCGGCATGTACCGACGAGTACTGGCGTCTGTTGTAGGCGATGACCACGGATGACCCACCGGCGGCTTCCCGCACTGATCGAATCTCTTCTGATCCGAGGCCACCCGGTTTCTCCAGGAGCACCCGGGAGACGCCGGCCATCAACAGGGACCGGGCCGTCTCGGCCAGTTGGTCCACAGTGACCGCCACGATCGCTGTCTCGGGAGCGCGACTGGCTTGCAGCGCCCGGTCGACTCCGCCGGTGCGCACCGGATGGCCGGTGGTCTGTTCGAAATCCGCCGCCGATGTCGGCCCTCGACCGATCACCTCGAACTCCTGTCCGAGGTCGTCGAGCACCGACGCGTAGGCCGAGGCCATGGGGCCGGAACCGACGAGCCACAGGTCGCTGCCGGTCACGTGATCGGCACCCGGTCAGGCTCGATGCCCTCGATACGGGGCTTCTCCCTGAGGAGGCCGGCGAGAAGGAGGCGGTGCTGGCCGGTGGAGGTGGCAAGGTCGGGTAACTCACAGGTGCCGGTGGTGAGGATCGAGTCGACGAGCGGTGCGGTCCGTTCGCTCTGGTATTCAATCCGTCCCTTGATCTGGACACCTGAATCACTGACCGCTGATCCGCTGCTCTCCGAGAATGGTTGATGCACAGTCCAGAGGTCATCTGCCGTCCTGATGGACATGCGGTCGACGGCGTCCGATCCGGCCGTCGCACCGGACATCGGAGGCGTCGATCGGAGCAGGACGGTCGTGCCGGCCGAAAAAGTGGCCCGGAGTCGTCCGGACAACTCGTGGTGGCCGGGTCGTTTGGCTCTGGGCCAACAGCGGTCCAGTTCGGCGCCGTCGATCTCCATCAACTCCTCGCCGGTCCACCACGCGAAGAGGTCCACGAAATGGACGGCGTTGCATCCCATGCCCCAGGACGAGCCCTCGACCTCGACGACGAGGGGCCCGGGTCCCACCTCGCCACGGAGCTCGCGGAACCAGGGCGTCGTACGGGCCCACGTATTCACCCAGGCGGGCGTCGACTCGCCGACCGACGTGGAGATCCGATCCAGATCCAGATCACTCTGCGCCAGCACCTTCTCGAGGATCCACGACCCGACGGTGGCATTGGCGCCCAGGTATTCAACGACTGACGGACGGGCTCCGGCGGTGGTGGACACGATCACCAGATCGAGGTGCGAGGGAAGGCCGTCCGAGTCGGCGTGAAACTCCACGGTGTGCCCGGACCGTGGCCCCCCGGCGTCGAACCACCGCTCCTCAGCCACGCCGAGTGCATCTGGGTCGGGATCCACCACGTGGATGGACAGGATCTCTCGACACTGGACGAGGCCCTGGAGGTGGCGCGAACCGAGTTGGCCTCCTCCCACCACGGCAACTGATCGTGTGGGAACGGTCACCACGTCGAGAATCCACCGTCGACCACCAGATCGTGTCCGGTGATGTATCGGGAAAGATCAGATGCCAGAAACAGCACGGGACCGATGAGGTCGTCCTCGGTTGCCATACGGCCGAGCGGTGTGCGTTCGGCGTACCGCTCGACGAACGTGGGGTCCTGATCGCGGAATACTCCTCCCGGTGAGATCGAGTTCACCCGGACCTCGGGAGCCAGCGTGGTCGACAGCCAGCGTGCCAACTGGCTCACCGCACCCTTGCTCGCCGCGTAGCCGGCGACGTTGTTGATTCCGGTGTCCCGGTACATCGCCGGCTGTGGTCCACAGAAACCGTAGATGGAGCTCAGGAGGACGACTGACCCGCCGCCGCTGGTCGCCAGGTGCGGGGCAGCACGTTTGACGAGTGTGAACGCCGAGGTGACCCCCACCTGGAGTACCTCTGGCCAGAGCTCCTCGTCCTGCTCGGCGAACGAGGAGTTCCAGCCGGGGGTCTCGTCGGTGCCCATCCACGAAGCAGCGGTCACCACCACGTCCAGCCGACCGAACCGCTCCATGGTCTCGTCAACGAGACCATGGACAGCTCCGTTGTCTCCCAGATCCACGACGCTGTGTCGGTATCGGTCTGGATGGCGATTAGTGGAGAACGGCTCGCATACGTCGGCTGTCATCACTGAGGACCCGGCGGCGAGGAATGCTTCGGTGATCGCCGACCCGATGTGGCCGGCACCACCCGTGACGAGAACCACCCGGCCGTCGAGTGAACTGAAATCGGGAACTGTCATCATCACGTCGACCTCCTGGAGCCGACATGGGTCGGCGCCCAGAAGATAGCGCCAGCGCTGACCGGGGCCGGGGCTAGGTCGAGCGGAGGGCCTCAACCAGATGGAGCACGGCCGTTGCCTCGTCGATCGTGCACGGGTCCGGTTCTCCGGCCATCACGGCCACGTGCATGGCTGCGAACACCTCGTCTCGTTCGACGGGGCCGGAAACGACCCGTTCGCCGTCGCATAGGAGGGAACCGGCGACGAGGTCGAGGTGGAAGAAGTGCTCGCCGGTCGTCACGGTCATCGTCCGGTTCTGCACCCTGTCCAGGCAGTTGAGCTCCAGGCCGACGAGGCCGCCGCCTTCCAGGGCGAGGAGGCCGACGGCCAGGTCCTCACGCTCCATGTCGAGGAGCCCGCTGGAGGAGGTTTGACCATGAAGGACCTCTGCCGGTCCGAGTAGCCACTGGATGAGGTCGAGTTCGTGGCTCAACTCGAGGAGCACGCCACCCCCCGGACCAGCGGTCACCGTCTCGCGGTAGTCACGGCCCGGTCTCCAGTCCGGGAGGTACTGGCCGTAGCGGACCTGTGCGCTCAACACCCGTGCGCCATCGAGCTCGGTCCGAAGTCGACATACCGCTGGGTGGAATCGGAGCTGGTAACCGATGGACACGGACGCGAACGGCAGCTCGGGGATCGGGCCGGGCCGATCCAGGATCGGCTTCTCGAGCAGTACCTGCCCCGAAAAGCCGGTCTCTACGAGGGACT
>JAAZXC010000108.1 GCA_014240365.1 Acidimicrobiales bacterium | reverse complement strand
CGGTCCCGATCAACCGGATCGTCGACGGCGCCGACGTCCTCGTCGCCACCATCGGTACCGACTGGATCGGTGGCGTGGCCGCCGCTGCCGGATCAGCCATGTCGGGTCTGGATATTGATGCGGTGTTGGCTGCTGATCTGGATGCCTGTGTGGATGCTCCGTCGGGTGATCCGATTCGGGTGGGTATGGCGATGGACTTCAGTGATGTGGTCGGGTTCGTCGACATCCCGGGTTCGAAGCTGGTGCCGTATGTGGCCGAGCTCATCAACTGTGCCGGTGGCATTGACGGCCGTCCGGTTGAGGTTCGTGTGTCGGAGGTCGGCGATGACGCTGCTCTGGCTGCCCAGGAGTTGCTGGACTGGGGTGCGCAGTTCCTGATCGGTCCGCCGTTCGCGGACTTCGCTCTGCCGATTCTGCAGACCACTGGTGGTGGGGTGCCGATGTTCGTGGCGGCGTCCACGGAGCCGACGTTGGCCGACATGTCGATCAACTCGTACCTGGTGACGTTCGACGACTTCGGGCAGTCCGAGGCCGCGGCGAGGTGGGCGTTGGATCAGGGAATCACCCGGGCCATTGTGTTCACCGAGGGTGAGGGCATCCCGTACACCGGTGTGAACCCGGATGCGTTCGCGGCGGAGTTCATTGCCGGTGGTGGTGAGGTGGTGTCCACCCAGACGTACGTGTGGGCCGCCGACACCGATTTCTCGGCGCAGGTCAACGAGATCGCCGGGCTTTCGGAGAACAACGAGGTCGTCTTCTCGGCGGCGTTGGCGTTCCAGGTCACGGCGTTGCGTGGTCAGCTCGAGGGGCAGGGCCTTGATGGCCTGACCTACATCGGGACCGATGCGTTGGATGCCACGGGCATCAGTGTCGAGGCCAACAATGAGGGCATTGCCCACACGCCGCACGTGAGCATTTCCGCTGGCGACCGCAACGACATGCTGTTGGCCGGCTACGAGGCCGCCAGGGGTGAGGCGTTGGAGAGCCGTGGGTTCATGGCTCTGTATGTCGATTCGATGTTCCTGGGTATCCAGGGGATCCTCGACTGCGGCTGTGATGATCCGGCTGGTATCGGCGAGGCCGTGCAGCAGATCTCCGGTTTCCAGGGTCTGTCCGGTGAGATCACCTACGCCGGTACCAACGGCATTCCGCCCAAGGCGGTCCCGATCAACCGGATCGTCGACGGCGCCGACGTCCTCGTCGCCACCATCGGCGGCTGAGCCACATGCTCGAGGTGTCGGGTCTCACCACCAGATACGGAGAGATCTCGGCACTTCGAGATGCCAGCCTGCACGTCGGGTCCGGTGAGGTCGTTGGCCTCATCGGACCCAACGGGGCGGGCAAGACCACCCTGCTGAACTCGCTCGCCGGGCTCCTGGAGCCCAGCGAGGGCACGGTCACCTTCGACGGGGAGGACGTCACCGGCAGTTCGCCGGAGCGACTCCTGCGGATGGGCCTGGCCCTGGTGCCCGAGCACCGCCGGATCTTCGCCGACCTGAGCGTCGAGGAGAACCTCAAGATCGGTGGGATCACCGTGCCGGCCGCACGGCGACAGCCGTTGCTCGACGAGATGGCCGAACAGTTCCCCGTGCTACGGGACAAGTGGACGACGTCAGCGGGCTACCTGTCGGGCGGCGAAGCCCAGCAGTTGGCCATTGCCCGGGCGCTCATGTCCGAACCCCGCCTCCTCATGATGGACGAGCCGTCGCTTGGCCTCGCTCCGGTCATGGTCGACGTGGTCTTCGAGCTCATCGCCTCGCTGCGCGACCGGGGCCGGACGATGCTGGTGGTCGAGCAGAACGCCACGCGGATGCTGGACATGGCGGACCGGGCCTACGTGGTCCGAAGCGGTGCCATCGTGGCCGAGGGCACGGGTGCCGAACTGCGGGACGACGAGCGTCTCTTCGACACCTTCCTGGGGAACTGACGATGTTGCGGGGAAACTGACGGTGGCCGAACTCCTCCAGAACCTCATCGACGGGCTCGGGCGCGGCAGTATCTATGCCCTGCTGGCCCTCGGGGTCGCCGTCATCTTCGGCGTCATGCACCTGTTGAACTTCGCCCACGGCGAGCTGATCACGGTGTCGGGTTACGCCGCCTTCTGGGCGCTGGATGCCGGCTGGTCGTGGTACCTCGTGGTGCCCCTCATCGTGCTGGTCTCGGTGGCCACCTCCCTGGTCATCGAACGCGTGGCCTTCAGCCGGGTCCGGGGGGCTGACGACTTCACCCTGTTGTTGACGTCGTTCGGGGTGCACTTCGTGGTCTCGGCGATTTTCCTGTTGTACGTGTCGGCGTCGGTCAAGACGTTCAGCCGACCGGGATGGGTCACCAATACGTTCGCCGTGGGATCCCTGCGAATCGAGGTCTTCGACACGGTGGTCATCGGCGTCACCGTGCTGGCCCTGATCGGGACCAGCGTGCTGCTCCAGCGGACCATGTTCGGATTGGCGCTGCGGGCTGCGGAGGCCGACTTCGACACGGCACGGCTCATGGGCGTCCGGTCGGATTCGGTGATCCGGGGTGCGTTCGCGCTCTCCGGCGCCCTGGCCGGCATCGCCGGCATCTTCTGGTTGATGCGTGCCGGGAGCACCGTGCCGTCGGCGGGTGTCAACCCGATGCTCAAGGGCGTGCTGGCCGCGCTCATCGGCGGGCTGGGCAGCCTCCGCGGGGCGGTCCTCGGTGGCCTGGCCCTGGGCATGGCCGAGGTGCTGTTGCGCTCCCGCCTGCCCGATTCAGTGGCCAGCCTGACCGAGGGGGTCGTCTTCCTCCTGATCGCCCTGCTCTTCATCTTCCGACCCCAGGGGCTCATTTCCGTGGCCCATGCGGAGCGCGTCTGATGTCAAACGCCATGACGCATCACCCGTCAAGGAACCTTCGCCGTGACGTGGCGTTTCCGGTGGTCGGAGCCGTCCTGCTCTTCGGGCTCTTCCTGGGCGCCGGTCTGCTCTACCAGGGGCTGCTGGGCGGCCACGAGCGGCTCGTCACCTTCGCCCTGATCGATGCCGTCATCGTGCTGGGCATGCAGATCTACATCGGGAACACGGGGATCCTCTCGTTCGGCCACATCGGCTTCGGGGCCATTGCCGGCTACGCCTTCGCCCTGTCGGCCATCTCCCCGGTGGAGAAGCTCAAGCGGGTCTCCGATGCCCCGTTCGGCCTGGTCGACGTGCAGTTGGATCCCTGGACCTCCATCGCCGTGGCGGTGGTTGTCGTCGTCCTGGTGGCCGCGGTGGTCGGCGTCGGCCTGGCCCGTTCGGGCGCCGAGTCCGGAGCGGTGTCGGCCACGGTGATCACCCTGGCGTTGCTGTTCGTGACCCATGAACTGGCCCGCAACTGGCCGGACCTGACCGGAGGCGACCGCGCCGGGCTGTCGTTCCGGATCGGAGGAGCGCTGGACACCCGGGTTCCGATCTACCTCGCCCTGTTCGGCACCATCCTCGTGGCGCGGCTGTTCGCCCAGAGCCGGGCGGGTCGTCTGGCGGTGGCTGCCCGCGAGGACAACCTGGCCGCACGGGCCATGGGAGTGAACCCGCTCGTCCAACAGATGCTCGGACTGCTGCTCTCGGTCGCCGTGGTCGGCGTGGGGGCGAGCCTCCGGGTCTACGAAAAGGGCTCGATCCTTCCCGGTGACTTCTTCTTCAACCTGACCCTGGTGACCCTGGTGATGCTGATCGTCGGGGGTCGCCGCAGCGTGACCGGGGCGCTGCTCGGCGTCGGGGTGATCACCGCCGGGCGGGAACTGGCCCGACGCCTCGGCCAGGACGGTTTCGAGATCTTCGGCATCGGCCTCGACGACGCCCCACTGGACTGGATCTTCAGGGAGAACCTGAAGACGGTCTTCCTGGGTTCGGCCATGCTGGCCTTCATGATCTGGCGGCCCGACGGGTTGCTGGACGACTGGGAGCTGGATCGGTGGCTCCGGTCGAGGTTCGGTCGCCGCCGGTCCGAGGAGCCGACCACCCCTCCGGTGGTGGAGTTCGACGACACCGAGGCGCTGGTGGTCCGGGGCGTGGACGTGGCCTTCGGCGGGTTCCAGGCGCTACGCGACGTGAGCATCGACGCGGGCCGTCACGAGGTGGTCGGCATCATCGGGCCCAATGGCGCGGGCAAGACCACCCTCCTGAACGTCATCACCGGTCTGGTTCCCTCCGATTCGGGCACGGTGGTGCTCGGCGGGGTGGACCTCACGGGCCGGCCGTCGTTCGAGATCGCCCGCCACGGCCTGGTGCGGACCTTCCAGAATCTCCGGTTGTTCAGCGCACTGACCGTGCGGGAGAACATCGAGGTGTCCGCCCTGGTGGCCCAGAAGGCCCGTGATCACCAGCCACCGGACGTCGATGCACTGGTGGCCGCCGCCGGGCTGTGGGAGGTCCGTGACCGTCGGGCCCGGGAGCTCGACT
>JAAZXC010000107.1 GCA_014240365.1 Acidimicrobiales bacterium | reverse complement strand
CACTGCCATCTGGGCGCGGACGCTCCCGAGGTGGTGGCTCGGGCACGTGCGGCCGCAGTCCTCGCACTGGTCGCCACGCGCCTCGACGTAGTGGCAGTGCGGACAGGTTCCCTCTATGTAACGGTCCGGCAGGAAGCGACCGGCCTCGGCGTCGAAGTACTGCTCACTGGAACGCCGGTCGATGTGCCCGTTGTCGAGCAGCTTCATGAAGATGTCGTGGGTGACCGCCGCATGGTTGTCGGTCCCGGTGGACGTGTAGAGGTCCCAGCTGATACCCAGTCGCTCCCAGTCGGCCACGAACTCGGCGTGGTACCGCTCGGCCAGCTCCCGGGGCGTCACGCCCTCGGCGTCGGCCCGGACCGTGATGGGGGTGCCATGCACGTCGGACCCACTCACCATCAGCACCCTGTTGCCGACAAGGCGCTGGTGACGGGCGTAGACGTCGGCCGGCAGGTAGGCCCCGGCCAGATGGCCGAGGTGTCTGGATCCCGAGGCGTAGGGCCATGCCACGGCGACCAGGACGGGCGTACCGGCGCGCTGGTCCGTCAGATGCTCATTGGCCATGGCAGCGAGGCTACCGGTGGCCACCGATGGCGAACGTGCCCCAGAGGTGACCCGTCACTCCAGTGCTAGGCGGTACGCCCGGCGACGCGACACCCCCAGGCGGCGGGCCGCCTCGTCGGCGGCATCCCGGGTGGACGCTCCTGCCGAGAGCGCCTCGGCCAGCACCGCACGAATCCTGTCGTCGTCAGCCTCGGCAGCCGGCGGGGACCCGGCGACCACCACGACGACCTCACCCTTCACGGGCCTGGAGGCGAACACGACCGCCTCGTCGAGGGTTCCCCGCCAGAACTCCTCGTGCAGCTTGGTCATCTCGCGCGCCACGACGACCTGGCGTCCACCGCCCATAACCGTCAGGAGGTCGGCCAACGTGGCGGCCAGACGATGTGGCGACTCGAAGAGCACCATGGTGCGTTCCTCCACGGAAAGCTCGGCCAGCCTTCCGGCACGGGCACTCCCCTTGCGCGGCAGGAAACCCTCCATACACCAGCGCTCGGTCGGCAGGCCACTGGCAGCCACGGCAGCCACCGGCGCCGACGGGCCCGGAACCACCTCAACGCGATGCCCGGCCTCGACCACCATTCGCACCAGCCGTTCGCCGGGATCAGATATGCCGGGCATCCCGGCGTCCGAGACGAGGGCCACGACCGCTCCCTCCTCCAGGCGCCGTACCACAGTGAGGGCCGACCTCTCCTCCGTGTGCATGTCGAGGCGCAGCAGCTTGGCTCCGACTATCCCTGCATGCTGCAGGAGCCTGCCGGTACGGCGGGTGTCCTCGCAGGCCACGAGGTCGGCCGACGCCAACGTCTCAGCGGCCCGGGGCGAGAGGTCACCCAGATTGCCAATGGGCGTGGCCACGAGCATGAGGCGGCCCCGTGTCCGCTCCTCGATGCTCATGACCTGACCTCCAACTCGTCGCCCACGCTCAGGCCCCAGCGCTCGAAGCAACCGGCGTCGGCCTCCAGAACGGCACGCGCTCCGCGTACCGGTAGACCGATCCGGTGGCGCGACATCCGCTTCATCCGGATGACCCGCAATGAGGCGTCCAGGTGGGCGACGTCAATGCAGAACCGCATACCGACAGTGTGGACGGACCGGGCGGGACGCAGGAGGAGGGCGCCGTCGATGCCGTCACGTCCCAGCAGGCCGCGGGCCCGCGTCGATGGGGTGTCGGCCACCTCGAGGCTCGCCAGCACCCGAGTCCCACGGACCAACCACGGCATTGGGTGATAGTAGGGCTCAGACGTTGAACCTGAACTCCATGACGTCGCCGTCCTCGGGCCGGTAGTCCCTGCCCTCGCTCCGGACCAGTCCTGATTCACGGGCGCTGACCCAGGATCCCTGCTCCAGTAGGACCTCGCAGCCAATGGTCTCGGCCCGGATGAAACCACGCTGGAAGTCGGTGTGGATCCGGCCTGCGCACTCCGGTGCGGTGGAGCCGGCCCTGAACGTCCAGGCCCGGCTCTCCTTCTCACCGGTCGTGAAGTAGGTACGCAGGCCGAGCAGGTGGTAGACCGCCCGGACGAAACGCGGCCACGCTCCCTCGCCGAGGCCCAGACCCTCGAGCATCTCGACCCTGTCGGCCTCGGACAGCAGAGCCGCCTCGGCCTCCAGCTGCACGCACATGCCGATCACCTCGGCGCCGGCCAGCTCGGCCACCACGGGCGCAAGGACCGGGCCCGGATCCTCGACCTGCTGCTCGTCGAGGTTCACGACAGCCAGGACCGGCTTGTCAGTGAGCAGGAAGAACGGCTGCAGGTCGGACCGCTCATCGGCGCTGAGGTCGCCACGGTAGAGGGGGGTTCCCCCACCCAGCAGGTCAACGGCGCGTTCGAGGGCCGCCACGGCCGGCCTCAGCGACGGTTCGCCCTTGGCCGTCCGTCGAAGCTTGTCGACCTGCTTCTCGCAGGTCTCCAGGTCGGCCAGCGCCAGCTCCACCTCGACCACGCGAAGGTGCTCGAGGGGATCGGTGGGGCCCGGAACGTCGGTGTCGCGAAACGCCCTGAGCACGAACACGATGGCGTCCACCTCGCGGATCCCGGCCAGGAACTTGTTGCCCAGTCCCTCACCCTGGGACGCGCCCTCGACCAGGCCACCTATGTCAGCGAACTCGACGCTGGTCGGTACGACCTTCCTGGATGCACTCATCTCGGCCAGACGACCCAGCCTGGCGTCGGGAACCCTGGCAACGCCGATGTTGGGCTCGGTGGTGGCGAAGGCGTAGGGCGCAGCGAGGGCCCCTCCGCCCGCCAGGGCGTTGTAGAGGGAGGACTTGCCCGCGTTCGGCAGACCCACGAATCCGAAACGCTCCACTGACAGCTCCCGTCGACCGTGCATACCGGGCCGCACGCGACGTCCGGACCGACGCCCAAGGCTAGGAGCGGGGGTCGACCCGTCCACGGTGTGTGACCTGAGTCCTCCCGGCCCACGATGGATACCCGTGCGGGACCGCTACCCTCAGGGCATGTCAAAGCGCACCAGCAGGCAGAAGGCCTCGGCCCGTCGCAAGAAGGCCAACCACGGCCGCAAGCCCAATATGGGCCGCAACAGCTGAGCCACTCCCCAGGTCCCGTGCCCCGGCGACCATCCAGGAGACCAGCCATGACCTACCCGGTGCTCGGTCGACCCGATGCGACCCCCGGCGATCAGATCGACACGTTCGGGGTGGAGGGCTCCCTTGACCTGGTCCACTTCCATTCGTAGGAGCTGACGGCCGTCTGTCCTGCCACCGGCCAGCCGGATTTCTACTCGATCGACATCGAGTACCTGCCGACCTCCGAATGCATCGAGACCAGATCCCTGAAGCTCTACCTCCGCACCTTCGACGGCCGGGGAATCTTCGCCGAGCACCTGGCCCCGCTGATCGCCGGGCACCCTGCGGATGCCGTCGACGTGCCCGTCATGTTTCGCCTCACCCAGCAGGTGGGTGGCGGCATCACCACAATGGTCACCGCCACCAGCAGAACCTCGGACTCAGAAACCGCCGATCTGGGCCGTCCTGCCAGCCCGGCCAGCCCTCCTTCCCTGCTGTCATGTGCTTTCCGTCACAGGGCGCGCTAGCGTCAGTCCTCCCGCGGGCGGCTCTTGGGCCGGTGCGTGGGCGCAACGATGCGACTAGGACCGGAGGGGTTCATGAGCAAGCGATTCACCCGTCTGCTCGCCGTGATGCTGGGGTTTGCCCTGGTTGTCTCGGCGTGTGGAACTGACGACGAGGCAGCGACACCAGCTGCTACCACAGCGGCACCTGCAGTTACGGCGGCACCGGCGGCCACGGCGGCACCGGCGGCCACGGAGGCCCCCGCGCCCCCGGCTGAGCCGGTATCGGTCGGCCTGGTGTTCGATATCGGTGGACGTGGCGACGGGGGCTTCAACGACTCCGCGTACGTTGGTCTCGAACGAGCCCAGAACGAGTTGGGTGCAATCATTTCTGATGCTTCCCCCAACAGCGACGGCTCCAACCGGGCGGAGTTGTTGCGCCTGTCGGCTGACGTCAACGACCTCGTAATCGGCGTTGGCTTCCTGTTCGCCGACACGATGACCGAGGTGGCCGCCGAGTACCCGGATACCAGCTTTGGCATCATCGACGGTTGGGTTGAGGCACCCAATGTGGCCTCCATGGGCTTTGCCGAGCACGAGGGTTCATTCCTCGTAGGCGTAGCCGCTGGGCTCAAGACCGCTGTGGACACCATCGGCTTCATCGGTGGCGTCGACATCGGCCTGATCGGCAAGTTCGAGGCCGGCTTCGTCGCCGGCGTCGCCGCGACGAATCCCGACGCGGTGGTCATCGTCGAGTACATCAGCGCGCCGCCGGACTTCTCCGGCTTCAACGCGCCCGACCGGGGCCGTGAGATCGCCCTATCCATGTTCGACAAGGGTGCCGACATCGTGTACCACGCCGCTGGTGGTTCGGGGGCCGGTCTCTTCGAGGCCGCCAAGTCGTTCTCCGAGGACTCGGGCTCGAAGGTCTGGGCAATCGGTGTCGACCAGGACCAGTACACGACCGCCGACGAGGCTGTTCGTGAATACATCCTCACCTCGATGCTCAAGCAGGTCCAAGTAGCGGTGTTCAACACCATCAGGGCCGTGGGCGAGGGCACTTTCCAGAGCGGTGGCCAGTCATT
>JAAZXC010000106.1 GCA_014240365.1 Acidimicrobiales bacterium | reverse complement strand
GCTGGCTGGGGCGCCGGGCCTCGACGTAGTGGCAGTCGAGACGGCCGCTGAGATGGCTGAGGCCGTGGGGGCCCGTGCCGCCGGAGCCGACGTGGTCATCATGGCCGCAGCAGTGGCGGACTTCCGGCCGGCCACGGTGGCGACGGACAAGATCAAGAAGGACGCAGGACCGCCGGAGATCCTCCTGGAGCCGACCGTCGACATCCTCGCCGAGTTGGGCAGGAGCCGTGCAGACAGCCAGGTTCTGGTGGGATTCGCCGCGGAGACCTCGGATCTGCGTCAGAATGCTGCGGCGAAGCTGGTGGCCAAGGGCATCGACCTGATGGTCGCAAACGACGTGTCGGCACCCGGGGTGGGATTCGACCACGACACGAACGCCGTGGTGATCCTGGATGCCGACGGCGGCGCCACTGAGGTGCCGCTGGCTCACAAGCGCGAGGTCGCGGCGGCGGTGCTCGACGCCGTTATCGCACTGCACAGGACGAACCGGTCCACGAACGGAGACGACACGTGATCAGAAACTGGAGCTTCACCTCCGAGTCGGTCTCCGAGGGGCATCCCGACAAGATGGCCGACCAGATCTCGGACGCCGTGCTGGACGCGATGCTCAGCGAGGATCCCGAGAGCCGTGTGGCCTGCGAGACGTTGATCACCACGGGGCTCGTGGTCGTGGCCGGTGAGGTCACCACCAGGGGCTACGTCGACATCCCCAGCATTGTGCGCGAGACGATCTGCGAGATCGGCTACGACCGCGAGGACTTCGGCTTCGATGGCCACACCTGCGGCGTCATGGTCGCCCTTGACTCCCAGTCCAGCGACATCGCCCGTGGCGTGGACGACTCCGAGGAGGTGCGGTCGGGGACCTCTGGCGAAGAGGACTATCTGGACCGCCAGGGCGCCGGTGACCAGGGAATGATGTTCGGCTTCGCCTGCGACGAGACCGATGTTCTCATGCCGTTGCCCATACACGTCGCACACCGCATGGCCGAACGCCATGCCGAGGTGCGAAAGGCGGGGACCATCCCGTACCTGCGCCCTGACGCCAAGACCCAGGTCACGTTCGAGTACGAGGGCAACCGGCCGGTGCGCCTCCAGCGCAATGGCGTGTCCCTGCCGGCCCGAGGAGCGGTTGCCAATGAAGCGCACCGGACAGATCGGCTCGCGGGTTCCGCCCGCTGTGACCAGCACCGTGAGGCCGGCCAGGTCTCCGCCGTCGGTGCCACGCGTCGCTCCGAGTATCAGCTCTGCGGCGGCCACCACTTCTGACGGGTCGGCCATTCGTCCCGCTCCATGGTCGCCACCGGCGAGGCGCCCGTCCACGGGACCGACGATCGTCACCCCACGTCCGGCCAGCACCTCTAAGTTCTCCTGCACAGCCGGCTGCTCCCACATCTCGGTGTGCATTGCCGGACACACGATGACCGGTGCACGCGTCGCCAGCAGGGTGGCCGTGAGGAGGTCTCCCGAGCGCCCCATCCGGTAGTCGGCGAGCAGGCGTGCAGTCGCCGGACACACGATGACCAGGTCCGCTCCCTGTCCCAGCCGGGTATGGGGGATCGGATGGGGTTCGTCCCACAACGATGTCTGGACGGGTTCGGATGCAAGTGCATCAAACGTGGCCCGGCCAATAAATCGCATGGCTCCACCGGTCAGGACAGGTGCCACGTGGGCGCCGGCGTCAACCAGCCGACGACAGACCTCGACGGCCTTGTAGGCAGCGATTCCCCCGGTCACACCGAGGACGATGCGACGTCCGGCAAGAGGTCCCATGATGAACGCCCGTGGGCGAGAGGTCAGGCGCCCTCTTCGCCTTCGACCTGGGCCTCGCCGGAGGGCAGGTCGTCGCCAGCCTGTTCGGCCAGGTCCGCATCGATGGCGTCGAGCAGCGCATCCAATTCCTCGACCTCCTCCGGAGGCTCGACCGGCTGGATCTTGCCAGCGGCCAACTCCTCGAAGGCGATCGAGAGCGGCTTGCGGGACGTCGAGGTCACCTGCGGCGGGATCGCTGAGCCGAGGCCCTCGCCCAACTGGCCGAAGTAGGAGTTGATCTGGCGTGAACGCTTGGCGCTCACCGTCACCAGACGGAACTTGGAATCTGCGGTCTCGAGGAGGCCCTCGATCGCCGGATTTACCAGACTCTCGTTGCGGTTCACTTGGATCCCCTGCGTTCCTCCGGGTGCCGGTTCCTGCGACCGCCACCCCCGTCCTGAAGCCCATTCAAACTACTCAGACAACGGTCCAACGCGGATCTCAACGCTACCAGCGGGACACCTGTAACCCTCGAGCACCGCAGTCGTCCCACAGGTCCCGGATGGCTGGCCGGGTCCCGAATCGACTCACGGGTCCTCATGGAGTGGTCCGGGAACCGGTCCGTGGCCGCCGGTCAGCCGTTGGAGGCCCGGTGATCGCGGATCAGCCCTGCGACCAGGTCCACGGTCGCTTCCAGATCGTCGTTCAGCACCCGCCTGTAGCCCAGGTCGTCCGCCTCCAGGCGTTCCCGGGCAGCCTCGGCCACACGGGCGTCGGCACGCTCAGCGTCATCGCCACGACCCAGGAGCCGACTCCTCAACTCGACGTCGTCAGGGGCATCCACGAACAGGAAGAGTGCGCCGGGCAAGCGGTCGCGCACCTGTCTCCCACCTGCCACGTCGATCTCCAACAGCAGGTCCCGACCTTCGTCCGGGTCAGGCGTGGGCGTGCCGTACATGAAGCCGAGGAACTCGTTCCACTCCACGAAACCGCCATCGCTCCTGCGGGCCTCGAAGGCGGCGCTGTCAACGAATGAGTAGGCGTCCGCGTCGTCGTCCACGCGCCGCGGCCTTGTGGTCCACGACCGGCTCAGCACCAGGCCTTCGTCACGTTTCACGAGCGCCCTGGCAATGGTGCCCTTTCCGGCGCCCCCCGGGCCGGAGAGAACTATGACCACGGCCGACCGGTGTCGGATTGCGTCGCCCACCGGCGCCACTCCGGACGGGCGGTCGGGTTCAGCCGAACCTTGCAAGCAACTCGGCCCGCTGCTGGCTGCCGAGGCCACGCAGCCGGCGGCTGTCGCTGATGCCGACCTCGTCCATCGTCCGCCGGGCCTTCACCTTGCCCAGCTTGGGCAGTGATTCCAGCACGGAAAGCACCTTCATCTTGGACACGATCACCTCGGCATCGGCACGCTCCAGTAGTTCCGAGAGGCTGATCGAACCCATCTTGAGAAGATTCTTGATCTCGGCCCGCACCCGGCGAGCCTCAGCCGCCTTGACCAGGGCGGCCCGTCGTTGTTCGTCCGTGAGTTGGGGTAGTCCTGCCATGTGCCGGACCCTAGTAGGGCCAGAGCTCCGGGTGGGACGGGCGCAGCGGTCCTCAGGCCACCAGGTGGTCGACCATGGCCACCGCCGCCGCCACCGGATCCTCCGCTGCGGTAACCGCCCGGCCCACCACGAGGAGGTCGGCTCCTGCATCCAGTGCCTCACGGGGCGAAGCCACCCGGGCCTGATCGTGTGCTGTACCACCGGGCATACGGATCCCGGGCACCACCCTTACCAGTCGATCAGACCACGGGTCGGTGGCGGGCAGGTCCGGGGCGGCACAGACGATCCCCTCGCATCCGCTGGCCACAGCGAGATCGCATCGGTCCTTCAGCACGCCGCCGTCAGCGACGTCGTCGCTGGTCAGGACCGTTACCCCCAGGGCGCCCGGCACCGCCACACCGGCGGCGGCTGCTCCGGCGGCCAGACCATCGACGGCGGCCCGCAACATCGGACCGCCCCCGGAAGTGTGCACGGTCACCCACCGGGTGCCGAGGGCGCCGAGCACCCGGGCCGCACTACCCACCGTGTTGGGGATGTCGTGCAGCTTGAGGTCGCAGAATACGTCGAACCCCTCCTCCACGAAGGAGGTGACCGCCTCCGGGCCGGCAGCTGAGAACAACTCCAGGCCGACCTTGACAGTTGAGAACCATGGAGCCAGGAGCCGGGCCGTCCTCCGGGCGACAACGAGGTCATCCACGTCGAGCACCAGGCAGAGCCGACGCCGGACCTCCTCGGGCACCTCACCGTCAGCCACGGATCCCTCCGACCATCGCACCCTGCGGCTGCGTCACCTCAGTCATGTGCAGCACCGATCAGCTCGTTTAGGTGGGCAACGCCGTGATTGTCGCACCAGCGACCCAGGTCGCGCAGTATCAGGGCGGGTGCCGCCGGGTCGGCGAACGTGGCGGTCCCCACCTGGAAGGCCGACGCTCCCGCCATGAGGAACTCCACGGCGTCGACGGCGCTGGCCACCCCACCGACACCGATGATGGGCACGTCCGGAAGGGCCTCGTGGGTGTCAAAGACCGCCCGCACCGCCACCGGTCGTATCGCCGGTCCGCTGAGGCCACCGCGGCCCGCACCGAGGAGGGGCCGTCGGGCCTCCGTGTCAATCACCATCCCGAGCACCGTGTTGGCAACGGTCACGGCCTCGGCGCCTGCCGCCACGGCGGCTGCCGCCACGTCGGGCAGGTCGGGAGTGTTCGGGCTGAGCTTCGCCCAGAGAGGCCTTCCGGCGGCGGCTGCTGCTGCCACGACCTCTGCCGTGGCCGTCGTGGAGTGTGCGAACAACGCCCGCCGGTCCTCGAGGTTGGGACACGAGGCGTTCACCTCGACGGCCACCACCTCCTTCGGCGCATCGGCCAGCAGCTCCGCGGCCCGTGCGAACTCCTCGACGGTGCGACCCCAGATGCTGGCTACGACCCGGGCACCCGTGG
>JAAZXC010000105.1 GCA_014240365.1 Acidimicrobiales bacterium | reverse complement strand
GACGCAGGCCATCGTGCTACTCGTCGGAGGCCGCATGGCGCTGCGGGGTGAGGTGTCGCTCGGCGAGCTGACCGCCTTCCTGCTCTTCCTGACGTCGTTCTTCGCCCCGGTCCAGACGCTCGTCCAGCTGTACAACCAGTACCAGCAGGGCAGTGCCGCTGTAGTGAAGCTCCGGGAACTGCTGGCCAGGGAACCGAGTGTTCCCGAGCAGTCCGATGCCATTGAGTTGCCACCGATCCGTGGGGCGATCTGCCTCGCGGGGGTGACCTTCGGTTACGACCCGGACCACCTGGTGCTGCGTGACGTGAACCTCGAGCTGGCTCCCGGCGAGGTTCTCGCCGTGGTCGGCCCGACCGGCGCCGGCAAGTCGACCATCGCCAAATTGATAACCCGTTTCTACGACCCGACGTTCGGGCACGTCACCATTGACGGCCATGACCTCCGGGACGTCACCATCGCCTCGCTACGGGGCCAACTCGGGGTGGTCCCCCAGGAACCGTTCCTCTTCAACGGCACGATCCGGGACAACGTCGCCTTCGCCCGTCCGGATGCCGCCGAGGACGAGGTCCTCGAAGCCTGCAGGGCGGTCGGACTACAGGGCCTCATGGACCGGATGCCCGACGGCATGGACACCCAGATCCACGAGCGTGGCACCTCGCTCTCGGCGGGTGAACGCCAGTTGGTGGCCCTCGCCAGGGCGTTCCTGGCACGGCCCCGGGTGCTTGTTCTGGACGAGGCAACCTCGAGCCTGGATCTGCTGTCGGAGTCCGTGATCGAGCAGGCTCTGGATTCACTCCTGGAGGGCCGGACCGCCATCCTCATTGCGCATCGTCTGGCCACTGCAATGCGGGCCGACCGCATTGCAGTGGTGGACGATGGGCGGATCGTGGAGCACGGAACCCACGACGAGCTGGTGGCTCTAGGCGGGCAGTATGCCGACATGGTCGATACCTGGTTGCGACACGCCGACCACCTCCCAACCGATCGGTGAGCGGCCTGCAGCTGGCCGCCGGCCTGGTCGTCTACGCCATCGGATGCACCCTTCAGGGAGTGCTTGGATTCGGTGCAGGCCTGTTCGCTGTCCCGATCCTCGCCCTCATCCACCCGGATTTCGTTCCCGGACCGGTCCTCGTGGTGAACCCGTTGCTGAGCGGGCTGTTGGGCATGCGCGAACACGGGGCGGTGAACCGCCACCACCTTCGATGGGCTCTGGTAGGCCGGGTTCCCGGCGTGCTGCTGGGTGCCGTTGCGCTGACCCTGGTAGCCGATGAGAGGCTCGGCGTGATGTTCGGAGTACTGCTTCTGGTCTCGGTCGCCCTCAAGGCAAGCGGGGTGCAGACCCGGCTCACACCACGCAATCTCATGGCGGCCGGCGGGCTGAGCGGGTTCATGGGAACCACGGTGGCCGTCGGCGGACCCCCCATCGCCCTGGCTCTCCACGGAATGCCGGGACCGGAGCTGCGCGCCACGCTGTCCACCTACTTCCTTGTCGGTACGACCATCTCCCTCGTGGTACTGGGCCTTGCGGGACAGTTCGGAACATCCGACCTGGTGATCGCCGCCTGGCTGGTGCTGCCCGTGGCGGTGGGCGTCGTGCTGTCCGGGCCGCTCCGTGCGCCGCTGGATCGTGGCTGGCTGGCTCCAGCCGTGTACGTCCTCTCCTCGGCCGCCGCAGTGATCCTGCTGGTCAGGTCTCTCGTCTGAGCGATCCGGGGGATCCACCGCCCTGATCACGCCGTAGGGTCGGCAGCGTGCCGCAGCCCGTCCTAGAACTCGTCGGCGTAGGGCGGCGCATCGGCGACACGACTCTTCTGTCCGACATCGACTGGCGTGTCGATCCGGGCCAGCGCTGGGTGGTACTGGGGCCCAACGGTTCCGGTAAGAGCACCCTGCTCAGGATCGCCGGCCTCCACCTTCACCCGACATGGGGAACCCTTCGGGTCCTTGGAGAGACACTCGGCCGAACCGATGTCCGCACCCTCAGGGGTCGGATCGGATACGCCTCTGCGTCCCTGGCCGACGCCTTTCGACCAGCGGTCACGGCCACCGATGTCGTGATGACGGCACTGAAAGGGGCGCTGGAGCCGTGGTGGCATGACTATTCCGACGACGACCGTGATCGGGCCGGCGCCCTCCTGAGCCGGATCGGGTGCGGTGACCGGGCCTGCCATGCCTTCGGAACGTTGTCCTCAGGTGAGCGCCAGCGGGTCCTGCTGGCACGGACCCTGATGGTCGAGCCGGACCTGCTGCTACTGGACGAACCGACAGCTGGCCTGGACCTGGGTGGCCGTGAGGATCTGATCACAGTGCTGGCCGACCTGGCGGCGGATCCGGACGCTCCCCCGATCGTGCTGGTCACGCACCATGTGGAGGAGATCCCACCTGGCTTCACGCATGCGCTGCTCCTGGAGGCCGGCCGGGTGGTCAACGCAGGGAAGCTGGCTGACGTCGTCACGGAGCAGGCGCTGTCCAGCTGCTACGGCATGGACCTCAGCCTCACCCATGTCGCGGGCCGGTGGGCGGCCCGGGCGAACGGATCCGGTCGCTGATGTCTCGCCACGCCCTTGTCATCACAGGCGGACCCGTCCCCCGGAACCTCGGAACTCTTCCCGCAGCGGACATGGCGATCGCCGCCGACATGGGCTTCGACAACGCCAGGGACCTCGGCATCCACGTGGACCTGCTGGTCGGTGACCTGGATTCAGCCTCTCCGGGGGCGGCGCATCAGGCACAGGCCGTGGAGCGCCACCCGGTGGACAAGGACGAGACCGACCTTGAACTGGCCCTGGCCGCGGCGCTGAATGCCGGCATGGAGTCGGTAACGGTCATCGGCACGATCGGCGGACGGGTGGACCATGCTCTCGGCAACCTCCTGGTCGTGGCCGCGGATCGCTGGGCAGACCTCAGGATCCACCTCAGGATCGACGGCACACGGGCGTGGGTGGTGCGAGACCGGGTGGAGGTGCATGGAACCGTCGACGACCTGGTCAGCCTGCTGGCCGTCGGCGGTCAGGCGACCGGCGTAACCACCACCGGCCTGGCGTGGCCTCTGTCCAACGGCGTGCTGGAACCGGGCGCTGGCCTCGGCCTGTCCAACCGGCTGGCCGGCCCGACGGCGACGGTGGAGGTAGGAACCGGGGTGGTCATCGTCCTCATGCCGGCCGCCACGGGCCTCTAACAGGCAGGGTCAGGCGCCGCACTGGTCGGTGGCGGGTTCGCCAGCCACCCGTGCCTCCAGCCACGCCGTGAGGTCGTCGAGGTAGGCCGGAACGACCGAGCTGTGGCCCTCCCCCTCGTAGACGCGCCGTTCCAACGGCGCGTGGTCGGCGAAGGCACACAACTGGGCAAAGAGGGCTGCGCTGCTGAGCACCGGGATCTGCTGGTCAAGGTCGCCGTGGAGGATCACCACGGGCACCTGGTTCGGCAGCTGGTTGGTGTCGTTCTCCAGCAGCCGGGCATTCCACTCCGGGATGGCGAAGATGTCGTCGACGCTGAGCAGGTCTTCGTACGGGATCTCGTTGAAAACGTCGAAGATGTGGCCAGTACAACCATTCTCGAGTTCATCCATGAGGTGCAGTTCGGCTGGGTTAATTACCGCCTCCAGGTCCAGCTCGTCGTACGTGACCGCCATGCTGGCGGCGGCCATCACCAGGTAGCCCTGATAGGCGGAGCCCTGCAGGAACGCAGACAGCAGCGGGAACTGGGAGGGTGGTGCACCGGCAGCGACACCGACCAGGTCCAGGTCTGGCGCGAGGTCCTGCCAGCGTTCGGCCACGTGCATTGCTGCGTGGCCCCCCTGGGAATGCCCCCAGACCACGAGGGGGCCGTCCGCTCCCACGCCGGGCATCGACTGGGCCGCCCGGACGATGTCGAAGACCCCGCGGGCCTCGCTTTCACCAACAACGTACGGATGGATGCCCGGCCCGCCCATGCCTTCGTAGTCACTGGCGACAACGACCCACCCGCGCTCCAGAAATGGAGCCACAACAGCGATGGAGGACTCATTCGGAAAGCGAAGGGACGGTGCACACTCATCGGCCATTCCGGTGGTCCCGTGGGCGATCGACAGCACCGGTCGCGGCCCCGGTGCGTCTCCGGCCGGTGCGGCGATGGTTCCGGTCACCTCGATGGGATCGCCAGCCACAGACGTGGACCGGTAGGTGACCCGCCAGGCCACGCCCAGATCACCAATGTCGACCGGCTCGCTGGACAGCAGGGCGCCAGGCACATCGGCCATGGTGGTTGTCGAGGCGAGGATTGTGGCAGGTGGCGCCGTCGTGGTTGGCGCGACCGTCGTGGGTGCCGCCGTCGTGGCAGGTGCCACTGTCGTCGGAGCCATCGTCGTGACAGGAGCCGCCGACGTCGGCGTAGCCGTAGTCGGTGGGATCGACGTCAAGACGGGAGCGACCGTCGCCGGTGGAAGCGTCGCTGCGGGCACCGCTGTGAGGTCGGTCGATGTCGAGCAGGCCGCTGCCAGAAGGGCGCATGCCAGAAGGACCGAAGAGAACGGACGATCGAGTAGCACTGCTAGACCTCTCGAGAATCTGGCCGGACTGGAAGTGCCCATGAGTCGACCGGCCGTCCGTGTCGAGTCATGGCTCCGTCCACTCAAGGGTTGAAGCCTGCGCATGCCTGCGACCCCATCAGGCAGGATTCCAGCTTGATAGGGCCGCAGGTCAGTGCGGGAGACTAGATAGAAAGGCCCCCGCTAAAGGCGGCCTTGTTGTTGTCCAGCGACGGGTAGCCCGCCGCCAGGGGTTCAGACAGCGCGGACGTTGAGGGCTTCCGGGCCCTTTTTGCCGGGGCCGACGTCGAACTCGACGTTCTGGCCTTCATCGAGGCTGCGGTAGCCATCGCCCGCGATGTTGGAGTAGTGGACGAACACGTCCTCGCCTCCCTCAACGGAGATGAATCCGAAACCCTTTTCGGAATTGAAAAACTTTACG
>JAAZXC010000104.1 GCA_014240365.1 Acidimicrobiales bacterium | reverse complement strand
CGTGTGCATGATCAGCCACGGTTCCACATGTGCCACGGCGATGGAGAATGCCATCCTCACGGGTGCCGAGATGGTGCGGGCCGACGTAGTCGGGCACCTCACCGAGGCTGTCGCCGCCGGGACCTGAGGGCAGGGTCCCAGTGGCCCTCCCAGCGGATTTCATTCCCTTTCGGTGAATATCCGATCCATGGACGCCGGACGGTAGGATCACTTGCCGGCTCAGGGCGCCCGACGGTCGTCGCCGAGGGCCTTTCCGGCCATGCTCGCTGACCCGGAGGAGTCACAGTGCCTGCAGAAACCCATGTAGAAGGTGCGCCGATCGAGCGCCGCGAGGTGCTCGAGATCGTCAAGGACCGTCTTGCCGACATCCTTGAGATCGAACCGTCAGACATCGGCGAGGGTGACTCCTTCGCCAACGACCTGGATGCCGACTCACTTGCCCTCATCGAACTGGTCGAGGCCCTCGAGGAGGAGTTCAGCGAGCGTTCCGCCGGCTTCAGCATCGACGACGACGACCTGGATGACCTCAAGACAGTCCGCGATGCCGTCGACTATGTCGTCTCTCGCCTCGGCTGAGCAGCAGTCCTACGACCAGGCGGCCCTCCAGGCCGACCTCGGCCACAGGTTCGGAGACCCGGACCTGCTCAGGGATGCGACGACCCACCGATCATGGTGCGCTGAGAACGGCGGCACCTCCAACGAACGGCTGGAGTTCCTGGGCGACGCCGTGCTGGGAATGGTGATTGCCGACCAGCTCTTCGGCGACCATCCAGGCCTCTCGGAGGGACACCTCGCCATGATCCGCGCTGCTGTCGTGAGCGCTCCGGCGCTCGCCGATGTCGCCCGCGGAATCCGGCTGGGTGATTCGATCCGCTTCGGGCACGGGGAGTCGACGTCCGGTGGGAGCGACAAGGAGTCCATCCTTGCCGATGCCCTCGAGGCAGTCATCGCAGCGGTCCACCTGGATGGCGGTCCCGAGGCGGCCGAAGCACTAGTCCGGCGGCTGTTCGGCGATCGGCTGGTTCTGGCCGCCGTCGACCCCGGTATACAGGACTACAAGACCCGCCTCCAGGAACTGGCCGCACGGGAGTCCATCTCGACCCCCCGCTACGTCCTGACCGACGAGGGCCCGGACCACGACAAGCGATTCCATGCGGTCGTGGAGGTGGCGGGCGGATCCCATGGTCCGGCCACGGGAACCTCCAGGAAGCGGGCCGAACAGGCGGCTGCCCGTATGGCCTTCGATGCCATTGGTGGCACGACACCACCGACCGCCTGCACACCCTCGACAACCGCAGATACACCACCGACCACGAGTCTGGAAGCAACGTGACCATCGAACTGGAACTACCCGAGGTGGAGACCATCCGCCACGCCCTCGATCGTGAGATAGCGGGCCGCAAGGTCAAGACGGTCGACATGGCCTCGATGGCCACCCTCGGCCGCTACAGGAACCGGAAGTCCTTCGCATCACGCGTGGAGGGTCGCAAGTTGGGTCCGGTCCGGCGAATGGGCGTGACGCTGGTGATCAAGCTGGACAACGAGGACCTGCTTGTGATCCGCCCCGGAGCCGGGGCGACCATCCGACGTCACGCCGCCAAGGACGCCGTCCAGCCCGGGACCGAGGCCACCTTCACCTTCACCATCGGCGGACAGTTTCGCCTCATCGATCCGGAGGGTGCATCGGAGTTGTACGTGGTGGCCGCCGAGGACCTGCTTACCGAGTTCCCCGACCTCGGGGCCAGTGGGATCGATCCGGGCGGCGAGATGATCCCGTGGACGGCCTTCGCCGGTCAGGTCCTGGGCCGGAAGGTGCCGTTGAAGGACCTGCTGTGCGACAAGGCGGTCGTGGTTGGAATCGGGGAGCTCTACTCCGACGAGATCCTCTTCCACGCCGGCCTCCGCTATGACCGACCCTCCAACACCCTCTCCACTCAGGAGGTGCGGCGGTTGCATGGAGCCCTGATCTCGGTGGTGAATGGCGCTATCAAGTACCGCGGCACCAACCTCGAGGAAAGGCCCTTCGTGGATGTGTACGGCGAGCCCGGCACCTACGGCGACCACCTCGCCGTCTACGGGAGGGCCGGCGCCCTCAGCGAGCGAAACCGTTCCGCCATCCAGCGCATCAAGTACAAGGGCCGCTGGACGTATTTCTGCGAGACCCAGGTCTAACCCGCACCCACTGGATAGCGCGACCGCGACGCCCCTGACGCGCCTAGGGTGGCGCTCATGGCGAATGACACGATTGTGATTCATGCGCGCACGGGGTGGGTGCCGACTTGTTCCTGAAGCGGCTGTCCATCAAGGGCTTCAAGTCGTTTGCCGATACGGCGATCCTGGACATGGAGCCCGGTGTCACCGTTGTGGTGGGGCCCAACGGAAGTGGCAAGTCCAACGTGGTGGATGCCATCGCGTGGGTTCTGGGAGCCCAGGCTCCGAGCGCCGTGCGTTCCCAGAAGATGGACGACGTGATCTTCGCCGGTACATCCACCCGGGCAGCGCTGGGCAGGGCCGAGGTCTCCCTCACGATCGACAACTCATCCGGGCAACTTCCGGTGGAGTTCGGCGAGGTCACCATCACCCGGACCCTCTTCAGGACCGGTGACAGCGAGTACTCGATGAACGGAGCACCGTGTCGGCTGCTGGACATCCAGGAACTGCTCTCCGACGTCGGTGTCGGGCGCCAGCAGCACGTGATCATCTCCCAGGGACAGATCGATGCCGTCCTGAACGCCCGCCCCGAGGAGCGGCGGATGATCATCGAGGATGCTGCCGGGATCCTGAAGTACCGGCGCCGCAAGGAGAAGGCCCAGCGTCGCCTGCGTTCCACCGAGGCGAACCTGGACCGGCTGTCCGACCTTCTGAGGGAGGTCCGGCGTCAGGTCAGGCCCCTGGAGCGCCAGGCGGACGCGGCACGCCGCCACGGTGACCTGGTTCTCGAACTCACGGCGCTGAGGCTGCACAGGGCTGGCCGGGAATTGGCCAGCCTGCGGACCAGGGCCCGTGACGAGGCCGGCCGACGCACCCAGATGGCCAGCGAGCAGTCCACCCACACCACCGACCTCGCACGCTTCGATGCCGAGGTGACCGCAGCTGAGGACGAGCTGGCGAGTCGCGGTGGAGATGACATGGGCGACCGCCTGGTTCGACTGGAGGCACTGCGGGAGAGAGGTCGCGGCCTTCGGGCGGTACTCGTCGAACGGCTCCGGGGAATCGAGCGCGAGCGTTCCACGCTGTTCTCCCAGCAGGTGGTCGTCGGCCTCGAGGCGGAACTGGAACGCACGGAGACGAAGTCAACCGAGCTCGATGTCGAGGCCGACAGGCTCGCACCGGAGGCCGAGCGCCTCGCCCTTGCCGGAACCGAGCTGGATGCGGACCGTGCAGCGTTCGAGATGGCATGGTCAGACGGCGTGGTACCCATCGGCGGCCACGCCGGCGAGGCCCGAGGTGAGCTCGGGGTGTTGCGTGCAGCCGTGGCCCAGGCCGGCGCCGAAGGAGATCGCCTGACAGCGCGGCTCGATGCGATCGGTGCAGCGTCAGCTCTGCTCGACGGTGAGGCGGACCGCCTGAGGGGTGACCTCTCGGTCGGCGAGTCCGAAGAGGAGCCGTTGGTGGCGGTCATGTCGCGGGCCGAGGAGCGTGCCCACGAGGCGGCCCTCGGAAGGAACGCCGCCTGGGAGTCGATGACCATCGCCGAAGCTGAGATCAGGACGGCCGGTGCCCGTGTCGACGCCCTGGCCCTGGCCCTGGACGAGGCCCGGTCGAGGGCCGGTGCCGAGCACCTGTCGGGTATCGATGGCGTGATGGGCACCCTCCTTGACCTGGTGGAGGTGGAGGAGGGATTCGAGGCGGCCTTCGAGGCCGCAGCGGGGTCGGCTCTGGACGCCGTGGTCGTCAGCGGTCTGGACCATGTCCTGGAAGCACTCACCGCCCTTCGCGAGGGGCACCTCACGGCGGCGGTCCTGGCCCTTGACGTCGGATCCACCGGCCAGGCACCGCCGGACTTCGGATCACCGGTGCGACCGAGGGTGAGGGCTCGCAGTGAGATGGTCGAAGGACTGCTGGACCGCCTTCTCGGTCACGTCGTTCTCGTGGATGGCGACCTGGAGTCGGTCCTGGACCTGGCGCTGCGCAATCCGGATGCTGTCATCGTCACGGCGACCGGCGATCGGTTCGGCCCATCGGGTTGGCGCATAGGTGGAGACGGTCGGGGGGCGACCGGAGCTGCTCTGGCCGATGCCGAGGGCCGGCTGGCCTCAGCCGAGGTGGAGCATGCCGAGGCGTCTCGGCTACTCGACCTGGCAGAACGGGCGGCCAGCGAGGCAGATGATGACGTGGCTCGGCGCAACCGTGAACTGGAGGAACACGACGGCAGGTTCACCGCAGCGGCCGAAGCGCTCCAGCGCCTCCAGGTGGAGCGTCGGGACCTCGCCAACGAGGGTGGATCCCTGCGCACGCGTCTCGGCGAGCTGGGCCAGCGCATGGAGGACGAGGTCCGACGGGTGACCGAGCTGGAGGCTCGTCTTCCCGACCTGGAGGCCGCCGAGGATGCCTCGGTACAGGCGGTCACGCGGATGAACGCCGCTCGCAGCGACCTCGAGGGGCGGGCGGCTGCGCTGGGCGCCCGCCGGACCGGACACGACGTCCATCTGGCGGAGGTCACCGGTCAGCAGGCGGTCGTGCGGGCCAGCGTCACCGATCTGCGAAACCGGTTGGCCCAGCTCACCGACGAGCGGGCAGCAGCAACAGAGTTGCGCAATGACCTGGCTGGTCGTGAGGCCGCCACCCGCCACCTGATGGAGGCGGTGGACGGTCGGATGGCGGTGGTCGACGTCAGGCTGGAGTTCCTGCGCGACCGGCGCCGCCAGCAGTCGGAGCGTGTCCGGGCCGTGGCCCTACGCCTCGATGGTCTCCGCAAGGAGCGCTCGAGTGCCGAGACCGCCCTCCGTGAGACACGCGAGCACCAGTCCAGGCTGGAGATCGACAGGGCCGAGACGCGGATGCGGATCGAGAACATCACGGAGGCGATCCGTGGCGAGTTCGACCTGGAGCCCGAAGCTGCGCTGGACGCTCCCTGCCCGGAACTGGTCGAGGGATCCACCGTCGCTTCGAGG
>JAAZXC010000103.1 GCA_014240365.1 Acidimicrobiales bacterium | reverse complement strand
GCGATCAGTTGGCGGTACGGGGTGGTGTGGAAGCCCCGGCCGTCCACGCCGGCGACGGCCTCGTCCAGGCGACGCACGAGGTCCACATACCGGTCGTCCGACCAGCCGGCGGCCATCGCAGCGTGGTGCGACCAGAGAAGGGTCCGGAAGGTGATGAACGGGTTGGCATCGCCGGTCAGCGGCTCCTCCGACCCCGGCCAGACGGCACCGGGCGGGCTGCCCAGCCAGCCGATCCCCGGGTCGGGTCCGCTTGGCGGGGTGCCGTCCATCGTCCTGGTGGTGGCTGTTGCGTTCAGTCGGCGGCCGGTACGCCGGCACGGCCGTTGAACTCGTCGATCATGGCATCCCATGTCGGGGCCATGGTCTGGACATGACGCCAGAAGTCCTGCCCACGGCGCACCTCGAAGTCGGCGAAGTCGATACCGCGCTGCTCGACCCACGTGTAGTACGCGAGGTTGAAGATGCGGTTCCTGCCGATCTCGTCCAGGGCCTCCACGTGGGAGGTGTCGGCCCCCAATAGATGGGTGGTCACCGCTGCCGCGGCCTCGGAGGGACCGAATCCGGAGGCGTAACGGCCGGCGGCCATGGACTCGCGTTCGCTGCCGTACAACTCGGACCCGTCCGTAGCCACCGTGACAATGGCGTCGTCGGGCCCCAGGTCCAGTTCTCTGGCGGTCTTGATCGAAGCCACCACGTTGCAGATGCTGGAAAGGCCGAAGTGGCGGAGTGTGTCGATCACCGCGCTATCCACGCCCAACGAGGCGATGTGGGCCAGCCCTTCGGAGGTGCCGAAAGCCATCCCCAGCTCGTCGCAGGCCGAGTCCGAGACGCCGACGACGACGTCCGTGTTGGTGACGTTGTGGATCAGGGGGATGTGCTTGTCACCGATTCCCTGGATGTTGTGTTCGCCGAATCCGTTGTAGAGCATCGTCGGGCACTCCAGGGCTTCGACCGCGGCGATCCTGGCTCCGTGGTCGGCCTTGAGGCGTTCACCGGCTGCCAGCGTCCCCGACGAGCCCGAAGCGGCGACGAAGGCCGCCAGGCGCAGGCCGGGGTGCAGAGCTGCGTGGTGCTCGTAGAGGTGCTCCAGGGCCCGACCGGTCACCTCGTGGTGGCCCACGTAGTTGGCGAACTCGGTGAACTGGTTCAGGATGAAGTTGCCGGGGTCCTTATCCAACTCGTCGCAGGCGTCGTAGATCTCCTTGACGTTGCTCTACGAGCCTGTGGTGCGGATCACGTCGTCAGGGTCGGCGATCCATTCATCCAGCCACTCGAAGCGTTCCCGGCTCATGTTCTCCGGGAGCACGGCGACGCCCCGGCAGCCCATGAGGCGCGAGATGGCGACACCACCCCGGGCGAAGTTGCCGGTCGATGGCCAGATCGCCCGGTGCAACGTCGGGTCGTACTCGCCGGTGAGGATCCGCGGAACCAGACAGGAGTAGGCGGCCAGGACCTTGTGGGCGCCGATCATCGGGAACCGGTTGCCGAACGCCACGATGATCGGCGCCGGCACGCCGGTCAGCTCCGGTGGGAGCACCACGTGTTCCGGTACATCCGTAACGCCGCCGTGCAGGTCGTTGTACCAGTGCACCCGGAACAGGTTCAGGGGATCGGCGGCGTTGCGGTCGACGCCCGCCATCGCCGATCGGATGCCGTCGGGGATCCTGGACGGGTCAGCCAGTTGGGTGAAGGTGGGCAGGAGGACGCTGCGTTCCCTGAACCTGTCGACGCTGCGCTGGTAGCGGTCACCGTCGACCAGTTCGGTGGACAATCCGAAGCTGGCGGCATTGAAGGTGGATGTGTCGAAGGTGGGGGCCGCGAAGGAGCCGATTCCGACGTCGCTTGGTCTGCTCATGGGCGAAGGTTAGCCACTGGCCACCGGACACATTGACAAAATGTTGACTCGAGATGATGGCAGCCTGCGTCATCCGGAGGCGTCCGCCCACCCCGGTTCGGCACCGGTCGTGGCAGGTGTCACCCGCCACGCCGGGTGCCGCGGAATTCAGGCTCCGCAATGCGAGGCTGTACCCCGTGATTCGTCGGATGCTCAATGCCATGGTGACGCTCGGCGTCATCGGAGTGGTGGTGGTGTTCGCAGCGCGCGTGGCCGAACCGTCGGTTCGGCCGATCCTGTACCCGGTCTCGGCCTCCCCGGCCGCCCTGGTGGCGTCCGTGGCCGTCGAGGCTGCATCGCCGGTCGAGGCTTCGCAGGCGTCGTCGGTCGACACCGCCTCGACCACCACCTCGGTTGCGCCGGTGGCCACCACGCTGGCTGCAACCACGACAGTGCCGACGACCACGACGACCACGGTGGCTCCGGTGGACGAGGTGGCGGTGTTGACCGCCTCGTATGCGTGGGGGCGCAGTACGGACGCCGCCGTTCTCCAGCAGGTCCTTGGCGTCGAGGCCGACGGCTGGTACGGGCCTGCCACCCGGGCTGCACACGTCGCCGAGAACCAGGCCCGCGGCCTCCCGGTGGATGCCGTGGCGACAGCGCCCACCACGACCACGACGGTGGCGCCCACGACCACGGTTCCGCCGACCACGACGGTGGCGCCCACGACCACGGTTCCGCCGACCACGACGGTGGCGTCCACGCCCACGGTTCCACCGACCACGACGGTGGCCGTGCCGACCACGACGGTGCCACCGCCCAGCACCACGGCGGGGATGTTCGGGAACCTCGGGGCCCAGTTGATGGCCCAGTTGCTGGGTCAGCCATGCATAGCCGACGGCGACCTGAGCGACTGCGGTCCCGAGGTCGACGCCCTGGTGAGGGGGCTAGTGGGCTGAGTCGGTCCCGACGACATCGACCGGAGGCCTGTCGGTCCGGTTGAGTATCGAACGTATGTTCGATACTGTCCAGAGGTGGGTTGGTCCAGTTCCCGGATGTCGTGGCGTGAGTTGGAGGGCCGCCTCTCCGACCGTCAGTTCGATCCGACCCCTCGACCGACACCGCTTCCGGTGGGGCGATCCGGGCCCGTGGAGCCGTTGCCAGGTGCGGTAGCCCACGGCGTGGTTCCCTACGCGGAGCTGCACTGCCACTCCAACTTCAGTTTCCTGGATGGGGCCTCGTCGCCCGACGAGCTGGTGGCTGAAGCCGTGCGCCTGGGGCTCACAGCCCTTGCGCTCACCGACCACGACGGCTTCTACGGGGTGGTGCGGTTCGCCGAGGCGGCCCGGGAACACGGCCTGCCGACGGTCTTTGGCAGCGAGCTGTCATTGGACGCATCCACGTCGCGCAGCGCCGTCGGTGACCCGTCGGCCACCCACCTGCTGGTGCTGGCCGACGACCCGGCCGGCTACGCCCGGCTGGGCACCGCCATATCGGAATCCCAGCTGGCGGGCACCAAGGGCCACCCCCGACTCTCCCTGGATCGACTCACCGACCTGGCCGGGACGGATCCACACTGGACGGTCCTCACCGGGTGTCGGAAGGGAGCCGTCCCGGCGACCCTCCAGGACAGTGGGCCAGCGGCGGCGCGACGTGTCCTGGACGACCTGGTGGAACGGTTCGGCCGCCACCGGGTGGTGGTCGAGATCTGGGACCACGGATATCCGCTGGATGCCGAGCGCAACGAGGCCATGGCCCGGCTGGCAGCGGATGCCGGCCTGGACCTGGTGGCCACCAACAACGTCCACTACCACCGCCCGGGTCGCCGCCGCCTGGCTACAGCCATGGCGGCGGTGAGGGCCCGCCGATCCATGGAGGAACTGGACGGTTGGCTGCCGCCCACGGGGTCGGCCCACCTGCGTTCCGGGGTGGAGCAGGCCCGCCGGTTCGCACGGTGGCCGTCGGCGGTGGCGGCGGCGGCCGACCTGGGTGCCAGGTGTGCCTTCGACCTCCGCCTGGTCACTCCGGGCCTGCCGCCCTACCCGTGCCCCGACGGGTTGGACGAGATGTCCCTCCTGCGCCGACTGACCGCCGATGGGGCCACAGACCGTTACGGAGAGCGCACCTCCGAACGCGTCGCCGGGGCATGGGCCCAGATCGACCGTGAGTTGGATGTCATTGCAGGACTCGGGTTCCCCGGCTACTTCCTCGTGGTGTGGGACATCGTGGAGTTCTGCCGGCGGGAGGGGATCCTCTGCCAGGGCCGTGGGTCGGCGGCCAACTCGGCCGTCTGCTACGCGCTGGGCATCACCAACGCCGACGCGGTGGGTCTGGGCCTGCTGTTCGAGCGGTTCCTCTCCCCGGAGCGCGATGGGCCACCCGACATAGACCTCGACATCGAGAGCGGTCGCCGGGAGGAGGTCATCCAGTACGTGTACGGCCGTTACGGCCGTAGGCACACAGCCCAGGTGGCCAACGTCATCACGTACCGGGCCCGTTCGGCGGTGCGCGACGCTGCCCGGGCACTGGGATACGCCCCCGGCCTCCAGGACGCCTTCGCCAAGGGCCTGGAGCGTCAGCTCCCGTCCACAGAGCTGACGAGCGGTGGCGGGGAGGCCCCGGCCGGGATCCCGGCTGACGTGGCCACCCTGGCCGGGGAGTTGTGCGACGCCCCCAGGCACCTCGGTATCCACTCCGGCGGCATGGTCATCTGCGACCGGCCAATGGCCGAGGTGTGCCCGATCGAGTGGGGGCGCATGGCGAACCGCAGCGTCCTGCAGTGGGACAAGGAGGACTGTGCCGCCGTGGGGCTGGTCAAGTTCGACCTGCTGGGGCTGGGCATGCTCAGCGCCCTGCACCACACCCTGGACCTGGTGGCCGCCCATGAGGGAATCCGGGTCGACCTGTCACGCCTGGAGCAGGACGATGGGGTCTACGACATGATCTGCGCCGCCGACACCATCGGGGTGTTCCAGATCGAGAGCCGGGCCCAGATGGCGACCCTGCCCCGGTTGCGGCCCCGCTGCTTCCACGACCTGGTGGTCGAGATCGCCCTCATCCGGCCCGGACCGATCCAGGGTGGGTCGGTCCATCCCTACATCAGGCGCAGGAACGGGCAGGAGGAGGTCACCTACCTCCACCCATTGTGTGAGGACGCCCTGGCGGGAACCCTCGGTATCCCGCTGTTCCAGGAGCAGCTCATGCGCCTTTCCATGGACGTCGCCGGGTTCACCGCCGGCGAGGCCGACAGGCTCCGGCAGGCCATGGGCTCCAAGCGCAGCCATGCCCGGATGGAGGCCCTCCACCAGCGCTTCATGGACGGGGCGGGGGAACGGGGGGTCCCGTCCGACGTCGCCGAACAGGTATGGCAGAAGCTGGCCGCCTTCGCCGACTACGGGTTCCCGGAGAGCCACGCCGTGTCGTTCGCACACCTCGTGTACGCCAGTTCCTGGCTGAAGTTCCACCACCCGGCCGGATCGCCAGGACCGTGAACCCCGGCTCGATGTTCAGCTGGA
>JAAZXC010000102.1 GCA_014240365.1 Acidimicrobiales bacterium | reverse complement strand
TCCGCCAACTGTTCAACGTCATCAGGGCCGTCCCCGAGCTGATCCTGGCCATGATCCTCATCCCTGTCACCGGCCTGGGACCGTGGGCCGGGGCACTGGCCATCGGCGTGCACTCCATCGGAACCCTGGGCAAGTGGGCAACTGAGGCCATCGAGGGAATCGACGAGGGACCACTGGAGGCCGTGGCTGCCACGGGGGGTCGATGGACATCGGGCATGCGTTGGGGCGTACTGCCCCAGATCCTGCCTGTCGTCACCTCGCAGTGGCTGTTCCGATTCGAGATCAACGTCCGCGCCTCGGCCGTACTGGGCATGATCGGCGCCGGCGGCGTGGGTTCCGAACTGGTGTCGCAACTGGTGTTCCGGAACTTCCCGGCCGTGGGCGCCGTGCTGTTCATGACGATCGTGGTGGTGCTGAGCATCGACACCGTCTCGGCAGCCGTCAGGCGAAGGATCATCCAGGGCGCCGGGCGGGCGCCGGGCAACGCGACGGACGGCGATCGAAACGCCGCCGTGCTGGCAGACCTGACCGGGATCGGGCGCTGAGCGGACTGGACCGTCATAACCTCGCGAACATGCTGATCGGCATTGACGTAGGGGGCACCAAGGCATCCGCTCTGCTCGTGGATCCGACCACCTGGGCCATCGTTGGGCGGGAACTCACCACCAGCGAGGGCGACGGACCCGCTCTGGTCCAGAATCTGGCGGCGATGGTGGGCGACCTCCTGAAGCACAGCCCGGAACCGGTGCGTGCGGTGGGCCTTGGAATAGCCGGGCTGGCTGACCGCTCCGGCACCCTTGCCTGGTCGCCGAATCTGCCCGGCGCCGTCGGCCATCCGGTCGGCCCCAGTTTGGAACGCGCCGTCGGGCTGCCGGTTGCCGTCAGCAACGACGCCACCACCGCCACGCTCGCCGAAGCCAGGCTGGGTGCGGGCCGGGACTGCGACGACTTCGCCCTGGTCACCCTGGGTACGGGGATCGGAGGCGGCTTCGTCCTGGGAGGACGGCTCCACACGGGTGCCAACGGCTTCTCAGGAGAGCCCGGGCACATGGTGGTGTCGGCCGACGGCCCGGTGCACCTAACCGGACACCGCGGGCCATGGGAGTACTACGCCTCGGGAAACGCCCTGGGACGCCTTGGACGGGAGGCTGCCTCGACCGGAACCTTCCCCCGGGGAATCCAGTTGGCCGGGTCGGCCGGGGGGATCACCGGCCACCACGTGATGGATGCCGTTGCCGAGGGCGACCAGCCCGCACAGGCCGTCTTCACCGGCTGGTGCACCGAGGTGGCCAGGGGCGTGGCCAACCTGGTCGTACTCCTCGACCTGTCGCGCATCGTGCTGGGTGGCGGACTGGCCGACGTGGGCGAGCCCCTGCGGGCAGGTGTGGCCGCGGCGCTGGGTGGCCTCCTGCCGGGAGCCGATTCCCGCCCGGTGGTCGACGTGGTGCTGGCCCAACTGGGCGCCGATGAGGGTGCCGATCCAGGCGATGTGCACCGACTCGAAGACCTTGCCGACCACTCCCCGTTCGGCGGCTTCGGCGAAGGCCGGTGGGAACATGCGGCGGAATATGTCCCAGGCGTCGCCCGGGGCGCCGAGAAGTCGGTCGACGGTGACGTCCAGGCCGGTGAGCGACCAGCCGACGAGGACGACCAGCAGGGCACCGAGCGCCAGGCGTCTCGAGGCCGCGCCGGTCGGCGCCGGTGGCCTGCCGTCGGTTGCGGTCGTCGGGCCGGCCGCCATGTCAGACCAGCCGCCTACGGACGGCCACGCTGACCTGTTCGATGACGATGACGACCACGAACACGAGCAGCAGGATGCCCAGCACCCGGTCGAACCTGAAGTACTGGCGCTGGGCCTCGATCACCCGGCCTATGCCACCGGCGCCGACGAGGCCCAGCACCACCGATGCGCGGATGTTCAACTCGAACACGTACAGGCCGTAGGCGACGTACTCGGGTAGCACCGTCGGCAGGACCCCGGTTCGGATCACGGGAAGGTGCCGACCACCGGTGGCCTTCGCCGCCTCGAGGGGTCTGGGATCAGCGCCGTCCACCGTCTCTGAGAACAGCTTCACCATCACCGCCAGCGAGAACACCGACAGGGCCCACGAGCCGGCGAACGCCCCGATACCCACGGCGGTGACGAGGAGCTTTGCCCAGAACAGGTCGGGTACGGCCCGCACCACGTTCATGACCGACCGACTCACGACCATGGTCGTGCGGTTGGGGCTGGTCAGCGGCGACATGGTGAAGGCCAGGGGAAGGGCCAGGCCGCAGCCCACGAGGGTCGCCACCACGGCGATCTGGAAGGTCTCCAGGAGGGGGTCGAGCACGTTGTGCCAGTCCAGTACCCAGTCCCACGGCACCGGCCAGAACTTTTCCCACAGAGGGTTCGACCAGACATTCCAGAACGTGGAGATGTCGAACCCGACCTGGCGGCCGGCGAACACGGTGTAGGTGATCAGGACCCCGACGACGACCCAGGTGCGGGCACCCGGGCGTGGACGGGTCGGCCTGGCGGCGATCGTCGGTCCGTTCACTCCGTCGGCTCGCCGTCTACGGCGAGGAGGTCGTCGTCGGTGATGGCCCTGCCGTAGATGTGCCGGAAGGTCTCGTCCGTGACGTCGGCGATGTCGCCGTCGAAGACCACCTCGCCGTCGCGTAGCCCGACTAGGCGGCGGCCGAACTCCCGGGCCAGGTCCAGGAAGTGGAGGTTGACCAGGGTGGTGATGCCCAACTCCCGGTTGATGCGCCTCAGGTCGCCCATGACCTGACGGCTGGTCACCGGATCCAGGGCGGCCACCGGCTCGTCGGCCAGCATCACAGATGGCTCCTGGGCCAGTGCCCGGGCGATCCCCACCCGTTGCTGCTGGCCCCCGGAGAGGTCTGCGGCCCGGACGTACGCCTTCTCGACGATGCCGACCCTCTCGAGAGCCTGCATAGCGATCTCGGTGTCTGTCGCCGGCCAGAGGCCGATCGTGGAGCGCCAGGCCGGAACCGACGCCAGACGACCCATCAGCACGTTGTTCAGCACCGAGGTGCGGTTCACCAGGTTGAACGTCTGGAAGATCATCCCGATCCGGGACCGGATGGCCCGCAGTTCGGCGCTCTGGGCCCCGACCACCTCGGTTCCATCGATTGTGATGGACCCCGAGGTGGCCGGCACCAGACCGTTCAGGGCCCGCAGGAGCGTGGACTTGCCTGCTCCGGAGAGACCGACGACCACGACGAACTCACCATCGTCGATCCTGAGGTCGACGTTGCGCAGTGCCCGGACACCGCCCCGGTAGGTGACCGAGACGTCGTCAAACCGGATCACGGTCGGCGCGCTGAGTTCTGTCGGTGGTCGTCGGCTATCCGTCCAGAAGTCAGCCCAGGGGCTCGGTGATGCCCAGGGCCTCGGCGGCTTCGCGTACGACGTCGAAGTCGGACTCCACGGCCCGACGGATCGACGTCCAGCCGTAGGTCCCGTCGAACACCGCCACGCCCTCCTCAGTCTCCAGGTAGGCGTAGATGGCGTTGTAGATGGCGGTCCTCAGCGAGGCCGGCAGAAGGGTGCTGGCGGCCACCACGTCGTTGGGTACCTCCGAGGTGAGGTTGAAGACGATCACCTTCTCACCCACGTCGGTCTTCTCCTTGCGGAGTGAACGACGGGCGTCGTCGAAGGACAGGCCCACGTCGGCGTCACCGTTGTAGACGGCGACGACGGATGCGTCGTGACCACCCGAGAAGATCGGAATGATGTCGTTGATCGGGTCGATGCCGGCCTCTATGAGCTGCAGGGCCGGGAACAGGTAGCCGGAGGTCGACGACTCGGAGGTGAACGCCACGCGCTTGCCCCTGATCTTGGACAGGTCCGCAATGCACGAGGTTCCCGGTGACACGTCGCCGGCGTCGACGGACTCGCCCAGGGCCTTGCCGGAATCACCGAAGTAGACGCCTACCTGCAGGGCGACGGCATCGAGTGCCCCGACCTGGACGACGCCATTGTCCGTGTTCTCCAGCGCTGTCGCCGATTTCGGGGCGGTCTCGCACAACGACGGGTCGTTGGTCATCCACTGCCCGTGGTAGGTGGCCGCTCCGTAGCGAACGGCCTGGACCAGCACCTCCATGTTGCCGAACTGCTGCTGGGCCAGCGTGTAGCCGAACGGCCCGAAGGCGCCCAGGTCGGCCTTGCCGGTTCCCATGGCGGTGACCAGGCCGGTGTAGTCGGTGGTGACTATGCCCTCGACCTCGATTCCGAGGGCGGAGGATAGAACGTCCATGAAGGGCTGGATGTCGTCCTGGAGGGCTTCCTGCTCCTGGCTGGGAACGAATCCGAAGGTGATCTTGGATGGCCAGGTGCCGTCCCCGGCGGCGGTCTCCCCGTCGCTGGAACAGCCCGAGGCGATGAGCACTAGGGCCAGCAGGGCTGCTAGCAGTGAACGGATCTTCATGGGTCCTCCTCCGGGTGGACCCTGATGGTCCACCGATTGGTTGACCGTAGTCAATAGGCGTAGGGCATGTGCCAGCCGAGGGGTCGGTGTCCGGGCGGGGGGCCTAGGGTGCCGCGATGACCGGCCCGGATACAGCCGCATCCGACAGGGCCGGCCGGGGTAGGGCGTCGGCCGCGACGGCTGTCTGTTTCTGGTCGGTGGGCAACGTCATCGTTGCCGGATTCGACCTGCCGGGGCTACAGATCGGCTTCTGGAGGCTGCTCCTGGGAGCGCTCGTGTACGGGACGTTCTTCTACGCCGGCGGTCGGCGCATCACCTGGGCCACGGTCCGGCTGGTGGCGTTGCCGGCAGTCTCCATCGCCCTTGAGATCGCCCTGTTCTTCGCGGCCCTCCAGAACACGTCGCTGGCCAACGCCACGACCATCGGAGCGCTCCAGCCCATCCTCCTCATGGCTGTGGCCTCCCGCCGCTACCGGGAGCGGGTGACCGGGTGGCTGGTAGGCATCGCGCTCGTCGCCATCGGTGGGGTCGCCCTGGTGATGTTCGGTGCCGGAGGCGGGCCTGGTGGGCACCTCAGGGGTGACCTCCTGGCCGCCGTGTCGACGTGTTTCTTTGCCGCCTACTTCGTGTTCGTGAAAGACGTGAGGCACCACCTCGACACCTTCACCCTGCAGACCACCTCCATGGCCGTTGGTGCGCTGGTCCTGTTGCCGCTCGCCGCCATCGACTCGGGTCGGCTCGTACCGCCGTTCCCGTCGTGGTCGCAGTGGGGCTGGCTGGCCGTGCTGCTGGCGGTGCCGGGCACGGGGCACTACCTGATGAACTGGGCCCACCTGCACGTGAGCCTCACCCTCACCGGCTTCCTGACCCTGGCCATCCCGGTCCTGTCGGCGGCCGGAGGCTGGCTGGTACTAGACCAGCGGCTCACGGTCGTGCAGGTACTCGGCATGGCCGTGGTCCTGTCCACGTTGGTGGTGGTCGTCCGTCGCGATGCCCGGATGCACGCCGGCGGTCCCTGAGACCGCCGGTTCGGTGGCACCCACCTGGGTGGCCCCTGGCCACACGC
>JAAZXC010000101.1 GCA_014240365.1 Acidimicrobiales bacterium | reverse complement strand
GAGCCGTGATCGCGACTGCTGCGGCCCTGAACATCGAAACACCGGGATGGGCGACAGGAGCGTGTTCGACGTGACCGTCGATGGGAACCTGATCTACTCCAAGGCAGAGACCGGCCGTCACGCCGAGGACGGTGAGGTGCTGGCATTGTTCGCCGACCTGATGGGCCCCGACATACCCCGCTACGGCGAGGAATAGCGGCCGGCAATTGTGGCGAGAATCCTGGGCGGGCAGCCGGGATGAGTTGAGTGCCTCCGGCGGATGACCGAGTCACCTCTGACCGCCACCACAGGGGTACATTGACCTCCTGAGCCCACCGGGCTGAGCCAGTGGAGAGAACCAGGAGAAACATCGTGAGCCTCGAAGGCAGCCAGACATTCGAGAACCTGAAGGCCGCCTTCGCAGGCGAGTCCCAGGCCAACCGTCGATACCTCTACTTCGCCAAGGTCGCCGACATCGAGGGCTACCCGGACATCGCCGGCAACTTCCGCGACACGGCGGACGGCGAGACCGGTCACGCCCACGGCCACCTCGACTACATCAAGAAGGTCGGCGACCCGGCCACCGGCCTGCCCATCGGCGACACGCTGGAGAACCTGGCCGCCGCTGTGGCCGGCGAGACCCACGAGTACACCGAGATGTACCCGGGCATGGCCAAGACCGCCCGCGAAGAGGGCCACGACGACATCGCCGACTGGTTCGAGACGCTGGCCAAGGCCGAGAAGTCACATGCCGGCCGCTTCCAGTCGCTCCTCGATGGGGCCAGCTGACATAGTTCAGGCTGAACCAGTCGAACAAGACGTGCCACGTACCGGTCGCATCCCGTGGGGGCGGCCGGTACGTCGCGTATGGCCGCCCATCCAGGCCTGCAACCAGGTCTGCATCCAGACCTCTGACCCGGCCCAACCCGGGCTGACCTGATAACCGGCGGAGACCACCAGCAACATGGCCGACCACATCTCCTACTCCCCCACCCCGGGGCTCTCCTACGACCCGTCCGAGGACGTCTACTGGGACCCCGAGGCACTCCAGGCCGAGGTGGACCGCACCTTCGAGATCTGCCACGGGTGCCGTATGTGCTTCAAGTACTGCGACTCGTTTCCGGACCTGTTCTCGTTCATCGACGACCGCCACGACGGTGATGTGAGATCGGTGACCGCCACCGAGACGGCCCAGGTCATGGATGAGTGCTTCCAGTGCAAGCTCTGCGAGGTGCAGTGCCCGTACACGGTGCGCGATGGGCACGACTTCCAGCTGGACTTCCCGAAGCTCGTGCATCGCTTCAAGGCGCAGCAGACCAGGGCCGAGGGCCTGGGGTTGCGTGAGAAGCTGCTGGGCGACCCGGACGGGACCGCCCGCCTGGCGCGGGCATCCGGGGGGCTGGCCAACACGCTGAACTCCCGCAGCCGGATACACCGCCTGTTCCTCGAGAAGGCCCTTGGCATCCACCGGTACAAGGACCTGCCCACGTTCGCCCGGACCACCTTCACGAAGTGGGCGACCGGCGAGGGTCTGGTATCAGATGACCCGACCGATGGCGAGGCCGTCCTGTTCCCCACCTGCTACGTCGAGCACAACGAGCCGGAGGTGGGCCGTGACACGATCTCGGTGCTGCAGCGCAACGGCGTGGAGATCACCTGTGAGCAGGGCCTGGTGTGCTGCGGAATGCCGGCCTGG
Organism: Acidimicrobiales bacterium; assembly: GCA_014240365.1. Taxonomy (GTDB): domain Bacteria; phylum Actinomycetota; class Acidimicrobiia; order Acidimicrobiales; family MedAcidi-G1; genus UBA9410. The sequence goes on along the minus strand of JAAZXC010000101.1, from coordinate 3,936 downwards.
GAGTCCGGCGACCTGGAGGGCCTCCAGGCGAGGGCCGCCACCAACCTGGACCGCCTCGAACCTCACGTGGATGCCGGCAAGAAGGTGCTGGCCATCAATCCGACCTGCTCCATGATGCTGCGCCGCGAGTACCCGGGCCTGGTGGCCCCGGAGGACCGAGAACGCTCTGCGAAGATCGCCGAGGCCGTTCTGGACCCGTCGGAGTTCCTGTGGTCGATCCGCGACGAGGACCGATTCGACACGGACTTCGCTTCCACCCCGGGACCGGTCTCGTACCACGCCCCATGCCACCTCCGGGCCCAGGCCGTGGGCTTCAGGGGGCGGGACCTGCTGCGCAAAATCCCCGGGGTGAAGCCGTCCATGACCATGGAGTGCTGCGGCCACGACGGCACGCACGCGATGAAGGTGGAGGGATTCGAGGCATCGGTTCGCATCGGAAAGAAGGCCTTCGATGGGATGGCATCCGGAGGAGACGGGTCGGCCGAGGTGTGGGCCACCGACTGTCCGCTGGCCGCCCTGCAGTTCGCCCAGCATGCAGACAGACGGCCCCTCCATCCCATGACCATCCTGGCCAGGGCCTACGAGCCGGACGGATTTCCCACTCCGGTCGAGACTCCGGATCCAGGTGGCCCCGACAACCCCAGCGCCCCTGACAGCCAGGTCGACCCCGACAACCCCATTGATGAGAACGGTGCGCCGTCATGACCCGTGTAGCCGCACACCACATACGCCGGGCCGACATCGTCGACTGGCAGACGTACTCCGACGACAGGGAGTCGCTGCGTGCCGCCGCCCTGGAAATCAAGAAGCCCCGGCGCATCCACCTGGGCGAGCACCTGACGTTCCTGTTCGAGAACCACGACACGATCCGCTATCAGATCCAGGAGATCACGCGGGCCGAGCAGATCACCCGCGAGTCCAGCATCGAGCTGGAGATCGAGACCTACAACGTGATGCTCGGCGGTCACGGCCAACTCGGATGCGCCCTCCTCATCGAGATCGAAGGCGAGGCCGAACGCCGACCCCTTCTGGAAGCCTGGTTTGGCCTGCAGGAGTGCCTCTACGCCGAGTTGGATGACGGAACACGGGTTCGCGCCGAGTTCGATCCCGCCCAGGTGGGCCGTGGTCGCCTGTCGGCCGTCCAGTACCTGCGATTCACACTCGGCGAGGGACCGGTGCGCCTGGGTAGCGACTTCCCCGCGCTGGAACTGGCCGTGGACCTCGATACCGAGCAGCGGTCCGCTCTCGCATCTGATCTGGCAGCCACGCTCGGCTAGATGGCGGCCATCACCTCGGCGTAGCCGTCGAGGACCTTCAGCACTGCGTCACGACCTTCGGATGGGACGGCGAAGGCGACCCGCTCGATGCCGTGCTCGGCGAGGTCGGCAATGGTGCTGATGTCCGGCGGGGCGTGGTAGATGGATATCTCCAGGCTGGCCGGGTCCCGGCCCACCTCGCCGCACGCCTCGGCACGCAGGTCGGACAGCTCACGCCCATTCACGGCCGTCCTTCCGCCGATCGGTATCCAGCCGTCGCCGTAGGCCACCGCCCGCCTCAGCCCGCCCGGTGCCACCCCGCCGACGTGGATGGGCGGGTGGGGCCGCTGGAGAGGCTTGGGGTTCTGGTAGGTCGGGCCGAAGTCGACCTGACTGCCGTGGTACTCGGCGACCTCCGAAGCCCAGAGCGCCTTCATGGCCTCCACCCGCTCGCGCATCAGCCCGAACCGGCGCTCGGGGTCGGTTCCATGGTCGGACATCTCCTCGAGGTTCCAGCCGGCCCCTACCCCGAACAGCACCCGGCCGCCGGACAGCACATCGAGGCTGGCCACCTGCTTGGCGGTGTGTATCGGATCGCGCTGGGTGACAAGGGCGATGCCGGTGCCGAGCTTCAGGGTGGTGGTAACGGCCCCGACAGCTCCGAGCGTCACAAACGGATCGAGCGTGTCGTAGTACATCTGGGGCAGGTCGGCGCCGCCCGGCCACGCCGATGTTCTCGACGCAGGGATGTGGCTGTGCTCCGCCAGCCAGATCGACTCGAAGCCCCGCTCCTCGAGGGCGATGCCCAACTCGGCTGGACTGATCGCATACGAGGTCGGGAAGAAGCAGGCGCCGAAATGCACTGGAGTGGGTCGTTTCTCTATTGGGTTGGCTGGGGTGGGTGTCTGGGTCTCTTGTAGGGCTGTCGGGACCCACCGACGACTCCGCCGCTGGCGTGTCTGGCGGGAGTCCCGGACGTGAAACTAGTACCGAGGTGGCGCTGCCTCCGGCTCCCTGGATCCGGCCCGGTCTACGGCTGGCATGCGGTTGTCATGCTTGACCTGTCGATAACAACGGTTATTATCCACGCATGGCACCCAAGACTCGTGAGGCGTCCGAGGTGTCCGACGCGTCCGAGGTCTCCAGCACGCCAGAGGCGGACCACGACGCCGGTGGAGATCTGACCCATCGACTACTGCACGCCGCAGCCCAGGTATTCGCCGAGAAGGGCTACGAGAAGGCCGGCGTGGCCGAGATCGCCCGACGGGCCGGGGTCACCACCGGCGCCATCTACTCCCGGTACGGAGGCAAGGCCGAACTACTGCTGGAAGCCGTGGACCACCATGTGCCCGACTCCATCGACAGCGTCCTGAATGGCAGCAGCAACCTGGGCTCCCCCACAGAGGTCCTCTCGATGCTCGGCGACCACCTGCTGGACCCACTCGACGGAGGACACGGGCTGTTCCTGGAGGCCATCGTGGCCGCCCGGCGTGACCCGGTCCTGGCCGAGCGCCTCAAATTGCGGGTCGAGGACGAAGATCGCCGTCTCGGCAAGCTCGTCGACGAGGCCACCAGCGACGGGCTCTTCGATGCCGACCTGGACGAACAGGCGGTCGTGAGGCTGGCACAGGCAATCGGCCTCGGAATGCTCCTGACCCGCTCCATGGGCCTGAGCCTCCCCTCGCCGGACCACTGGCACACGGTCATCGACAGGGTCCTCGGAGGCCTGGCCGAGCCAGTAGGTCCAGCAGGAACCCAGACACCAGGAGACACGGCATGACGGTCATTGATGTAGGCGGGCAGCCAGGACAACACCCCGGCCAGCCCGGCACCGACTCCAATGCCGAGACGGCCTTTGACGCTCTGCTGGACCACGTCAGGGCCGAGTTCGACACCACCTTCACCTGGGATTACGAGCGATCCCGGGACGGCCTGAACCGCCTCTACGAGAAGGCCAAGCGTTCCCAGTGGAACGTCAGCGACGACCTGGACTGGACCATCGACGTCGACCCGGAGCGCACCATCCGACTCCAGGTCGAGGCCACGGGCATCCCGGCGGGGATGCCGGCAAGGAGCCTCCTGAACGTCAAGGGCTCACCGGTGGCCACCTGGGACGACGACAAGTGGGTCGAGTTCGCCGTACAGGCCCAGTCGGCATCGCTCAGCCAGTTCCTCCATGGAGAGCAGGGCGCCCTGCTGTGCACGGCACGCCTCGTGGAGGCTGTCCCGTGGATCGACGCCAAGTACTACGCCGCCACCCAGGTAGTCGACGAGGCACGCCACGTGGAGGCCTTCGCCAGGTACCTCGACGAGAAGATGCCAGCCACCTACCCGATCAACGAGAACCTCAAGTCGCTCATAGACCAGGTGCTCCGCGATGAACGCTGGGACCTCGTCTACCTCGGCATGCAGGTGGTCATCGAGGGGCTGGCCCTGGCCGCCTTCGGCCTGATGCTCGGAACAACCCAGGAGCCACTCCTCAAGGCGATGCTCCGCTACATCATGGCCGATGAGGCCCGCCACGTGGCCTTCGGGATCCTGTCCCTCCAGGAGCTCTACGAGGACATGGACGCAGCCGAGTTCCGGGTACGCCAGGAGTTCGCCTACGAGGCATGCAACATGATGCGGCGACGCACCCTGAACTCTGATCTCTGGCCCAGCTTCGGGATCTCGAACGACG
>JAAZXC010000100.1 GCA_014240365.1 Acidimicrobiales bacterium | reverse complement strand
TTCACTCCGCGAGTTCGGCGATGCGAGCATCATTCCCGTAATCTTTGGATGATTCCGGCTTCGCAGTTCTACTCGCCATTTATGGGCGTCGGCCGGTACGTTCCACTGCACGCCGGGTGGTGGAACCCTTCGCAACCTGGTTCAGCCCGGCCCGGTAACGCTGATCTTCCCGCCACCGGAACCGGGTGCCTACAGCATGCTGATCGACGGTACGGGTCGTGTCGTGGAGGGCGGGGAGGACACCGCCGGCGTTCTGGAGGTCTCCTTCGGAGGAGGGGTGCTGCACCGCCCGGTGCCTGTCGATCCGGGCGACCCGGCCCGCTGCTGAGAACTCGTCGCCAGCGGCACGCCCGAGGACGGGAGTTGGCAGCCAGGATCGGGGCCTACTCGTTGGCGACCTGGTGCCCGGGTTCCACTTCGGTGTAGGTGACCAGGTCGGGGCCTTCTCCCGCAGGCCAGACCGGGCTGGGGATCTCGCCGGTGAGGAGCGGTCGTTCGGTGCGCTGCCGGGGGTCGGCGATCGGCACGGCACCCAGGAGGCGTTTCGTGTAGGAGTGACGGGGGTTCCGGAACACCTGTTCGCGTGACCCGATTTCGACTATCTGGCCCAGGTACATCACGGCCACCCGGTGGGCGATGCGTTCGACCACGGCCAGATCGTGGCTGATGAACAGGTAGGACAGCCCCATCTCCTGCTGGAGTTCCAGCATCAGGTTCATGACCTGGGCCTGAACCGACACGTCGAGGGCTGATACGGCCTCGTCGGCAATGACCAGTTCGGGCTTCAGCGCCAGGGCCCGCGCAATGCACACTCGCTGGCGTTGGCCGCCAGAGAACTGGTGGGGGTAGTTGTTCAGCATCGACCGTTCAAGGCCGACCAGCTCGAACAGGTGACGCACCCGGTCTGTCGCCTCCTCCTTGGTGGCGACCTTGTGGACCATCAGGGGCTCGGCCACAGATGCTCCGACCCGGACTCGAGGATCGAGGCTGGCGAATGGATCCTGAAAGATGATCTGCAGGGTCTGTCTGTGTGCGCGCATCTCCCGTGGGTTGAGGTCAGTTATGTCAACTCCCTTGAGGAGTATTCGGCCCTGGTCCGCGTCGTGCAGACGGATTATGAGGTTGGCCAGGGTGGATTTTCCACAACCGCTCTCTCCGACCACGGCGAGGGTCTCACCATGATCGATATGGAGCGATACGTCGGTCACAGCGTGCACCCGAGCGTTGTGGTCGGTCGGGAATTGTTTCGAGATGCCCTGCACCTCGACAACGGGGCTCTGGTTGTTGGTCTGGCTTGTCACGCCAGATCTCCTGCCAGATTGAACGGTCTAGGTCCGTCGTGGCCGGCCATGCTTCCGAGTTTGGGCACCGCGCTGAGTAGGCCTCGTGTGTACGCCTCTCTCGGCGAGTGGAAAATCTGGTCTACAGGGCCCTGCTCAACAATCTTTGACTGGTTCATCACGATGACGCGGTCGGCTACCTCAGCAATCACACCCATGTCGTGGGTGATGAGCATCATTGCGGTGCCGGTCTCGACCTGAAGCTGCTTGATGAGTCCGAGGATCTGAGCCTGGATGGTTACGTCGAGGGCCGTTGTGGGCTCGTCGGCGATGAGTAGCCGGGGTCCGCAACACAGACCGATGGCAATCATTATTCGCTGGCGCATGCCGCCAGACATCTCGTGGGGGTATTGACCGATTCTCTTGTCGGCCTCGGGTATCCGGACCAGATCGAACATTTCTCGGGCCCGGGCCATGCTTGTCTTCCTGTTGGACCCGTCATGGATCCGCACCGCCTCGGCAATCTGTTCGCCGACCGGGTACACCGGGTTCAGGCTGGTGAGTGGCTCCTGGAAGATCATGGCGATCTGGTTGCCGCGGATGCTCCGCATGGTGGGTTCGTCCTGGCCCAACAGGTCGAGTGTCGAACCGTCGTGCATCTTCAGTTCGACTCGGCCACGGGTGATTTTCGCCCGAGTGCCCATTTCGACCAGCCTCATGATTGAGAGAGCGGTGACCGACTTGCCAGAACCTGACTCGCCGACCACGCCCAGCGTCTCGCCAGGCTCGATGGTGAAGCCCACCGAGTCCACAGCGGTGAACTCGTCGAAGGTGACGGTGAGGTCGGTTACCGACAGAAGGGGCATCAGCGCCCTCTGAGCTTCGGGTTGAAGGCGTCCTGCAGGCCGTCACCAACCAGGCTGATACTGAGTCCGGTGATCACGATTGCGATGCCCGGGAAGAAGACCATCCACCAGGCGGTCAGTGCGTAGCCCCGGTTCTTGCCCAACATCGACCCCCAACTAATCGTGTTGACGTCCACCATGCCGAGGAAGGCCAGTCCGGAGTGGAAGAGGATGGCGATGACCACCGTCAAGGTGGCTGACACCAGCAGGGGAGGCATGGCATTGGGCAGAATAGTGCGGAACATGATCCGTAGGTCGCTGCACCCGACAGCCCGGGCGGCCTTCACATACTCCATTTCTCTCAACCTGAGGGACTCGGCACGCGCAAGGCGGGCAGACAGCGGCCACAGAGTCAGGCCGATTGCCAGGGCCTCGTTTCGAGTTCCGGGTCCGAGCAGGAAGATGACGACCATCGAGAAGAGGAGCCCCGGCATCACCTGGAAGATTTCGGTGAAGCGCATGAGCAGGGCGTCGATCCACCCGCCGAAGTATCCGGCCAGGCTTCCAACCACGATGCCGATGGTCATGGTCATGGCAGCGGCTACGGCTGCGACCAGCAGAGTTGCCCGGCCTCCCCCAATGATCCCCGCCAGAATGTCACGGCCCAGATAGTCGGTGCCCAGTAGCGGTGCAAGTTCGCTACCGGGACCCAGGAACGGCCTCGCAACCATCTTGTTTGCGCTTGTCCCGTAGAGGCCCGGTCCGAAAATGGTGACCAGGACGATTAGGGAGAATACGACCAGGCCCACGACAGCGGCCTTGTTCCGAAGGAACATACGTAAGGATCCCCGGCCACCAGCTTCGACTTGTTTGATGGCTACGCCGACATCGGTCACCGGGATCCTCCGACGCGGATCCGGGGGTCGATGAGCCGGTAGACAAGATCGGTGAGCAGGTTGGCCACGATGACCATGGCCGAAGAGAAGATCATGATGCCGAGCAGTGTCGGGCTGTCACGCCGGAAAATTGAGTCGACTGCCAACCTTCCGATTCCAGGCCAGGCGAACACGACCTCGACCAGAAGGGCGCCGGACAGTAGGTTCCCGACCTGGAGTCCAGCGGCGGTTATCACGGGAATGATGGCGTTTCGAAGGGCGTGTTTGTAGACAACCACGCGCTCTCGGGCGCCTTTCGCTCGGGCAGTGCGGATGTAGTCGGACTCCAGCACCTCGAGCATCGAAGCTCGGGCCAGCCGGGAGTAGATGGCTAGATAGATAATCCCAAGGCTGAGCGCCGGAAGGACGAGGTGTTGGAGAAGGTCGACGGTTTCGCCGAGCCAGTTGCCGTCGTAGCGGACGTCTTCGATACCGCCCACGGGGAGCAGGCGCCACTTTGCGGCAAAGAGGACGATGGCCATGATGGCCGAGTAGAAGACCGGCGTGGAAAATCCAACCAGGCTCGTCACCGTCGCGGCGGAAGACATCGGACTTTCGGGCCGTCGGGCGGTGTACACGCCGATGGCCACGCCCACCCCCACTGCGAAGAGAAGTGAGGTGCCGGCCAGCAGCAAAGTGGCGAAGAGTCGCTCGACGATCAGGCCGAGGACCGGCTCATTGAAGTAGATGGACTCGCCCAGGTCCAGTTGGGCGACGTTGCCAATGTAGGTCCCCAACTGGACGAGAAGCGGTTGGTCCAGTCCGTAATCGGCCCGCACCCGGGCAAGAAATTCAGCGTCGCCAACGCCTTGATCGCCGGCGAGGTAGAGGGCGGCGTCGCCCGGGGCAAGCTGGATCAGAAAGAACACGACGACCACGACTGCCAGTAGCAGTCCAATCGCTTGTCCTAATCTGCTCCCGATTCCCCGGGCGAGCGCCGTCACCTCTCTCGTCTCTAGTGTGATCTAGGTCTCAGTTGTTGACTGAGGTCTACCTGTCGACCCAGACGTTTTCCATGCCGGAGAGCGAGCCCCACGTCCCAAGCGGCATGTTCATTACGTCGGCCTGGTGGGCTCCGTAGATCGGCAGAGCGTTGATGCCGTAGAACGGCAACTCCACTGCTGTGATCTCCTGGAACTCGTCGTAGAGCGCCTTCCGGGCGTCGAAGTCCGTCTCGGCTGCTGCCGCGTAGAGAATCTCATCGACCTCCTCGTTGCAGTAGGCCGAGTTGTTGACGAACACACCCACCACGATGTTGGCGCAGACGTAGGCCCGCTGTACACCGATAACCGGGTCGCCCCAGTTGAAGTAGGCGTTCATGGTCATGTGCCAGGCATCCGGACCACCGAAGAAGATGCCAGCCCACGACGGAAGGTCGGCACTCTGGACGACCTCCACATCAACTCCTACTTCTCCGAGTGCCAGAGCGATGTACTCGGCCACGTAGAGCTGCTGCTCGTTCGGACCTGGGATGTAGTGGATCTTCAACTCCAGCCCGTCGGCGTAGCCGGCTTCGGCAAGCAGCGAGCGAGCCTTGTCCAGGTCCACGTCGTAGCGCTCAACATCCGGGTTGTAGAACGGGCTTGACGGGTGGATGCCACCCAGCAATTCCTCGGTCTGGCCCTGGTGCAGGCTGTTGATGATGAAGTCCCGATCGATGGTGTAGGCAATCGCCTGCCTCACCCGAAGGTCAGCAATGATGTCGTTTGACATGTTGAACTGCAGGTGGTTCAACGAGCCGACGCCACTCAACTCGTCGGGATTAGCGACCAGGTTTGCGTTGTTGGCGACCTTCTCGGCGTTGATCACGCTGGCATAGCCGCCAGTGTCGTACTCCCCGGACTCAAGGCCCAGCATCAGTGTGTCCTCGTTGGGTGTGATGACGTAGATGATGCTGTCGAGGTAGGGGCGACCGGGAATGAAGAAGTCCTCGTAGGCATCCATCACGATCTTTTCCGTGCTGTTCCACTCGGTGAGACGGAACGGACCGGAACCAACCGCGATCAAGTCGCCTTCCAGGGCTGCCGTATTGTTTGGATGACCCTTCATTTCGTTGATTGCTGTGCCGTCATCCATGATGTGCTTCGGCATGATCGGCATCAGCACGTCTGACATGGCGATCCACAGAGCGGGGTGCGGGTTGGCCAGGCTGAGCACCACCGTGAGGTCGTCAGGTGTGTCAATCGTGTCAACTGGGGCCCACATCCCGGTGAACGGGTGATTGTTCTGGACCACTTCGATTGAGAACTTCACGTCGGCTGACGTGATTGGCACTCCGTCGTGGAATGTTGCGCCGGCCACAAGGTGCAGCGTGACGGTCATCTGATCTTCCGATACCTCCCAGGACTCAGCCAGGTATGGCTGGGGTTCCCAGTTGGCGTCGAGGTGGACCAGTGAGGCGAAGACCTTCGAACTCACGTTGCCGATACCGACACCGGATGCAACTCCGTGGTTGATGCCTGCCCCCACCTGGGAGGTACCCATCACCAGCGTGCCGCCTCGCACCGGGATGACCGGGGCGACGAGGTCGCCCGATCCCTGGTTCGAGCCGCCGGG